>JAILFM010000033.1 GCA_024697575.1 Clostridiales bacterium
GTCTGCTCTCTGCCGTTTGAAAACGACAGCTTTGATATTATAACCGCTTTTTAAACCGTATATTTCTGGCAGAATATTGAAAAGGCGTTTTCGGAGATTTACCGCGTTATGAAAAGCGGAGGCGTTTTCGCAATCACAAACGAATCAACAGGCACGGATAAAACATCCGTAAAGTTTTCACAGATAATTGACGGCATGAATCTTTACACAGGGGAAAAGCTGAAAGCTCTGCTTGAAAAAGCGGGCTTTACAGATGTTGAAATACATTCTCACCCCGGCAAACCCTGGCTCAATGTCACGGCAAAAAAGGCATAGAAAAAGAGGAGAGGAGTTAAATATGAAACCCGACTATAAAAACTGGATGCCCAAAGGAATGGTTTGGACCGCATTTGCGGCGACGGCAGTGTTCTTGATTCTTTTTATTGTATTCGGCGTGAGCGGTCTGCTCAAGCCCGGAGTTCTTAAAACCGTTCTGTTTATTGTTTTTCAGCTCGGCACCGTTTCCGGAGCTTTCGTATCCGTATGGATGATTCTTATGTATCGCGCATTTTCATATAACGGAAAACGGCAGATGTCAAGGCAGATAATAGAAGGCACAGCGAGTTATGTCACTTTGCCCGAAGGAGGGAAGTGTCTCGATGTCGGTTGCGGCAGCGGCGCTCTCGCAATTGCCGTAGCAAAGCGCAATCCGAAAGCAGAAATAACCGGTATAGACCGCTGGGGTAAAGAATATGCTTCATTCAGCAGAATGCTCTGCGAAAACAACGCAAAAACGGAAGGCGTTTCAAATGCAGTGTTTATGAGCGGAAACGCAGTAAAACTCGACTTTGCGGACGAAACTTTTGACGCAGTTGTAAGCAACTATGTTTATCACAATATACCGGGCGACAGGCAGGAATATCTGCTTGAAACGCTCCGCACGCTTAAGAAGGGCGGCACCTTCGCCCTACATGATATATTCTCAAAGTCCAAATACGGCGATATGCAGGCGTTCATCAAGAAGCTCAGAGATATGGGATACGCGAAAGTCAGATTGATTGACACAACAAACGGAATGTTTATGTCAAGAAGCGAATCCAAATGGATGGCGCTTTCCGGCTCTGCATTACTTACAGGAAAAAAATAATTGCAGACTCTTTTTTTATTGATTTCAAATTATTACAGTGTTATAACAATGTTAATAACCTTAGAGGAGGATGTTTTTATGCTGAAAAAAACAATATCAATCATTATGAGCGTTGTTCTTATATGCTCGGGCTGTGTAGTTCTTGCCTTCGCTAAAACGAGCGAGGAAGTTGACACACATTTGCAATTCGGTAAAGACGGCAAATTCCGTATTATGCAGATTTCAGATATGCAGGATCATTTCCCGATGAAAAGCATTACCAAAAATGTAATCAAAAAGGCTCTGGATACCTATCCGGTTGACCTTATAGTATTGACCGGCGACAATATCGCCAGTTCTACTCTGGTCAAACCTTACGCCGCTCTCGCGATTAATGAATTCATGTCAATCTATGAGAAATACGGCATACCGGTAGTTATGGTTTACGGTAACCACGATGATGAAAGCACTACTGCCGACAAGGCTTATCAGATGTCGGTCTACGAAAAATACAAGTGCTTCATCGGCTGCGCGGGCGAAGATTTCGGTGAAAGCAACCTGGGCACATATTATGTTCCGGTTTATTCATCGGCCGACAAAAACAAGATGGTAAACAATATCTGGATGATTGACTCGGGCAACTATAATGACGAAAATGACCTCGGCGGCTACGGCTGTGTCACAAAGAAACAGATTGAGTGGTATAAGACAACCTCTGAAAAACTGGAGCGTGAAAGCGGTCATAAAATACCGTCGCTTATGTTCCAGCACATTGTCGTTCCCGAAATCTGGGACGCTCTCGATGAGCACGACGAGCAGCTTGAAGGAAGCGTGGAACACGGCGGCAAATTCTACACTCTTCCCGAAGGATCAAAGGGAACTCTCGGCGAAACTCCCTGCCCGCCCAATTACACAAACGGTCAGTTTGACGCGGTGCTGGAACGCGGCGATGTTATGGCGATGTTCTTCGGTCACGACCATGTCAATTCCTATGAAATCAACTACAAAGGCGTTGATCTGGTTAACACACCGGGCGTGGGCTTCCGCTCATATAACAGCATTGACGAGGGTGTGCGCCTTATAACACTTGATGAAAATGAACCTGAAACCTATGAAACAGAAGTTGTTTCATACTTTGATCTGTTTGATGAAAACGATGAGGTGGCATACAATCATTTTATGTCCGAATCAAGAACAGTTGACAGTTCAAAGCATTTCGGATACTTTGTCAAATATATTTTCGCTCTCATAAAATCATTTTTAACTTTCTGAAATAATCTGAATTATGTGGTTAAATGTTTTTTATGGATTGATAATTCCCTTTGCCGGCACTGCGCTCGGCTCTGCCTGCGTTTTCTTTATGAAAAAGGAGCTCGGCAGAAAAATGCAGCGCGCACTGACGGGATTTGCCTCCGGCGTGATGGTAGCGGCTTCAATCTGGAGTCTCATTATTCCGGCGATGGAGCAGTCCGCCGACAAAGGAAAACTGTCTTTCCTGCCAAGTGTTATCGGTTTCTGGCTCGGAATACTGTTTCTGCTGCTTCTCGACAGCGTTATACCTCATCTTCACCTATACGCACAACAAGCGGAAGGTCCCAAAAGCAAAGCGTCAAAAACCACTATGATGGTGCTTGCAGTAACTTTGCACAATATTCCGGAAGGAATGGCAGTAGGAGTTGTGTTCGCAGGTCTGCTTTCGGGCACGGGAACAATTACAATCGGCGGTGCGCTTGCACTTTCACTCGGTATAGCCATTCAGAACTTCCCGGAAGGCGCAATTATTTCAATGCCCCTTCACGCGGAAGGAAAGTCAAAATGGAAATCATTCCTCGGCGGCGCTCTTTCAGGAGCGGTTGAGCCCATAGGCGCCGCTCTTACCGTGCTTGCCGCAGGTCTTATAGTTCCTGCAATGCCTTATCTGCTCTCATTTGCCGCGGGCGCAATGATTTTTGTTGTTGTGGAAGAACTGATACCTGAGATGTCGGAAGGCGAGCATTCAAATATCGGCGTAATACTGTTTGCGTTTGGATTCACACTGATGATGGCACTTGATGTTGCGCTTGGATAAGGAGAATCGGCAATGGAAAAAATAACCGTAAAGATTAGCGGAATGATGTGCGGAATGTGCGAGGCGCATATCTGTGACACAATAAGAAAAACATTTCCCGATGCCAGGAAAGTATCGGCGTCAAAAAGCAAAAACGAGGCTGTGTTTATACTTGAAAACAGTTTTAATCCCGAAACTCTCGAAAAAGCAATATCCGACACAGGATACACATTTGTGTCATGGTCTTCGGAACCATACAAAAAAAGAGGTTTGTTCGGATGAAATATGCAGGAATGCCGCATGGGATGTGGCTGCTATATAAAAAACCGTTTCAGAAGAATCTTACCGGCATTCTCGGTATCGGTGAAAAAGATGCAAAGATTATTGCCGGAAGAGCGGCGCTGAAATACAGAGAAATAATATCCGGCCTTCCCGATTTTGAAAAGGAAGATCGATTCAGAATGAACATTGTAAACTGCGCCGTGTTGATTGCTTTTCTTCTGAACATAAAAGAAAAACCGCCGGTTGAGAAACTGACCGAATATTATTCCCGGTCAATGATGACTTTACCGACACGCTTATTCTGCCGGCTCGGCGGAATAAGCAAATTCAGCAAAAGAGACATTGAATCAATGAAGAAAACCGCCGCGCTGAAAGCGGCGGACAGAAATCCGTATTCCTGGAATATGGACTATCTTCCATACCCCGACGGCAGCGGATATGAAGCCCGCTTTTCAAAGTGCGGCATCTGCACGCTTATGAAAGAATACGGTCTTTATGATTTGATTCCGGCAATGTGTCACCTTGATTACGATATGACTGCAGCAGGAAAAACAAGCGAATTCATAAGAGATTACACTCTTGCAAGCGGCGGGCCTTACTGCGACTGCGGATATAAAAAGAAACGGGCGAATTAAAATGAAATAAAAAAATACATCCTGAGGTTATCTATTAAAGAAAAAACCATCGGGCTTCAAACGGAGTGTTTGCCGTTTTATTTGCTTTGCAGTCAATGATTATATATAATCGGGTGCTTTCTCATAAATCCGCTTTTCGTATTGCAGGAAATATACGCAGGGCGATGATTGAGCATATCCGCCTGCTTCCGTTCATTTCAGCGATGATTTCGGCAGCGGAAAACTCAGGAAGATAATTCATACAGATAATAATTTAAGGTACGGAGATTTATCGGTTTCCGTACCTTGAATACTTTTTATTGATTTCATCAATCCATTCGTTCAGCGTATTGGCTTCCGGCGGCAGACTTTCAGGACGATTATCGGGCATAAATTCCAAAAGGCAGCGGTGCTCTCCACCGGCGGAATTAATAATTCTAAGATATTCCAACCATTCATCGGCGGCAAAGAAAAGCGGCTCTTTTTTTTCGGGAAAACCATGCCAATTGAAAACATGAACATTGGTAAGATACGGTTTCATCATTTTAACTGCATTGAGATTATACTCAAAATCATGGTGCTGATTCGGCTGCCAGTATAACTTAATGTTATTCCTGTTTATCATTTTCATAAAATCAACCGATGAATAATAATTATCTGTCAGCGTGTTCGGGTGGCACTCAAAAGAAAAATATATACCGTACTCTTTCGCAGTATCGGACAGTATACAGGTTTCCCGAACAATAGCTGAGATTTCATCCCCCATATATTCTTCGGAACCTTTTCTGCCCGCCCATATTCTGACAGTATCCGCATGAAGAAGGCGCGCCGTTTCGAGCATTATTTTCGCTGAAGAAACAATTTGTGATTCTTCTTTTGTATCACCCAGATGATAGTAAGTTCCGTAAGAAAAAGACTGAAGCCCCGCTTCCTCTGTCAGCAAAGCGACACGCTTCGCCTTCTCATAATCACCGGGCATAATGTGAACATCACTCCCCCACTCAATACCGTTAAGATTGTTGACTTTGCACAGGTCAATGATTTTTTCACATGAAAGATTACGGAATGTTACGGAAACAAGACCGCTTTTTAACATTTTGACACCGCCGTTATTTCAGTTTTTTGCATCAGTAATATACCAAAAGCCTTTGGTTAATTCAAGTCATATTCAGCCTTCAACAAAAAGCCGATTTTATATTATAAGGAAATATTGTTCAAATCGAAATGTTTCCTTTATTTTTAAAAAATCTTCAAATTAATCATTGCAAACGCTCTATTTGGTGATATAATACAGTAATATCTTAGGAAACTCTGATTCAGGGGTGCAGTAAATGAGCTTTGCAGACAAGGTGTTTATAGACACATGTAATGACATACTGACAAACGGAATATGGGACACCGATTGCGATGTCCGTCCCCGGTGGGAGGACGGCTCGCCGGCGCACACAATCAAAAAATTCGGTGTCGTCAACCGTTATGATCTGAGCAAAGAATTCCCCATTCTTACGCTGAGAAAAACCTTTCTCAAAAGCGCTATCGACGAGCTTTTGTGGATCTGGCAGAAAAAATCAAACAATATTCACGACCTCGGCAGTCATGTCTGGGACAGCTGGGCTGACGAAACTGGCTCAATCGGCAAAGCGTACGGGTATCAGCTCGGGGTGAAGCACAACTACCCGGAGGGTCAAATGGACCAGGTTGACAAGGCACTCTGGGATTTAAAACACAACAGATATTCAAGAAGGATAATAACAAATATCTATGTTCACGCGGATTTAAGTGAAATGGCGCTTTATCCGTGCGCGTACAGCATGACATTCAATGTAACCGGCAACCGCCTTAACGCCATCCTCAACCAGCGTTCACAGGATATGCTTGCCGCCAATATCTGGAATGTGTGCCAGTACGCTGCATTGACTTGTATGTTTGCTCAGGTCAGCGGGCTTGAACCGGGCGAATTTGTCCATGTCATTGCCGACGCTCACATATATGACCGTCATGTACCCATTGTACGTGAACTGATAACTAAAGAGCCGTTCGATGCGCCGACTTTCATCATGGACAAGTCCGTTACCGATTTTTATGATTTCACAAAAGACAGTTTCAGCCTTGAAAGCTACAAATATCACGAGTTCACAGCAAAAATTCCGGTTGCGGTTTGACATTTGAGCCGTCAAATTAATGTTTCGGTGTTACAGGAGGCAGTATGAAGGCAATAGTCAGCGTTGACAAAAACTGGGGCATAGGCTGCGGGAGTGATCTTTTGTTTCACATACCGGGCGATATGAAGTTTTTTAAAGAAAAAACGACCGGAAATGTCGTCGTTATGGGTCTTGCCACCTTCCTTTCCCTTCCGAAACAGGAGCCGCTTAAAGACAGGGTTAACATTGTATTGTGCGATAATCCCGATTGGAAGGCTCAGGGTGTAACAGTTGTTCACAGCAGTAAGGAACTGACTGAAGAAATTAAAAAATATGACACCGACAGTGTGTTTATAATCGGCGGAGCTTCGGTTTACAGCCAGTTTGTTCCGCTGTGCAGTGAGGCGTATATCACAAAATTCAATGCTCAAAAACAGGCGGATAAATTTTTCCCGAACCTTGATAAAGACGAAAACTGGATCCTCGCAGAGGAATCGGATGTAAAAAGCGAAAAAGGCGTTGAATTTGTCTTTACGCTCTATAAAAACAAACAAAATTCTATCTGAATTAAATATACAGGAGAGAAAAAATGGCAACATATTGCAGTGAACCGTCACGCACATTCAGCGAATACCTTCTTATCCCCGGCTACACTTCACCGGAGTGCATACCGGCAAATGTCAGCCTCAGAACGCCCCTTGTCAAGTTCAGAAAAGGCGAGGAAGAATGTCCGCTGATGCTTAATATCCCGATGACAAGCGCCATAATGCAGTCCGTCTCAAACGACACTCTCGCCATTGCTCTGGCAAAGGAGGGCGGCATCTCCTTTATATACGGCTCGCAGTCAATTGAAGACGAGGCGGCTATGGTCGCGAAGGTCAAAAGCTATAAAGCAGGGTTTGTTGTGTCGGATTCAAACCTGAGTCCCAAGTCAACTCTTCGCGATGTTCTGGAGCTTTTTGAGCAAACTGGTCACAGCACAATGGCGGTAACACATGACGGCACAGGCAACGGGAAGCTGCTCGGCATTGTCACAGGGCGCGACTACAGAGTCAGCCGTATGGACCCCGACACCAATGTAACCGAATTCATGACGGGGCTTGACAGCCTTGTAACAGCCGGTGAAACAACAACGCTGAAAGAAGCCAACGATATTATTTGGGAGCATAAGCTCAATTCACTGCCCATTGTTGATAAAAACGGCAACCTGATGTATTTCGTTTTCCGCAAGGATTATTCCCAGCATAAAGAAAACCCCCAGGAACTTCTTGATAAAAACAAGAGCTATGTCGTCGGCGCGGGCATCAATACTCTCGACTACGAAAAGCGTGTGCCCGCTCTTGTCAACGCGGGCGTTGATGTGCTTTGCATTGACTCAAGCGAAGGTTACACCTGCTGGCAGGAGAAAACGCTGAAATTCATCCGTGAAAAATACGGTGACAGCGTCAAGGTCGGTGCGGGCAATGTTGTTGACCGTGAAGGCTTTCTGTTCCTTGCAAAAGCCGGAGCGGATTTTGTTAAGGTCGGCATCGGCGGCGGCTCAATATGCATCACACGCGAAACAAAAGGAATCGGCAGAGGTCAGGCAACGGCGGTTATTGAAGTTGCTGCCGCCCGTGACGAATACTACAAAGAAACCGGAATTTATGTTCCCATCTGCTCCGACGGCGGTATAGTTCACGATTATCATATGACCCTTGCGCTGGCAATGGGCGCCGATTTTATGATGCTCGGCAGATATTTTGCAAGATTTGACGAAAGCCCGACAACAAAGCTCCTTGTCAACGGAATTTATGTCAAGGAATACTGGGGCGAAGGCAGTAACAGAGCGAGGAACTGGCAGCGCTATGACCTTGGCGGCAAAGCGAAGTTGAGCTTTGAAGAGGGCGTTGACTCCTATGTCACATACGCCGGCCCACTCTCCGACAATGTTGCGAAAAGCCTTTACAAAGTTAAATCAACCATGTGCAACTGCGGCGCAATAACAATCCCTCAGCTTCAGCAGAACGCCAAGCTGACCGTCGTTTCCGCCACATCCATTGTTGAGGGCGGATATCACGATGTTATGCTTCACACCTCACCGTCAACAAGATAACACTGTTTCACTTAAATAATTAAATCACATTACGCTTTTAACCGCAGCTTAACAAAGCCTGCGGTTACTTGCACTTTTTAACATTGAGACACAATTTTTCGACCGGCTGAAATTTTAACCATTTAACTATAACAGGCAGGTGATATTTTTGACAAAAAAGAAAAAAATCACAAGTATTGTCATTTTTTCGGTAATTATTATAGCGCTAATTGCCGGTATAATCCTTACACACGGCAATAAAAGCGGCGAAAGTATAACCGAGATTATGACGGACGCCGTGCTGCACGAAAAAGGAAAAATCAGTCTTTTCGGAATTATTGAAGTAAATCCAGGGCTGATTTCAGCCTTCTGTGTCAGCGGCTTTCTGATAATATCCGCTGTCATTATCAGGATTTTTGCCGTGCCGCGGTTTAATGACCGCCCAGGTAGATTTCAGTTTTTGCTTGAAAAAGCCGTCGGCTTTTTCACTTCGCTCGCAAATGAAAACAGCAGTGTAAAGCCGCATTTTATCGGCGGATATATCTTCGCGGCAGGCATTTACATTTTTGTGAGCACACTTTTTGAGCTTTTCGGTTTTCAGGCGGTTACAACGGCAGGGCATTCCGTTTCACTCCCCGCCCCGCTTGCCGATATCAACGGAGCCATCGCCATGGGTGTTCTGTCCTATTCGGTCATACTTATCGGCGGCACGATAAACGGCGGGATAGGCGGTATGGTCAACGCACTGAAAGATTTTTCACTGCCGATTTCAATGTCTTTCCGCCTTTTCGGCGCGCTGTTAAGCGGCGCTCTTGTAACAGAGCTGGTTTACTATTACGCCGTAACGAGCTATGTTTTGCCGGTCATCGTCGGCGTTATGTTCACAGTGCTTCACGCTGTTATACAGACATATGTGCTGACAATGCTTGTTTCAACCTTCTATGGCGAGTCAAGTAAAAAAAAGAAAATAAGGAATAAAAAATAAAAACAAAAAACAGAAAGAGGTTTTATAAAATGAAAAAAACAATTATCAGATTACTTTCGGTTCTGGCTGTCGCCGTTATTCTTTTTTCGCTGTCGGCGCCGGTGTTTGCCGTTGATACGCCCGAAGAGAACGAAGTTGTTGCAACACAGCAGGAAAGCGCCGAAAAAGACAGTTCGTCCACAAAGGTTAAGGCGCTTGCCGCCGCAATTCTGGTCGGTCTGGCAGCGTCATTCGGCGCCGTTGCCATGGGTCTTTCAATTTCAAAAGGCAGTGAATCAATTGCAAGGCAGCCGGAAGCCTCCGGCAACATCAGAACTAACGTTATGTTAGGCCTTGTTTTCATTGAAACCGCTATCATTTACGCCCTTATTGTTGCTATTCTTATCATCTTTGTTCTTTGATGAAACAACCGGAGGTTACTATGCCTTTAAATATTGATATACAGCAGATCCTGCTTCATATGCTGAACTTCACCATACTCTTTGCCGCTCTTTATTTTATCCTTTATAATCCCGTCAAAAAGATTATTGATGAAAGAAATGTAAAAATCGACAAAGCCATGGCGGACAGTGAAGAAAAAGCAAAAAAAGCGGATGAAATTATCAAAGAATACACAGAAAAACTTAACAGCCTGGAAACCGATTTTAAAGAAAAATTTGGAAAACTTGAAAGTGAAACGGCGGCAAAGCGCAGTGAAATCATTGCCGGCGCCAATCAGAAAGCCGACAGCATCATAATGGACGCACGCGCACGCGCTCAGAAAGAAAAAGAGGACATTATCCAAAGCGCTTACAGTGAAATTGAAAGCCTTGTTGAAGAAACGGCGGCGAAAATCGTCCTCGGTTCAACAAGCGAAGCATATGATATGTTCCTTGACGATGCCGGTGAGGGCGGTGAATAATCCATGAATCAGGCATTGATTGCTTACCTTTATTCTGACACAAAGCCGGACGATGAGCAAACTAAAAAACTGATAAACTTTCTGAAGGCAAAATACGGGGATGTCAGGCTTGCGTTCAAATCTGATGAACACATCAAAAATGGCTTTATTTTAAAAATCAACAACGACATATACGACTGGACTAAAGAGGGGCGAATCCGCCAGTTTAAAAACTATATTTCGTCAATAACACCGGGCAGTCAGCTGATCCCCATTTTACGCTCCGCCATAGGCGACTGGCGTATGCATATCATCCCAGAGCAGGTCGGCACAGTAATCTCCGTAGGCGACTCAATAGCCATGGTCAGCGGCCTTGGCGACGCGCAATACGGCGAAATACTTCTTTTTGAAAACGGCGTCAGCGGCATGGTCTCAGACCTTAAGACCGACTGCATCGGCTGCATTCTTTTTGACGACGGTTATGATGTAAACCAGGGCGACGCCGTTTACAGAACCGGCAAAAAAGCGGGTGTTCCCGTCGGTGAAGCGTTTATCGGCAGGGTTGTTAACCCTTTGGGCGTACCCATTGACGATAAAGGTGAAATTCTCTCATCCCTTTACAGCTCGATTGAAACGCCGGCGCCTCAGATAATTGACAGACAGCCGGTTGACACCCCGCTTGAAACCGGTATTCTTGCCATTGACTCAATGTTCCCTATCGGCAGAGGGCAGAGGGAACTGATTATAGGCGACCGCCAAACGGGTAAAACAACGATTGCCATTGACACCATTCTGAACCAGAAGGGCAAAAATGTTTTTTGCGTCTATGTGGCTATCGGTCAAAAAGCCGGCTCCGTCGCTTCAATTGTAAAAACTCTGCGAAACGCAGGCGCAATGGACTACACCTGCGTTGTTGTATCGGCGGCTTCGGACGCTCCGTCGCTTCAATATATTGCCCCCTACGCCGGCACGGCAATAGCGGAATACTTTATGAATCAGGGCAAAGACGCTCTGATTGTCTATGACGATTTGTCAAAGCACGCCGTAGCTTACAGAACCATCAGCCTGCTTTTAGGCAGAAGTCCGGGGCGTGAGGCGTACCCCGGCGATGTGTTCTATCTGCACTCACGCCTGCTTGAACGCTCCGCAAGGCTGAGTGACCGCAACGGAGGCGGCAGCCTGACTGCGCTGCCGATTGTCGAAACACAGGCAGGCGATATTTCAGCATACATACCCACAAATGTAATCTCCATAACGGACGGTCAGATTTTTCTTGAAAGCGACCTTTTCTTTAACGGTCAGCGACCGGCGGTCAATGTAGGCATTTCAGTATCACGCGTTGGCGGCGCGGCGCAGTCAAAAGCCGTTAAAAAGGCATGCAGTTCGTTAAGGCTTGACCTTGCCCAATACAGCGAGCTCGAATCCTTCACAAGGTTTTCCGGCGAGCTTGACGACATAACAAAAACTCAGCTTCGCCACGGCAAGTGCCTTATGAATTTGCTGAAGCAAAGGCAGCATTCTCCTATTAACCGTCACCGTCAGGTAATTATGCTCATTCTTTCTTTGGGAAATATTACGGAAAGAATACCCTATAAAAATACTGCGGATTTCTTAAACACAGTTTTTGAAAAAATTGAAAATGAACACAGTGAAATCTGCGCGGCTATCGACAATGACGGCAGGCTCACAGATGAGTATGCAGATATAATAAAATCCGCCGGTGAAGAAACAGCGGCAGTAATGACTAATGGATGACATAAGAAAAATAAAGAACAGAATAAAAAGCGTTAACGATACAAAAAAAATAGTCAATGCAATGTATCTAATCGCTTCAACAATGTTCACAAATTTCAAAAATAAGCTTGCATATTCCGCCGAATATCTTGACGCCTCAAGGCGCGCAGTCGGCGCGGTATCGGCTCAAACCGGCGTTCAAAACGAATATACCCGGCAAAAAAGCGGCTCAAACGCGGTTATTGTCATCGGCTCGCGAAAAGGTCTTAACGGCGATTACAGTAAAGAAATCGCAAACACCGCGGCAAAGCTAAAATCGAATGACAAAAGTACAGAGCTGTTTGTCATGGGCAATAACACTCAGAAGCTGCTAAGAGAAAAGAAAATATCCTTCACCGGCATTAATAACAGCGGTGCGAAACCAAACGAAGACGAGTTAAACCGGGTTTGCTCACTTTGCGAAAAGCTGTTCAAAAACGAGGGAACCGGAAAAGTCAGTCTTCTATACACACAGTTCAGTTCAAATAAAGAAGCGGTGGTTTTCACCCGCCTTCTTCCGCTTGAAAGTATTGAAAGCGAAACGGAACGGTCATTTGTTCTTTTGCCCGATAATAGCGTAATAACGGAGCGCGTCGTTAAAATATACCTTGCCGCAGTGATAAACAACGCAATTTTAAACAGCTTTTGCGCCGAACAGAGCAGCTGTATGCTGGCAATGGATTCAGCCGGCAGTAACGCAGCCGACCTTCTTGAAGAGCTGGAAAAGCAGTATAACCACTTAAGGCAGAACGCAATTACCAACGAAATTGCTGAAATTACTGCCGGCATAAAGGGAGATGATAAACCTTGACGGGTACAATTATACAGGTTAAAGGTTCAATAACAGACGTGCGCTTTGAGCAGCCGCCTTACCCCAAAATCAACGAAGCTCTGGTTGTAAGAGTCAACGGCAAAAGAAAGGTCATGGAAGTCGCGCAGGAAAGAGGCGACGGTGTGGTGCGATGCATCATGCTCTCAGGCAGCGAAGGCCTTTACAGAGGTATGCCCGTGCGCTCGACCGGGAGCCCGATAAAAGTGCCTGTTGGTAAACATGTGCTCGGGCATCTTTTCAATGTCCTGGGCGAAACAATTGACGGCAGTGTTCTCTCCCCTGCAGAGGGCGAAACGATTGAAAAACGGGTTATTTATAAAAGCCCGCCCGCTTTCTCATTCCTCTCACCGGACACTCAAATGCTTGAAACAGGCATAAAAGCCGTTGACCTTCTTGAACCGTACCAAAAAGGCGGCAAGATCGGCCTTTTCGGCGGCGCAGGCGTAGGTAAAACCGTGCTGATACAGGAGCTTATTCACAATATGGCGACCGAGCACGGCGGTTATTCGATTTTCACGGGCGTAGGCGAACGTTCAAGAGAAGGCAACGACCTGTGGAACGAGATGAAAGAAAGCGGCGTTATCAATAAAACCGCCATGGTCTTCGGTCAGATGAACGAAACCCCGGGCGTCAGGATGAGGGTCGCCCTTTCAGGGCTGACAATGGCGGAATATTTCCGTGATGAAATGAAAACCGACGTTCTTCTTTTCATTGACAATATATACCGCTTTGTTCAGGCGGGCAGCGAGGTTTCAACCCTTCTGGGCAGGATGCCCTCCGCCGTCGGTTACCAGCCGACTCTAAGTGAAGAGATGGGCGATTTACAAGAGAGAATAACATCAACCAAAGACGGCTCAATAACATCCGTTCAGGCGGTCTATGTACCGGCGGATGACCTGACAGACCCGGCGCCCGCGACAACATTCTCTCACCTGGACGCGACAACCGTGCTTTCACGGCAGATAGCCGGCGAAGGCATCTACCCCGCTATCGATCCGCTCAGCTCAACGTCAAACATTCTTCAGCCCGATATTGTCGGGGATGAGCACTACAGGGTTGCCCGAAGAGTTCAGGAAATATTGCAGAAATATTCCGAGCTAAAGGATATTATTGCGATTTTAGGTATCGAAGAACTCAGCGAAGAGGATCGCCTGACCGTAACAAGGGCAAGAAAGGTTCAAAGATTTTTGTCACAACCGATGTTCGTTGCCGAAAAATATACCGGCACACCGGGAAAATATGTTCCGGTTAAAGACACGGTCAGCGGCTTTGCCGCGATAATTGACGGCGAATGCGACTCCTTGCCGGAGGCGGCTTTCTATAACACGGGCACACTTGAAGATGTATTTCAAAAGGCTGCAAAGCTGAAAGGCGAAATAAAATGAAAACCTTTTTGCTCAAAATTGTCACTCCCGACAGCGTTGCGCTTGAAAAAGAGTGCACAAGCCTTAAAATACTTACTCATGACGGATGGCGGGGAATACTCGCTGACCATGAAAACGCGATTTTCGCCGTTGAAAGCGGCAATCTGACAGCGGATGATGAAGATTTTTTTTCACCCGGCGGGCTGTTATTATTCGAAAACAACAAAGCGGAGCTTTTGCAACTTTGAAAACAGCAAAGGTAATCACTTATGCGAACGGGGATTTGCGCTATATCACCATATGTCGTACATACCAAGGATTTTGAACAGGAGAACGGAATAAACTATATACCGGTTTGCATGGTTTCGTTTATTTGAAATACAAACGCTCAATATAACAAATAAGATAATCGCAGAAAGATAAGGAAAAACCTTGCTTTCTGCGATTTTTTATTAATTTAATAGGGGGATCTATAATCATATTCCCCGAAGTCTCCGGATTCATCAATGAAAATGCTTAGGGAAACGCTGATTAATCGAGGTGTTTAGAACGGTGAGCAGATTTTTTGACTGATGAAGTCGAAAAATTGCAGAAATAATTTGTTTATTTCAAGATTTGAGACAAAATCAGGCGGAAAAAATGCCGCCGTTATGAGTGCAGCGATTTAATCAGCGTTTCCTTAGTAAAAAGGAGGCATTATGGCATACACCCTTGCATAATTCAATAAAGTAGAGAAAACTTATTACCATTTTTTCACCTTCGCTCAAGGTTTTAAAGATATCTTCATCCGAATCATTGCGTTTTAGCCTATATAATGCATTCTCCTCGGAATACTTTTCTATAGTAAAATCCGTACAGCAAGTTTATTTTTTTATCAGTATCAAGCACCGCCTCTTTTCTATAACTTGATACCCCTTTTAAAACTATTTTTGAAATCATTCAAATCCCCCTCAAACATCATTATGCCGCGGCGTTGGCGTTAATCTTATCTATAATCTTCTTTATCCCTGCCCATACGGAAAGGTCGGTGAACACTTCAACTATGCTGCCCCTATCGGTAAAGGGTGATTCCTGAAGAACACTCAAATCTTTCATCATACCGTTATGGACTATATACTCAACAATCTGGTTTACGAAATAAATCTGTCTGCTGTCGAGAGCGGCGCCGTCAAGATATTCGGAGAACGCCTCTTTTGCCGCGTTCATATCAAGGCCGACTATTTCACGCACAAGCTCGCCGAGCGGTTTCTGACCGTATTCGTTTTCATAATCCTGCTTTGTGCCGACTTCGCTCCAAAGTATTTTTTCAAGCTCCTTGATATCATCGGGAGTAAGCGGAATGTTGCCTCTGAGCTTTGAAATAACGCCGCTGTCTGTGTGCTGCCTTATATAAAACTCGGCTTTTGCTTTGTAATTCTTAAGGTCATCGTTTTCAAGATCGGAGCCGTTCCACTCCTGCGAGAGAATTTCATCGCTAAAATTGGTATCATAAGTTATTTTGTTTATGGGTATATACTTGATAAGATCACGGAGCTCTTCTCTGATATGCTCAAATTCGTTGATACCGGCATTGTCGATATAATCGGTATTTAGAATCTGGTTTATCAGCTCGGATTTTGCCATGATTTCGGGGATGTTCGCAACGCTCGCCACAGCCCTGACTTTCTTGTAAAGGTCGCTGCGAAGGCGGCTGAACTTTTTGCCCGCAAGGTATGCAAGCTCAATGCCGTACATAAGCGCATCAAAGCGGACTGCCTTCGCATCGTCTTCATCGGGAATTATCAGCGGAGCGAGTTCCTGCTCCATCATAAGCGTATCTTCATAGGTAAGAGTCTGATAATTCTCCTCGTTTGCATATATCTCAACATATCTGAGATGCTGTTTTACGGCGAAATTGTCTTTATTAAGTTCGCGGACTTTTCTCACCATATCGTCAACGAGCTCTTTGCGGAAGCCGATGAGATACTCTGTCTGGTATGCTATATCCTGCAGTTTATAAGCAATCTGAGCTTTCAGGCGGAATATCGCTCCCTGAAGGGCAAGCATATTCATCGTGGGTTTACCGCTGTTCATGCGGAAGAATTCAAAGTTGCCGCAGAAATCAAAGATATAGAATTTCTGCTTGTCGCCGCCGTCAATCAGGCCCGGGCAAAGACGGGTGCCTCTGCCTATCATCTGCCAGAATTTTGCCTTGCTCATTACCTTCTTGAAAAATACGAGGTTAAGCACTTCCGGCACATCTATGCCCGTGTCGAGCATATCAACGGATATCGCTATCTGCGGCATTTTCTTCGGGTCGCTGAATTCATCAATCGCGCTCTGAGCGAATTTGATATAGTTATCGATTACCATTGCGTAATCTTTGAGGTTGGGGTATTCCTTGTTAAATACCTCAAGTATTTTTTCGGCGTGAGTGTGATTTTTTGCAAATATGATTGTCTTGCCGATTTTGTTGCCGTAATCAATCTTAAGGCCGTCTGTCATCAGGATATGAAGCACCTGCTTTATGGTATCTTCATTGAATATCCACTCATTGAGCGCGGATGAATTTATGCTGTCGGGCAGTTCGCCGTTTTCATCCTTGAATGTGTTTTCAAATGCTTCCTTATCCTCTTCGGAAAGGTCATCATAAACTATGCCCTGCTCCACGTATTTCAGCACGGTTTCAACGCTCATAAAGTCAACGAGATAGCCGTCTTTTACCGCCTGAGCTAGCTCATAGCCGTAAGTCGGCACACCGTTCTCAAGTTCAAACACCTCATAGGTGTTTTTGTCAATTTCATCTTTGGGCGTAGCGGTAAGGCCCACAAGAGGAGCATCGAAATAATTGAATATATCCTGATATTTATTGTATATTGAGCGGTGTGCCTCGTCGCATATAAGCAGGTCAAAATGACCTACTGTGAATATCTTACCCTCATCGTCTCTTGCGTTATCTATCACATTATACATTGTCTGATAGGTTGAAAAAACGCACCTTGCAAGCGGGTCGGAGCCTTTTTCGCAGAGATTGGTGCAGGAGAGGTCGGGCAGCAGATTAACAAAGCTGCGCTTTGCCTGGGTTACAAGCGAGTTTCTGTCAGCAAGGAAAAGAATGTTCTTTACCCAGCCGTGCTGAAGAAGAACATCGCACAGCTCGATTACGGTTCTTGTTTTGCCGGAGCCGGTTGCCATAACAAGCAGGGCCTTGCGTCTGTTTTTATTATCAAATGAGTCGCATACCGCTTTTATCGCGCCTTCCTGATAATATCTGCCGGCTATGTTTTTATCTATGGTTATATTCTTCAGACTTGTTCTCATAGTCTGAAGGCCGAACATTTTTTCAAGGTCGCGCTTTGAGTATATTGACGCTACTCTGCGCTCGGGGTAGAGGTTATCCTTTATCCTCGTTTCAAAGCCGTTTGTGAGGAATATAACCGGTCTGCGGTGATACTTTGCTTCAAGCAAATCGGCATAAAGTTTTGCCTGCTGTCTGCCTTTTGACACATCAACGCAGGTGCGCTTAGCTTCAATAACGGCAAGCGGTTTGCCGTCGTCGCCGTAAAGCACATAATCGGCATATCCCGTTTCGGACTGATTCGGCATTCCCTGAAGCTCAACCTCATTGAGCCAGTTTTTGCCCTCAACCCAGCCGGCTTCTTCAAGCATGGAGTCAATATATATCTTGCGGGTTTTGAATTCCGAAAGGTCAAGCGGTTTCGGCACATAGGTCTGCTGCTGCTCAGCGCGGCGAGCGGTCAGCTCGTCTTTGAGCGCCTTGTTTTCTTCAATCAGCTTCTTAAGGTCAAGCTCCGCCTGCTCGGCGCTTCCGTCGCTGACAAACGCCATTGCCTCGTCTTTGGTGAGAGTGAGCAGGGATTTATCAAACTGGCCTTCCTCATAATCCTCACCGCCGTAGCAGTATGCCACAAAATCAAGAAAAACATAGAGGTTTTCAAGGCAGAGCTCCGCCTGCTCTCTGGTTATCTTTTTGCCGCTGTGGGTGGCGGAATTGCCGACCTTGCGTATGAAATCCATTCTGCGCCAGATATCGTTGCCGACTATATCTCTGAAATCCGAATCATTCATAAGACTTATGAGAGTATCCTGATAGGGCATTTCAAGGGATTTGTCAACGGAATACATCCATTTTACGGCAAACTCCATCGCCCTGCGGCAGTTGATGACGCTGGTTGAAATGTCAATATGAAGCACGTTTTCCGCCGCTATGGCAACATCGGCAAAAGATTCAAATTGTTTGTCTTTTTTCAGGAAGTCAAAGTTGGTCATAATAACACCCTTTTTAAGGCAGAATTAAGAATTAAGAGTTAAGAGTTATCCGAAGTATTTCTGCATTAAACTGTCAAATAACAACTGTGCCTCGTTAAGCGCCTTCTGCACGACAGCTTTTGATTTGTCGATTTGAGTGACAAAGGAAGCAAACTGTTCCTGCAGATTCCTATCAGGGAGCATTATATCTAGTTTTTTTAGCATTGCAATTGAAAGATATGCGACAGTCGATCCTGCTTGCATACTGTCAATTTGCTTTTTAAAACCAGGCATATCAAACAGATTCTGAATGTACAATGGCGTGATTTCATCAGCATAACGACTGAGCCAACTAATCATTCCGTCCTGGAAATAGAAACAATCATTAGGAGTAATGATATAACAGCGGCCAAGTGTCCCTCTTGATGTTACAAGTATATCGCCAGGTTTTGGCACAAGCCCTTGAGCCTTTAACTCCGCGTATCTGCTTTCCGCTATATATAAGCTGCTCTCTACATTTCCAGTATCTATCTTGGCAACAAGATCAGATATACGCCAAAACGGGATTCCGTTATTTGTTTGCTCTTCCTGATAAATTCTCTTGCTCGAACCAACATTGCATAAATCATTTAGATTCTTTGTTGGCCAATTTTTATTATTATACTCTGGATCCCCAAACATTTCGACAAATCGGGCTTTTATGAGATCGTCAAGAATACATAATTGTTCTTTTCTTTTACTAATAACTAATTCAATTTTTTGTAGTATTTTTGAAATGTAGTTTTGTTCTTCCGTGCTTGGAATGTTTATAACAGCATTTTTTAATTCTGTTTTATTAAAGCCAGGTATTGTAGCTCTTGCTCCAACATTATCTAGTAAATGATTTTGAAAATACTTTGATTTAAAATAATACAATAAGTATTTGGTCTCGATGTTTTCCTTTTTTATTACTTTTACAAGAGCAACATTGTATGCGCCTTCTAAGCCTATAAATGCTTGACCGATATATCCATAACGAGAAAGCATAATATCATCTGCATTGCATTTATGTAATTTGCCATTATCGAGAACATACTCAATATATTTATCATCGCCTTGAGTGTAGTCTCTAATCTGAAGCATTCGAATATAACCGTCTTTCGGATTAGAAACCCACTCATCTTTTGGTGGCTGAGTTCCACCCTGAAAATCACATACATCCAATAATTTTTTCACCATATTCATCCCTACAAATCCGAATTTATTTATCTTTGTTTTTTGATGTTTTCTAATGCTTTCTTCAGTCCGTCCAACCGTATGGAAATCCAAACGGTTAAATCCGAATTGTATTATTCTTCACCTTTCAGATATTTGGCGGTTTCCCTGTCAAAATCCGAAATATAGTTTTCGTCCTGTTTTTTTCTGAATTCTTCATATATTCCGCTGACTTTTGCAACTGCGTCGTCATGAGAAACGCTGCCTTTACCCGAAAGGATGTTTCTGCGGTTGTTGCTCAAAAATCTGTCTGTTTCCGCTAACCAGTCTTTCATGCTCATCGGCTGTTCATCTTCCGCCATTAGTTCCGCATAATCAATAAACATTGTAACCAGGCGGTTGAACTGCGAAATTTCTTTTTCATTGAGATAATTCTTTGCAACCAAAGCATCGCTTTTCAGAATCTTGCCGTCAGGCGCCGCTTTCCATGTAGTCAGACCCATAGTCGGGCTGTCAGGCGTTGCGCGCTCATTCAGAAGCTCCGCGGCGGTTTTTCCCGTAACGGCAAAGTGCAGTTTATTCTGAACAAAAGAATAGAATGCTTTTGTTGTTTCGCTGTTTTTATCATAATCATAACTGCACTGCTCAAAAATATCGGCAATTTTCTGATATGCCCTGCGTTCGCTTGCCCGGATTTCGCGAATGCGTTCAAGCAACTCGTCAAAATAATCTTTGCCGAACGGACGGCCGTTTTTCATCAGCTCGTCATTCAAAACGAAACCTTTCTGAATATACTCCTTGAGTGTGCTTGTGGCCCACTGACGGAAGCGGGTGGCTTTTTTTGAATTAACACGGTAACCAACCGCAATAATAGCATCAAGATTATAGAAATCAAGCGTTCTGTTTATCAATCTTTTTCCTTCCTGCCGAACTACCGAGAATTTCTCGGCAGTTGCTTCACGACTCAGTTCTTCTTCCTCATATATATTTTTCAGATGAAGGGAAATATTATCTGATGAACAGCCAAATAAATCAGCCATAGCCGACTGAGTCAGCCAAAAAGTTTCTTCCTTGAAATAAACATCAATATATTCTTTTGCTCCGTCATAGGAATATAAAAGGATTTCGCCCTCTGTTTTTTTATCGTTCATTATATACCTCTTTTTATTTATCGGTTGGTTTCTATTTGTAACCAACTGACAGCAATCGATTACAGCCCGAGAAGGCCTCTTAACGCTTCCATTTCTCTGCCGATATCAATCTCAATCTCATCGAGCTTCGCCATTATCTCTTCTGTCGGCGGATATTCAACGGCAACATACTCGGTCTTTTTATATTTGTTGATTGAAAGGTCATAATCATTATCAACTATTTCCTGCTTCTCAACAAAGAAACTCTGCTCCGTGCGCTTTCTGCCGGCTTCGCCTTCCAGATTGCCGAATCTCGCTATAATATCGGGAATATCGTTTTCCTCAACGGCGGAGCGCTTGTCATCAAGCGAGAAGCCGTCCGCCTTCATATCATAGAACCAGACTTTATCCGTGCCGCCGTGACCTGTTTTTGTGAATATCAATATAGCGGTGGAAACGCCGGCATAGGGCTTGAAAACACCCGAGGGCATTGAGATAACCGCTTCAAGACGGTTGTTTTCAATTATCTCTTTTCTTATTGCCTTATGAGCTGTTGACGAGCCGAAAAGCACTCCGTCGGGAACGATGCAGGCGCATCTGCCGCCGACCTTTAGCATACGGAGAAACAGGGTCAGGAAAAGAAGCTCTGTTTTCTTGGTCTTGCACACTTTGAGCAAATCTGCCGAAACGCTGTCATAATCCAGCGAACCTTTGAAAGGAGGATTGGCAAGGATAAGCGAATATTTATCCTTATCGGGGTTCTGATCCGAAAGGGAATCACGATATTCAATATAGGGATTGTCTATGCCGTGAGTCATCATATTCATAGCGCCGATGCGCAGCATTGTGCGGTCCATAGCATAGCCGTGGAACATGTGATTCATATAATGATCTTTTTTCTGCCTGTCAAAGAATATTTCCTCTTTGCGGTTTTCTTTGAGATATTCGCCGGCTGTTACAAGGAAGCCGGAAGTGCCGCA
>JAILFM010000074.1 GCA_024697575.1 Clostridiales bacterium
GATTCAGGCAGGCAAAAGAAAAGCTCGCGGATTTAGAACATTTGAAGGATATTCTACAATGATTTATCTCGTCGTCGGCAAGTTGAATCTGTCCTGCCCTCCGCTTTTTGAGTAATTTTTCACGAAAAAAAGAAAAGAGCCTTTGAAAAAATAATGCTTGACAAACCACTCTGATTTGTGTATAATACCAAAGCATTCGGCAGTTGCGGAATACATGGCGGAATAGCTCAGTGGCTAGAGCACTCGGTTCATACCCGAGGTGTCGGCGGTTCAAATCCACCTTCCGCTACCAATTAAACGGCCCGGTGGTCAAGCGGTTAAGACACCGCCCTTTCACGGCGGTAACACGAGTTCGATTCTCGTCCGGGTCACCAAGCGAGCGGTATCTAAACCTATCCTATAACGAAGGATTGGTTTGGATATCTTTCTTTTTACCGCAAAATCAATGCTTTGCGCTTGTATTTTCGGCTGTAGTAACTATTCCGTTCAACAAGGTTGATAGAAGCGAATGGCGGGTTGATAGTATATGTCGAATAGAAAATCGAGGTGAAACAATGCTCGTAAAAGTAACTGTATCTGATAATTATACAAAGCTGTACAATAAAGTATATGCTCTTCTCAGAAATACCACGCCTTTGACTGCCGACTGCGGAATTCTTTGTGAGCGCAGATGCTGCAAAGGAACAGAAAATAAAGGCATGCTTCTCTTTCCCGGCGAAAACACCGACCTTGAGGTAAAAGAAACCGGGGAAAAGCGGCTTGCTGTTTGTGAAGGTAACTGCAGCAGGGGCTCCCGTCCCCTTTCCTGCATGATTTTTCCGTTTTTTCCCGTCATTGATGAACAGGGAATAATAAGCGTTGATTTTGATTACAGAGGTGTTTCCGTATGCCCTCTAATAACAAACGGCGATGTTGTATCCTTCAACAAAAAATTTTTCAGAAACCTGCTGAAAGCCGGAAAGTTGCTTGCAAAAAACGATAAATTCCGCAAATTTATGGAAGATGTTACAGAAGAAATAAACGAAGCAAAAGAATTGTATCAGAGAATATCCAAACAGAACCGTCCCGAAACAAAAAACCGGAGCTGACCTTTTCAGGCGCTCCGGTATTTGCTTGCTAAAGCTATTTTTACAGCACAAAAAAACAGTAAAGAAGACCAGTGATAGTTGCCCAAATGGGGTTACAAATCTGCACAATAAGCGAAAGAATGTCAGAAACCCTGATTGGTGGTCATAAAGGTAAATCTTTAAGCCAACTTAAAAAAGCATTAAACAGTTCAACAAGCAGAGTAGGAATTTCAATGTTTATCATATGGTCACCTCCGGTTTATAGGTGTATTCTATTATTCTTTTTTCTCTTCGTGATACTCTTTTTCAGTATTCACATTCCAGATATTGTCCTTTTTCTTTTCCCCGCTGAGGATATTTTTGACCGTCTCAAAAGCAGTAACCATACTGTGATCTATATTATTATAGCGGTGCTGACCGTTGCGCCCGACGCAGAAGAGATTTTCAATACCGCTGAGAAAATCGCGCACTTCGTCCATATTTTCGTATGTATCAAAATACGCCGGATATGCCTTTTTGACCCTTTCAACATGGGTATCGATTACCCTGTCTTCGCTGTCAATAATCCCGATTTTTACCATCTCTCTAACCGCCATTCGGGCAAAAGCGTCGTCGGTTAAAGACCACATTTCGTCACCTTCGTTGCAGAAATACTCAAGACCCAGCCAGACAGTGTTTTGTATATCCTTAACCATATAGGGTGACCAGTTGTTATAAACCTGAAAACGGCCCATTTTGACTCCCCTGTCGTGAACATAGACCCAGTTATCGGGGATGATATTGCCGATAGTTTTGATTTTGGTCTTATTCTGAAGCTTCAGCCCGCTCACCAACACACCCGCCGTCATATAGTCGCGGTACGGAAGCCCTGCTGCAATTTCTTTCACTCTGCCCGGGACATCGTTCATACCGCAGATAAGATCCTTTACCGGCATGGAAGAAATGAGATAATCGCATTTTTCTTCCCTTTTTTCGCCGTCCTTTTCATAAATGACAGCTTTAATTATGTCACCGTCTTTGACAATGCCGGTCACTTCAGCGCTCTTAATTATAACACCGCCCGCTTTTTCAATCTCACCGGCAGTTATCTCCCAAAGCTGACCGGGACCGAGCTTCGGATAAGAAAACTCCTCAATCAAAGACGTTTCAACAGCTCTGTTTTTAACATTGAATACCTTGCCGAAAATATCTTTGATAACGGCGGTCACCGACAGCCCCTTGACCCTCTGAGCGCCCCATTCGGGCGAAATCTCGCTCGGATGCCTGCCCCAGAGATTTTCGGTATAGTTTTCAAAAAACATTGAATAAAGTTTTTTGCCGAAGCGGTTGATATAAAAATCCTCGAGCGATTTTTCATCCCGCTTGTGCACAATGGATTTAATATAGCTGAATCCTACCGCCGCCGTTGTGGCAAAGCCCATATTTTTAATCGTCTCAAATTTCAGCGATACAGGGTAGTCAAAAAAACGGCTGTTGAAAAAAATGCGTGAAAGCCTGTTGCGCCTGAGCATGACGCGGTCTTCCTTTTCGGGGTCGGGTCCGCCGGGTAAAACAGCGGACTCTCTGCCCAGTTCACGGTCGTCAAAAGGCAGCGCGCCCTGAACGGGGAGCATATTCTGCCACCAGGCGTTGACCTCAGGCACCTTTGAAAAAAAGCGGTGACCGCCCATATCCATGCGGTTACCTTTGTAATTCACGGTTTTTGAGATGCCGCCTACAGTATCGCTGCACTCGAGAATAACAACCTCATATTCATCCGAATGTTTAACCAGTTCATACCCCGCTGTAAGTCCCGCCGGCCCTGCGCCGATAATCATCACTTTTTTCATTTATTTTCACCCGTTTTTCTGTCTGTATATTTTTCTAAATATAAAATATTACTTTATATGCATAAAATCAAGTGAATCGAAGTGTTTTCTGCATATGTTTTCTTGCTTTATATGCAGAAAATATACTGTTTCAGACTTTTGTGTGGTTATCAACGGCTTTTGAAATGTATTTCTATACAAAGTGAAGTTAAGTTTGCCCTCTTTCCATTCGCTGCAGGCGAACTTCACTTGCCAAAGGCAATCGGGTAGGAGGTCACCCATTAGTTGAGTGACCGACCTCCCACACCACCGTACGTACCGTTCGGTATACGGCGGTTCAATCGTAAATTCGATGCATTTCCTCATAATGTTCCAGGATACAATAGTATCCTGCCTTTATGAGGATTTCTTTTGTTATTGCAACATTTAGCACTCCTGCCATTCTCCAATAACCTTTACGGGATGCTGCTATTTCCCAGGCTCGCCATTCTTTTAGACCGAGTTTAACCAGCGCCTGCTTTCTTGTAAAAGTTCTTTTCCATTGCTTCCATATGTAGCAACGGAATCTTCTGCGTAGCCACTCGTCTAATTCTTTCATCGCATTTCTCATATCCGCTATACTGAAGTAGCCAAGCCAGCCTCTAATGAAGACTTCTACATTCTTCATTACCACTCGGACATTTCTGCCCTGACTGCGGGAAGTCAGTTTCTTGAGTTTGTCTTTTGCTTTCTTCAAGGATTTTGCGTGTACGCGGATGAATACACCCTTCGCACCTTTCCCGAGCGCAAAACCCAAAAACTTAAAATTTCGGATTGAGAATATACTTACCACTTTGCTCTTTTCCACATTCATCTTGAGTTTCAGTTTTCCCTCAAGATATTTACGGCTGGATTCAAGCAATCTTTCTGCCGCTCTTCGGCTTTTGGCAAGAACCACAATATCGTCAGCATAACGGATTACGTGCACTCCTCTGCTTTCCATTTCATGGTCGAACTTGTTGAGGTACACATTTGCAAGTAGTGGACTCAGAGGACCACCCTGCGGTGACCCCTCCCTTGTCTTTACGAGCACTCCGTTTTCCATCACTCCGCTTTTGAGATATTTCTTGATGAGGTCAATCACTCTTTTATCGTGTATTTCCTCTCTCAGCATATTCATAAGCATATCGTGGT
>JAILFM010000094.1 GCA_024697575.1 Clostridiales bacterium
TGCTATAAGTGTACATAAGCCCTGAAAAGCCATTCTGTACACTATAAGCGTACACAAATAAAGGATATATTTCAGGTGTATTCCTTAATATACTGTGCCCATCAACCATCAAGGAGGCAATATGTTCAAGATAGAAGAAAACAGCCAAAAAGTCGGCGCATATATTCGTAGGTTAATCAGGAAAAGGTATGACTCGGAGCGAAAATTCTGCAAAGCATATCTGGAGCTGCAGGGAATGCCGGCAAATGATGAGGAAACAAGAAAAATGCAAAACCGTTTTTCTCAGATTCTGAATGGCAAAAAATCAATCCAAACACATGATCTTCCGTTTGTAACTGAATTGCTCGGTGTCTCCTGCGAAGAGATTCTCTCCGCAGGAAAACGCTGTGTTCCCGTCAGCTCACATGTTACCAATTACAATGTGGCGTCCTCTGAAGATTCAAAAGTCTGGCAGGAATATATAGAAAGGGAAGATAAACTCATCCTCAATTATGATGAGTACGGCAAATCTGTTCTGGACTATGCGTTTGAATTCAGAAACTACAAATTTCTTAAATACCTTACCGATAACGGCTACATAAAATTTCACGAATCTAACGATACGGGTTTTATGTATAATTTCGGTGCAGATACGATAATCAAGCGCCGGGATTCTTTGCACACCGATGTTTTGAAAGAAAAAATAAGTTGCTCAAATAAGCTCCGTATGAACATGCTTACCCTTGCAATAGAAAACGGAGATTTTTCCGTTCTTGACATGCTGCGGGCGAGAGAAACGCCCATGCTGCATTTTGCCGCTCTTTTCATTACCGACCCGAAAGAACCGGAACCCTATGATTATTCTGAAATTACAGAAATCATTGCTTCCGCGACTGATGAAGTAATAGATTATTTTGCAACGGAGTATTCCATAGTTAGAGATAAAAAAACGATACCGTCCTGCTTTCTTTATCAACATCTCGGCGACATAATCGTCGCAATGATACGTAACAACGATATGCGGGTTATCCGCATAATGGAAAAGGCAATCGAACACAATAACAATGTTTTATTGAGAATAAAAGAAATGTTCAACACGGAAACCAAAAACTATATGAATCAATTTAACTGTTCTGAAGCAGACGCGGAAAAATCGGTTATCATGTTCAACAAGTTCTATGAAAGCTGTGATGTCGTCCGCGTATCTTGTTTCGGAAGGAATAAAATCATTGTTGCAAATATAATCCGTGCAAATGTTAAAGCTACCGATATAAGAATAAAGAATACGCTAAGTGCGCTGAATACTTCATATGATATGGTTCGCGCTGAGGCGGAAGGGATAAACAGATAATATGGCAAAATGGTGTTACAATTACGAATCCGGCGAATATGAATATATCGAACGGGATGGTTTCAGTATTGACCGTGGTGAATATGTGTATGATTGGGATGACAGCGAATACAGAAGAGAAGAAGAAGAGGATGAAGAAAACAACTGGTAACAGTTTAATGATTAATGAAGCAAAAACCGGGGCTGACCTTTGGGGGCGCTCCGGTGTTTTTGTTTCTCTACACGCAAAATTTACGAATTGTGTGATTTTTTTCACATAATTCGTTAAAATTGTGTGATTTGTCTTGACTAAACTGTCTTTTATCTTGATAATGACATTATCCCGGTAGAGGCAAAAGCCGGTAAAAATATAAAATCAAGCAGCATTAAAAACTACGCTGAAGAATACAAAGAACGAACAAAACTGTGCGTTCGCCTTTCCACAATAAACCTTTCTTATGACGGCAATATACTCAATGTTCCCTTATATCTTGCCGACGAATTGGAACGGATAATCGATTTGGCGATAAGGAAAAAGCAATAAAAAGCGGAATTTGTCCCAATGAAATTGCCGAATTTGTCCCAACAAAGGCAAAAATCAGGGAGACGAATGCTCCCCGATTTCTTATTACTTTTTCAAACCTTGTTAAACAGCTCCGTAATCACATTGTGATTTCTTCACTGATTAAATCCTCTTGTTCGGTTACAAGCATATACGCGCTGTAGGCGCTCATATCGTGCGCCAAAGAAAAATAGGCGTTTGAAATTTTGCCTTTTGTTACGCCGTGAAGCCCTTCATAGCCCACAAAAAAGAGCGCAACCTGTCTGAACAAGCCGTTAGCGGTGAGACCCTTCATAAGGTTCTGAACGCCTGATTTATTAAGAGGCGTTCCCTCCGGTTCGCCGACAATGCGGCAAAGACTGCAGGTGAAGAAATAGAAAAGCGACATTTTTTCGCCTTCGAACGGGAAAAGCTTGTTGTAATAATCATCAACCGAGTCAATGTTCTTCCTCATTGCCGAAAGCAGTCTGTTGACCGCCTTTTCACCTTTTTTGAACGGGTAAAACTCCCTGCCGGCGGTATAGTCCGAAAAACACGCCTTCATTTTATCGAGAATTTCGCCGTAGTTTTCACAGTTGTCGCTGTCCGGCAGGCGGAAGGTCACGCCGTATCTGCGAAAACCCCATTCGGGCTGAACACACCTCGGGACAAAATCCTCGGGGTTGATTATATTGAATATAAACGAATATTTCTCATCTGCCGCGTCGGGGTTTTGGGTCATAGCGGGCGAAGCGAAGGCGTAGGCGAAAATATCTTCCCTTTCCGCCGCAATGCCCTCGTCGGCAATTTCGGCAGCGATAAGGTTTGTCACCGCGCCGCCGCGGCTGTGACCGGTCAGAACAAGCTTTGTTTCGCCCTTTTTTGCTCCGGTTTCTTTAAGATATTCCGTCAGCTTTTCACGGCAGTATTCCTTTGCCGCCTGAAAGCCTTTGTGATTTGCGTCGAATCCGACATCAAAGTTTTCATACCATTGACCGCCCTGTGAGCCGAGAAAAGCGGCAAAAACCACAGTATATTCCTTTTCGCCGATTTTCAGGCGGCGGTTTGCGAAAACATAGCATTCTTCATCCCGCCCTGCGTCGCCGAACGCCCTGATATCCTCACAATCAAGCTTTTGAAAGAGCCTGAATCCGCCGCATTTTTCAACCGGAGTTTTTCCGCGCGGCAGTTCATAGCCGACAGCGCAAAACTGCGAACAGAAGCGGGCAAGGTGATGGCTGTAGAGCGAAGAGGGCTGTGAAAGAACGTCAAAATCAAAATTTACCCTTGTTCTGCCGGGGCCGTTAAACGTGTTTGTTAATACCTCAAAGTTATACATTTTATTAACCTCTTTAAAAAGGGAAGCCGGTTATCAGCCGGTAAACCCATACTAAGCCGAAAAGCGCGGCGCCCGAAATCAATAATACTTCATTCGCCTTTTCGTTTTTAAACAGCCTTGCGTCCGTAATGAACAAAATCACTATCAGCGGCAAAGTCCAGAACAGCGGATGAAAATGAAACGCGCGGGCAAAGTCGCCGTGAAATGCAGATGCAACCGCCCTTGAAAAACCGCAACCGGGGCAGGGCACACCGGTCAACGCCTTCCAGATGCACCCCACCCCGGTTTTGTTTGAGATTATGAACCCGACCGCATAAAGCGGCGGTATAATCCACTTGATTCTGCTTTTATCAGATGTATTTTTCGGGATCAACTTCATACTTGTCAATCAGAATTTTTACAAAGTCGATAATAGCAAGAATTTCGCCAATACAGAAGCAGCAGGATGCAACGATTTTTACAATTCCCTTTTTGGTTTCGCCCAGAAGGAAGTTATGAATACCGAGACCGCCGAGGAAGAAACAAATAATGGCAAGCGTGATTTTGTCATAATTGCCGATTTTCTTGTTCCAATTATCCTCAGCAACTGGTTGTTGAGGTACGCCGTAATCAGCCGAAAAGCCGCAGTTAAGGCAGGCGGCGGCATTGGGGGCAAGTTCCCTGCCGCAGTTGGCGCAGTATCTCATGCCCGCGCCCTTGTTAAGACCGCAGTTGAGGCAGATAGCCTGGTTTTCATTCATTTCGGCACCGCAGTTTTTGCAATACATAATTTTACCTCTTTCCTTATTATAGTTATGATTTCTTTGTTTTAGTATAAATATTTTCCGCCGTTATGTCAATAGATATTTGCAATTGAAAAATGTGTAAAGGTGTGGTGAACTTATGTCGAAAAAAGAAATAAAATTCAACCGGGTCAGAAAAGTTCTTTCAGGGATAAAACAGCTTGACAAAAAGCTGAAATCCCTTAAAACCTGCGGCGAAGAATTTGAGAGCAGAACACCTGCCCTCGCAAAAAACCTGCAGAAAAAACAGATAATCGAAAAGCTGAAGGAAACACCGGTCGAAGAACTGAGCAGCGCCAAAATGGGCATAAAGGTGTCGCTGCTCAGACAGTCCGGATATAAAAACATATATCAGCTTTATTCCGCTTCCGCTCCCGAGCTCGAAAGAATCAACGGCATAGGTCCGAAGGGAGCAAAAAACATAATTGCCGCCGTCGGCGCGCTGACGGACAGCATTTCGACCAACTCTAAGCTGCGTATACCCGCCGACCCCAAATCACACTCCGCCGACCTTCTTGTTGAAAACCTGTATAAGGTCAAAGAAAGCGGAAAGGTTCGCTCCGAAGCCCTTAAGCTCTATGAAAACGAGCATGACAGCATACGCTCACTCACCAAAGCGGCAAAGCCCGCCTCAAACGCTCTTTTGTGGGCGCTTTCATCCGAGGAAAAAAGAAATGTCGCTTTGCAGAGTTTTGAAGCGCTTGAAGGTATGCTCAGCGGCGGCTACGCCAACCGGGTTGACGAGCTGTACGCACGAAAACAGCAGATTTTAAAAGCGAAGCACAACGAATACTGGAAAGACTTTTCTTCAAACTCCGCTTCATTCTACGCCGCCTATGAAAGGACGAAGGGTAAAAACGGGCAATACAGGCATCAGGCGCTGAAGAAAGCTGAAGAAACGGCAATCGCCAACGGACTGCCCGCGGAGCTTGCGGTTGCCATAGGCAAGGTTGAACTGAACCTTGACGGGCTTGAAGCGCAGCTAAGACCCTACCAGGAATACGGCGTTCAGTATATACTCAGTCAGGGCGCGGTTCTTCTCGGCGACGACATGGGGCTCGGGAAAACGGTTGAGGCGATAGCTTCCATGGTTTCACTTCATAACAGCGGTCTAAAGCGCTTTCTGGTTGTCTGCCCCGCGTCCGTTCTGACAAACTGGTTAAGAGAAGTTGAAAAATTCAGCGACCTTGAAGCGGTCAAGATATACGGCAGTGACGCCGACGAGGTGTTTGACAATTGGGCACAGCAGGGCGGAGTCGGAATAACAACATACGAAACCACCGCGAAGCTGACTTTTGAGGATACCTTTAAATTTGACATGCTTGTCGTTGACGAAGCGCATTATATCAAAAACCCGAAAGCCAAAAGAACCGTATCGGTTATGAATCTCAGGGCTCACACGGACAGAGCGCTGTTCATGACCGGCACGGCGCTGGAAAACAATGTTGAAGAAATGTGCTTTTTAATCGGCTGCCTTCAGCCCGACGCCGCGGCGTCGGTGCGCGGGAGCACGGGTTTTGCGATGGCGGACAACTTCCGCACGAAGATATCCGGCGTTTATTTCAGGCGGAAAAAAGAGGATGTCCTCGACGAACTGCCGGAAAAAACCGAGCAGACAGTTTGGTGTGACCTCGGCAAAGAGGAATCGGCTGTGTATGCGGACTCCGTTCAAGAGAGCAACTTTATGGCAATGCGCCAGGTATCGTGGAACGTCAACGACCCCGCTCTGTCATGCAAAGCCGAACAGCTTGTGAATATATGCAATGAAGCGGTAAATAACGGCAGAAAGGTGATTGTTTTCTCGTTCTTCAAAAACACGCTTGACCAGGCGCAGAGGGCTCTTGACGTTAAATGCTTCGGGCCGATTTCCGGCTCTGTTTCGCCCGCCGACAGGCAGAAAATCGTTGACGATTTCACAAATTATGAGAGCGGAGCGGTTCTTGCGGCGCAGATAGGCGCGGGCGGGACCGGGCTGAATATTCAGGCGGCGAGCGTCATAGTGCTGTGCGAGCCTCAGCTAAAGCCCTCAATTGAAAACCAGGCAATCGCAAGGGCTTACCGCATGGGTCAGGTCAACAAGGTTATCGTTTACCGCCTGCTGTGCGAAAAATCGGTCGATAAACAGATAATGAACATGCTTGAAATGAAAAAACAGATTTTTGACGAATTCGCGGACAAATCCGTGAGCGGAGAAGAAAGCGTTCAGCTTGCCATGAACGACTGCAGCCGGATAGTTGAGGAAGAAAAGAAACGGTTGTCTTAAGTAAAGGAAGGAAATGAATATGAAAAAAATAGCCGCTTTATTCTTAACAATAACAATGATGGCGTCATTGTGCCTCAGCGCCGTTGCCAAAACCGGTGGCGAAAAGACATACGGCGCATACAAACATGTTTATATTATCGGAATTGACGGGGCGGGAACCTTTTTTGAAAAAGATTATATGGAAAACTTTCACCGCATCTTCGCCGACGGCGCCGTAAAATACGGTGTGCGCACCGAAACAAAAACCGACAGCGGACCGAACTGGACAAGCATTCTGACCGGCGTTTCCTATTTCAGGCACGGTGCGGAAAACGGCGTTGTCAGCGGCGAACAAAAGCGCTTTTTCAAAAGATACCCTTCAATTTTCAAAACGGTTCACGACGCTATCCCAAACGCCGAGCTTGCGTCCATCAATAACTGGGGAGCGGTTAACATCGGCATTGTTGAAGACGGCATCGGAGTAACAAAGATTGACGCGGGACCGGATGACGCAACAGTCGAAGAAATAACCGATTACTTTAATTCGGGACACGCCCCCACACTTTTCTTCACCCAGCTTGACGAGGTCGACGCGGCGGGTCACGCTCACGGCAGCGCTTCCGAAGAATACGAAAGCGCCATGAAGCAAGCGGACGAAAGAATCGGCAGAATCTATGACTGCCTTGAAGAAAACGGCCTTCTGGAGGACGGACTTTTCATTGTCACCGCCGACCACGGCCACAGAGAGACCGGCGGTCACGGAAGGTTTTCAAAAATCGAGTCTTATTCAACCTTAGCCGTCAAAGGCAAAACCGTTATCCCCGGCGGCAGTATGGACAGCGACGTAAAACTGCGCGATACAGCGGCTGTTGCCCTTTACGCCCTCGGCGTCGAGCCCTCCGAACACGGTTTTTCTGCGCGTGTGCCCGGCAATCTTTTTTCGGATGTCAAAGGTCAGGCAAGACCTTATCACAGGGATATAATTGACCTTTTATGCGGCTCTTTCATGTGGATATATACCTGCCTCGGCGCGCCGTTTGACAGATATTTTTAAAATGTTTTCAAAACGCCGGCTTCCTTTTTTCAAAACTGTTTTGAAAAACTGCAGAAATAATTTGTTTGTTTCAAGATTTGAGACAAAGCAGGAAGAAAAGATGCCGCCGTTATGAGCGCGGCGATTTAATCAGCGTTTCCCTATATAAACATAACCATATAATGCGGCAAAGTTATTTTGGATTGAAATTTACCGTTCTGACCATTTATCAGTTTATAAGTCACTGAGGGAGAGTAATCTCTGATAAAGTTATTAAGAGAAACCGTGGCATTGTTCCCTGCCTTAACCTCAATGGGGATAACTTCCGCGTTTTTTTCAATCAGAAACTCTATTTCGTGATCGTTATCCGGCTTATAGTAATATGGAGTGTATCCCTTTTTGATAAGACACTCCGAAATAACATTTTCATATATTCCGCCCTTGGCATTTCCTTTTATAGTGCCGTTGAGCAAAGCCAGCTTCGTATCAAAGCCGTACATACAGCAAAGCAGCCCTGTATCATTAATATACAGCTTAAACTGATCTTCATTTGAATTTGCCATCAAAGGAAGATACGGTTCGGATACATTGTAGCAGGCGTTAACAATCTGTGAGTCTTTTAACCACTGAATGCTTCCGCCGTATTTACGCCTTGTCTGACCTCTTTCGATGGTAGAATACTGAAATTTTTTCATTTCCTTTGCCAGCTGTTTCGGAACTGCGTCGTAACACATACGCACAAGCTGCTTCTTTTTGCCTTTGGCATGTTTTGAAATATCATCATAATATTCGGCGATAATATCGCTTTGAATTTTTGCGACTTTGTTAAAATCTTTGTTTTCTGCGAAATCCGCAACCACTTCCGGCATTCCGCCGACAACCATATACTCTCTGAAAAGAGACTCATATTTGTTATTAATGCTTTCGGGAATTGTTTCCCCCGACTCGTAGTATGAGTGAAGAATATCAACTGCATTTTTATCAAAGCCGTATGCCCATAAGAATTCTTCAAAATCCAGCGAATGCATCATTATTTGCGTCTCATATCCCACAGGCACAGATTCAGGCACCTCAACATTTTCATCGTCATCCTCGCCATATGTAAGACCCATTAGAGACCCTGAAGAAATAACATCAAAACGCATATCTTCAGATAAGAACTTTATTGCCGTTCTTGCATTGCCGCAACACTGTATCTCATCAAGAAAAATCAATGTATTCCCCGGAATAAGACTGAAGCCGGGGATGCTCGCAGTCATTCTTTTCAATATTTCATCAGGAGTCAAATCACCTGAAAAAATGTTTTTCAGATTCGGCTGGCGGAAAAAATCAATATAAACAAATGCTTTGTATTCATTTTTTCCGAATACCTTTACTATATATGATTTTCCGACCTGACGAGCGCCTTTAACAAGAAGGCATTTTCTTGTTTTTCCGTTTCTTCTTTGGCTTTTCCATAGCAATAAATCATCATACATTTTACGCTTGAGCATATTTAATCCCCCCTCCCGGATTGATTTTACATAAAAAAAGATATAGTGTCAATCGGTTTTTGCATAAAATAGGAACATGGTTTTGCCGAAAAATGCATATTTTTGGAGATGACATATAATAAGCGTCTTGCATTGTTCCGCTTGCGTTTTTCAAAACACCGTTTGAAGTTTTGATTTTCCGAAAGTGATAATTGAATTCAAATCTACTTTATGTTAAAATACTGTCAGGCAAAAATATGTTTTGAAATTCCGGAAAATTGGGAAGAGATGGAAATAGTGTATACTCCCGACGGTTATGATGAAGATATGACCTTCACGATATACAATAATTAAGCAACAATAGCGAAATATATGTCGAAAAAAAATAATACAATCGGCTGCCTTTATTAAAAGTGATAATTAAAAAAGCTCGCAGAGTTTTTCACGACTCTGCGAGTTATTTTAGTTTCCCTCGTCTGTTTATTTTTTGCTTTTATGCAACAGCTTTGTTTCCTACTTCCCAAACAGATTGCTGTGTGTCCCTGTTCGGGACAATGTCAGCACCAGCAAATCATTCTCAATCCGGTAGACCAACAACCAATCCGGCTGAATGTGGCACTCACGGTGCCCGACCCAGTTTCCCGTCAAAGCGTGATCCTTATTTTTCTCCGGGAGTTGTTCCCCGTTTGCCAGTTTACGAATGACATCATCAAGTAGGTCAATGTCCAAGTGACGCCTCATTGCCAGCTTGTAGTCTTTCTTAAATTGATTTGTCCAGACAATGTCCAAATGTTTGCTCATTCTTTCAATGCCCTCAGCGCTTGCTCTACATCAGAATAGCGTTTTACAGACGGATCACAGGCAATGCGTTCAGCTTCCAACATTGCCGCTATAGTCTCTTTGTTCGGCTGATCCACACGAACATCAAAAGGAAAACCGCCGACACGCAGCGACTGGCGAAGAAACACATTGATGGCTGTTGTAAGGTTAATGCCCAAATCACCATACATTGCTTCGCACTGTTTCTTGATATCGCTGTCCATACGGACACTGAAATTAGTTGTGGTAGCCATAAATGTCAACTCCTTTACTTGCTACTGCACTTATATTATACATGTTTTGCAATGCACAGTCAACCTGTCAGCCTGAGTTTATTTAAAAATCTATTGCTCTTTCATCCAAAAGAAAATCTTCAATGCCGATATACAGAATCCCGCTCTCGTCATGCCACGGGATAATGTTTTCCCGAACAACTACTATTTTTCTGAAAGAATCTGCGATGCATTTAAGAGAAGCTGTCTCCTGCGCTCGTTTTTGTTCGTCGGGTATGGCAAAAGCAGACTGTATGTAATACCGCTGACTTGCCCTGTTTGCAACAAAGTCCACTTCATGATTTATACGCCGGCTTACGCCATCTTCTCCTCTGGAATTCACAGTCACAATCCCCACATCCACATCAAATTCCCGCACACGAAGCTCATTGTAGATAATGTTTTCCATTATGTGGTTCTCTTCCTGCTGGCGGAAGTTCAAACGCGCATTGCGCAGCCCCACATCGGAGTAATAATACTTCTGCGGAGAACCGATATATTTGCGCCCCTTAACATCATATCTTTTTGCCTGATACAGCAAAAATGCGTCATTGAAATAATCAAGATAGCGGCTTATGGTATCATCCGATATAGCTGTTCCCTTGACAGAAGCAAAGGTCTTTTGAATTTTGGAGGGGTTAGTCAGCGAACCTACGCAGGATGATACGATATCCAGCAAATCATCCAGCACATTCTTTTTATTAAGTATACTATGCCGTGACATAATATCATCCAGGTAGATTTTATCAAATAATGTGTGCAGATAACGACTCTTATCCTCCCCAGTCTTCTGTTTAAGAACCAACGGCATACCGCCGAAGGTGAAATAGTCCCGCCATGCGTTACGCTTATCCCCACTATAAGCACCGTAAAACTCCCGGAAACTGAGCGGATTAACGCGCACTTCATCGCCGCGACCGCGAAATTCCGTGAGAATATCCGTTGACAACATTTTTGAATTACTGCCCGTAACATACAGATCCACATTTTTAATTTTCATCAGTCCGAGCAAAACATCCACAAAGCCGATTTTTTCATCTGTTCCCGGCAGGTAAGGATTGGGAATTTCCGACACCTTCTGGATTTCGTCCAGAAAAACATAATACATCTTGTTCTTATCCTTCAGCAAGCTGCGTATGTAACTCCCCAATTCCGACGGATTACGGTAGCGGGCGTTCTCATCTTCATCAAGAGCCATCTCTATAATATAATCATCTTCAATGCCGTCGGCATTCAGATACTGATGATATAACTCAAAAAGAAGATAAGATTTTCCGCAGCGACGAATGCCCGTAATTACCTTAACCATGCCGTTCTCCCGGCGGTCAATCAGCTTTTGCAGATAATGATTTCGTTGAATTACCATTTAGCACCTCAAGATTCATTTGCGTCAATACGCAAAAATTTCTCATGGTGACAGTGTAACACATTTGCAAGGCAAAAACAAGTTTTTATTCAAGATAAGCTGTCAACCCGTTTTCATCACGGTCAATAACGAGCGTGCTGCCGGGCGCGGGGTCATCGGCAATGATAATCTTTGCCGCGAGGGTTTCAACACGCGACTGCAAAAACCTTTTCAGAGGTCTTGCGCCGTATACCGGGTCATAGCCTTCATCGGCGATATATTCCTTCGCTTGAGGCGTTATTTTCAGCTCAAGCTGCCTTTCGTTGAGCCTTGAGGCAAGGTCTTTTATCAGAAGGTCGACAATCGCGCCGATATTCTCCTTTGTCAGGGGCTTATACATCACCGTTTCATCGATTCTGTTGAGAAATTCAGGGCGGAAGGACTGCTTAAGCAGCAGCGAAACGGCGTCGCGGGCGCTCTGACTGATTTCTCCGTTTTCAATGCCGTCAAGGATTATATCCGAGCCGAGGTTTGAAGTGAGAATAATAATCGTATTTTTAAAATCAACCGTTCTGCCGTGAGAATCCGTTATCCTGCCGTCGTCAAGCACCTGAAGAAGAACATTGAACACATCCGGGTGAGCTTTTTCAATCTCATCAAACAGAACGACGGAATACGGCTTTCTGCGCACGGCTTCCGTCAGCTGACCGCCTTCGTCATAGCCGACATATCCCGGGGGCGCGCCTATGAGCCTTGAGACCGAATATTTTTCCATATATTCGCTCATATCGATTCTTATGATGTTATGCTCATCGTCAAACAGCGCCTGAGCGAGAGCTTTGGCAAGCTCCGTTTTGCCGACGCCGGTGGGTCCAAGGAACAGGAACGAACCTATGGGCTTGCCGGGGTCCTTGATACCTGCGCGCGAGCGAAGAATCGCGTCGGACACCTTTGTGACTGCCTCATCCTGGCCGACAACCCTTTCGTGAAGTATATCGTCAAGGTGAAGCAGCTTTTCCCTTTCACCCTCCATAAGCTTTGACACGGGAACGCCGCTCCAGCGCGAAACAATGGCGGCTATCTCCTCCTCGGTGACCTTGTCACGAAGAATTGCCGTCTTTTTGTCGCTTTCGGTCTTTTTCTCCTCCGCCTCCAGCTTTTGCTCAAGCTCCGGCAGTCTGCCGTATTTAAGGCGGGCAAGCTCCTCAAGGTTATAGCCGGTCTGCGCTTTTTCAATCTGGGCGTTGACTTTTTCAATTTCGCTTCTCAGCGAACGAACCTTTTCAATTGAATTTTTCTCGTTTTCCCAGCGGGCTTTCATTTCGCTGAATTCTTCACGCTGCTTTGAAAGCTCCTGACGGATTTTGTCAAGCCTTTCAGCCGAGAGTTTGTCGCTCTCCTTTTTCAGCGCCGCCTCTTCAATTTCAAGCTGCATTATTTTGTGCTGAATATCGTCCAGCTCCGTTGGCAGCGAGTCTATCTCCGTTTTTATCGTGGCGCACGCTTCGTCCACAAGGTCAATCGCCTTGTCGGGCAGAAACCTGTCTGAAATATATCTGTCCGAAAGAGTCGCGGCGGCTATCAGAGCGCCGTCCTGAATTTTAACGCCGTGATAGACTTCATACCTCTCCTTAATGCCTCTCAAAATCGAGATTGTGTCCTCAACCGTCGGCTCATCAACTGTCACCGGCTGAAAACGCCTTTCAAGCGCCGCGTCTTTTTCGATGTAAAGCCTGTATTCGTTAAGAGTTGTCGCGCCTATGCAGTGAAGTTCGCCCCTTGCAAGCAGCGGCTTTAATATGTTACCGGCGTCCATTGCGCCGTCGGTTTTACCCGCGCCGACTATCAGGTGAAGCTCGTCGATAAAGAGGATGATTTTGCCCTCGCTTTTTTGCACCTCGGTCAAAACGGCTTTCAGCCTCTCTTCAAATTCGCCTCTGTACTTTGCGCCGGCGACAAGCGCGCCCATATCAAGTGAAAACAGGGTTCTGTCCTTAAGCCTTTCGGGCACGTCGCCCTTGGCAATTCTGATAGCGATGCCCTCGGCAATCGCGGTTTTACCGACGCCCGGCTCACCGATAAGGCAGGGGTTGTTCTTTGTTTTTCTTGAAAGAATTCTGATAACATTCCTGATTTCATCGTCCCTGCCGATAACGGGGTCAAGCTTCTGTTCGCGAGCAGCCTGAGTCAGGTCCGTGCCGTATTTTTTAAGAACATCATAGGTATCCTCGGGGTTGTCGCTTGTCACCTGCCTTGAGCCGCGGATATTCTTAAGCGCCTGGAGAAAAGATTTTTCGGTGATGCTGTATTTTTTGAGGATGCCTTTAACATCGCTGTCGGCTTTTGTAATGATACCGAGCATAAGATGTTCAACGCTTACGAAGCTGTCCTTCATTTTTTCCGCCTGGCTTTCGGCTTCGAAAAGCGCATCGGAACATTCCTGCGACAGATACATATCACCGCCGCTGACCTTCGGCATTGATGTGATGACTGTCAGAAGGTCGTTGCTGAGGCCGGTCACATCCACGCCGGTTGAAAGCAGAAGGGAGTGAATAAGACCGTCGGATTTTGAAACAAGAGCGTAAAACAGGTGCGCCTGGCACAGCCTTGCAGCGGAATTGTCACCCGCAACACGCTGAGCTGTCTGCAAAGCCTCAAGGCTTTTCTGAGTATATTTTTCAGTGTTCATAACCTGCACCTCCGTTAATAATCGATTTTAAAAATCCGCGGTGCCGGCGCCCGTTGCTGCAAACTCAGATATAGCC
>JAILFM010000004.1 GCA_024697575.1 Clostridiales bacterium
TATAAAATGGGCTATGAGCGAAGGGTGCTCATGGTATGATTTCAGGGGCGGTTATCCGGATGAAAACAATCCGCTTCACGGAATATACAAGTTCAAAAAAGGCTTTTGCGAAAACTATATGGAGTTTATGGGTGAAGCGGACATGATACTCAGCAAGCCCGCGTTTAAACTTGTTGAAATTGCTTCTAAGACAATGAAAACCGTGAGGAAAAAACTCAGAAAGTAAATTTCTGCTCTTACAGCTTTTCTCTAATCTCCTCAATCTTTTCGGCTATATCCTCTTTGATATGTTCAATATCGTCAGCGGCATTTTTTATAGTTTCGGAGATTCCGACTTTTTTGATTATTCCGAAGGAATATCCGTCCGCTCTTCCGAGCTCATGCGCCGGTGTTTCGTCCATAATGACGGCGGCCTTTGTAAAGGTCTGTGTCTGCAGCTCCATAAGTTCCGGGTCAAATTTATCCATACAGCTGTTTTCTTTGTCAACAACACACAGCCAACCCGGGCCCGGCACAAGCGCTATGGTCGGTATACCGACATCAAACAGCGGCTGCCCTTCACCGAAATGCAGGGCATTGCAACCGCGGTAGGTGACGGTTCTGACCTTCTCCCTTCCCTCAAGGGCTTTATAATAGATTCTGTCGACCGCTTCGTTGGAGGTGTAGCACATTTCAATGTCAATCGGGTTTGAATAGACATAGGCGGTGTGACTGACCGTATCGCTGTATTCTTTGCACCCAAGATGCTCAAGGGTGAGAGCGCCTACGGCGTAAAGGTGTCCTTCTTCGCCGTCCCACAGTTCTTTGTGGTCTTCAAGCCACCTTGACGTGCATTGAATTGCGCCGGGGGCTTTAAGAGCGGGCAAACGAAAGTGACCGGTCATAAAAACAAATATCATATTTCTCCGGGGTCTGTGAGTTTTGAAATACCGCATCATTGAAAGAAGAGCTATCGGGCCGTTCTCTTCAACGCAGTTGACTCCGTCGGTATGGGTGTTTATTATTATGCACTCTCTTTTATCTTCGCCTTTAATAACGGAATAGATTGTTTTTGTCGGCGCGTCATTCTGCGTTTCGGCTGTCAGGGTCAGGGTGGCTTCACAGCCCTGTTTCGCCGCTTTGATAAGCTTTTTGCCCTGTGAGGGGTTAACCCAGACGGCGGGCATACCTTGATAATCAAGTATAAAAGGCAGGTACTGCCCCTGAACGCTTTCATCTGAAAATCCGCTCCAGATGCAGACGACGGCTTTCGCCCCGCTCATTTTTGCCACTTTCAGCAGCGGAAAGTTTGCGAATGTTGTTATTACCGGCCCGCCGTAATGTCTTGGCAGGTCGGTGTCTTCCGGCTTTGAAGAGCGCCTGTCCTCAACAAGAATGGTGGGCACCTCAAGGTTTGATACGCGGCAGACGCAGATTTTATCTCTGGCGTGCGTCAGAAATCCCAGCCTCTTGTCAACAATTATCTCAAGTCTTCCTCTGACGCCGTCTTCACCGGTGAAGCCGGAATACGGATAGGCGGAGGAAACGGGTATGGGAATATCGCCGTTTTCGGAATGAATAACAAGAGAAGAACATTTTTCCTCCCAGCGGAAAAATGTTTTTTTATCCTCAAAAACCGGAAGCCCCATTTCTTCGATTTCTTTTTTTATCTTCTCTATGAAAGCGTTGTGGGCGCTGTTGCCGGTGAACCTCGGACCCAGAGCATTCATTTTATTTACCCTGTCAAGAAGTTCCTCTTTGCTCATAAGATCTCTTAAATCAATATCGACTGCCATATTTATCCCTCGTCAAACAGCGGGCTGAAGCCGGAATAAATCCGGACAGCCTGTTTTTTTACGCCGATAAAGGCGTTCTTTATATTTTTCACACATTCACCGTCAACGCTCCAGGTTTCTTCCTTTTCAAAATACATTTTTATATCCGAAGCTTTGAAATACATCAGCGTTTCACCGTCATAATCGCGCTTTATGATTCTGCGAAGCATCGGCAGAGCGTGAATGGGATTTTTTATTCTTCGTACAAGCATAACTTCAAAAAGTCCGTCACCGACTTTAACATCGTTTTCATCATACCTGAACAGCCCGCCTATGCGGGTGGCGTTTGACACCGCCCCGAAATAAAAATCATCCTCGAGAATATTGCCGTCATGCTCAATCCTGATATGCCTCGGTTTAACATCCCTGAGAGCCTGACCGAATTTGAGAAGGAATCCGTTAAGCATATAAGCCCCGTAGCCCAGGGCGTTTTTCATGCGCTTGGATGTTTCATAGGAAACAGCCGTACCGGGGCCGAACGAAGCCACATAAGTGAAGCAAATGTCATTGAAGGTGCCGATATCATAGTTATGTGTTTCGCCGTTGATGATAAGATTTACGGCATCCTCCGTTTTTGCAGGCAGGTTCAGTGTAGAAGCAAGGTCGTTTGTTGTCCCTATCGGTATATACCCGACAGGAATATCGGCGCAAGCGGCGATAAGTCCGTTGATAACTTCGTGCAGCGTTCCGTCGCCGCCGCAGGCTACGACAATATCGTATCCGTTGCAGTAATTACGGGCGATTTCTTCGCCGTCGCCGACTTTTGAAGTCAGTTTCAATGTAATGCTGTACCCGTCAGGGAACAGAGACAGTATTTTCTCCGGCGTCGGTCTTTTTGCGCTCATACCGGCGACCGGATTGAATATTAACAGAACTCTTTTATTCATAGCCTTCCTCATGCTTTTCCTTAAGAATCATATGGTTGAATTACAGTCGGCTCCGGTTAAAAATCGCCCTTTAAGGGCTTTAAGCCTCTTTCAAGAACACCGCTTGCAAGAGCGAGGAGCATGCCGTAATTTGTTACGGGTATATTCTGAGAGCGGGCACTCGACAAGCGGGCTTTCATTTCTTTTTCGTTAAGCATGCATGCCCCGCAGTGAATAACTATTCTGTACTCCGACAGATTCTCAGGGAATTCACCTGCGCTTGTGAATGAAAAAGATAAATTCTTACCTGTTAAAGCTTTCAGAGCCGCCGGAATTTTAACCGTTCCTATGTCACCGCACTGACGGTGATGGGCGCACCCTTCGCTGATGAGAACTCTGTCTCCGCTTTTGAGAGTTTTCACAGCGTCAATACCCTTAAGCTGAGCTTTAAGATCGCCTTTGTACCGTGAAAAAAGGATTGAAAACGATGTCAAAGGGATTGATTCGGGCACCTTTTCCGCAGCGTAACGGAACACCTGACTGTCGGTGATGACGAGCGAAATTCTCTCGCCCATATCTCCGATAACCTTTTCAAGTCCACTCTCACGAACCTCAACTGGGATACATCCAAAGTCAAGAAGCTCGCGTATTACCTGCTGCTGCGGCAGAATAAGTCTGCCTTTCGGAGCGGCTTTATCGATGGGGATAACAAGAAGAACATAACTGCCGCTTTTGACAATGTCCGACACTATCGGCTTTGATTTTTTTGAAATATCGGCTTTTTCGGCGATTAACAGTTTAAGCTCGTCAATTCCTTCGTTAGTTTTTGCGCTCACATAAACTGCATTTTCTTTATGCTTTGAAGAAATAAGGTCGGCTTTATTGTAAACTGTTACATAGTTTATACCCGCCTTTTTCAGCTTTTCAATTATCTCTTCGTCTTCTTTTCTCAGACCCTTTTCCGCGTCAACAACAACAACCGCAACATCGGTCTTTCGCATGACCTCGGCGGCTTTAGCCGTGCGCTGCGCTCCCAGAATGCTTTCATCGTCAAGACCCGGTGTGTCGATTATAACGACAGGCCCTGCGGGCAAAAGCTCCATTGTTTTATAAACCGGATCGGTGGTTGTGCCTTTAAGTGATGAAACAACGGCTGTGTCAACCCCGGTAACCGCATTCAGAAGGCTGGATTTTCCGGCGTTTGCGCAGCCGAAAAAAGCTATGTGAACTCTCTCGCCGAGAGGAGTGTCGTTAAGACCCATAAAGATGTTTCCTTTCGGTTAAATCAGCGTTTTCCTGACTTGCCGCTTTGACGGCAAGCATACGATGAACTATATATTTAAATATATCACAGGCACGGGTTTTCGTCAATCCGAAAGACCTTCAAAAGGCAATTTAAACGCAGTGAAAAATATCACGATTCAGGCACATTTCCGGCTGAAATTTCCGCCTTTGGGGCCGTTAAACAAAAAAATCTTGATTATTTTTCCAAAATGCGGTATTATGAGCAATAAAATGCCGTAGTATGGGTAATTGTTTTCGGAGGGGATATGCTGGCATATTTTGACAACAGCGCCACAACAATGCCGTGTCCGCAGGCGGTTGAAGGCGTGAAATACGCCCTTGAAAACTGCTGGGGCAATCCCTCTTCGCTCCATTATTCCGGCAATGAAGCTAACCGCCTTCTTGGAAAATGCCGCAGTAATGTTGCAAAAGCGATAGGCTGTGAAACGGACGAGGTTTTGTTTACTTCCGGCGGAACGGAGAGCAACAATCTTGCTGTTTTCGGCGCGGCGAGGCGTATGAAGAGTCTCGGCAGGCGGATTGTGTCGAGCGTCGCGGAGCACCCTTCGGTTTATGATGCGCTCACGGAGCTTGAAAACGAGGGCTTTGAAGTTATAAGGCTGCCGATTGATTCGAGCGGAAAGGTCAGCGCACAGGACATTTTCAGCGCAGTTACGCCGGACACGATTCTTGTTTCAATGATGCTTGTCAACAATGAGACCGGGGCAATCATGCCGGTTGAAAAAATAAAAAAAGCTCTTGCCAGGGTGTCGTCGCCCGCTCTTGTTCATGTTGACGCGGTTCAGGCGTTTGGCAAGATGAATATCAGACCGTCTTCAATCGGAGCTGATTTAATGAGCGTCAGTTCCCATAAAATCCACGGCCCAAAGGGCGCGGGAGCATTGTATATTAAAAACGGCGTCAGGCTCAAACCCTTGTTTTTCGGCGGTGAACAGGGCAAAAAATTACGCCCGGGGACCGAGGCACTGCCCGCTTTGAGCGGTTTCGGCAATGCTGCAAGGGAGGCGGCTGATTATCGCGAAAGCTCAGCATATGTCAAAGAGCTTCGTGACTATATGCTGTGTGAATTTGAGAAAATCGGCGGTATAGAAATCAATTCGCCTGCGGACGCTCTGCCGTATGTAACAAACGTTTCCGTGCCGGGGATTAAGTCCGAGCCCATGCTTAATTTTCTTTCATCAAAGGGAATATGCGTTTCTGCCGGATCGGCGTGCTCAAAGGGCAAAAAGAGCAGGGTGCTCAGCGAAATGGGTTTATCTAAAGAAAGGCTTGAGTCACCGATAAGAGTCAGCTTTTCGCGTTTCACCACTAAAGAAGAAATTGATTATCTTGTTCTTTCCCTTCGTCAGGCGAGGGAAACGATTTACCATACAAAATGAGGCTTAGATGAAAGAAGTAATACTTATCAAAAACGGCGAGCTTGCGCTCAAAGGTCTTAACAGGCGCAATTTTGAAGAGATGCTTGTTAAAAATATCAGGCACAGGCTCACGCCGTTAGGCAAATTCAGCTTCACCATTGCCCAGTCAACCATAGTGGCCGTTCCGGAAAGCGAGGATATCGATATGACCGCCGCGAGCGAAACGGTTTCAAAAATATTCGGTATAGCGGCATTTTCAAGGGCTGCCGCGTGTGAAAAGGATTTTGCAAAAATTCTTAAGTGCGTTGAAGAATATCTTGAGGATGAGCTTATTTGCGCAAAGACATTCAAGGTGCTTGCAAAAAGAAGTGACAAAAAGTTTCCCATGACTTCGCCCGAAATCTGCCGCCAGGCGGGAGGCTTCATACTGAAAAAGTTTCCGAATCTCGCTGTTGACGTACATTCGCCCGAAGTAACGGTGAACATTGAAATCAGGGATGACGAAGCGTATATACACGCAAGGCAGATAAAAGGGGCGGGCGGAATGCCCGTGGGCTCTTCCGGCAAGGCGTCTGTTCTTATTTCCGGCGGTATCGACTCACCCGTTGCCGCTTATATGATGGCAAAAAGAGGGCTTGAACTGAGCGCAATACACTTTGCTTCACCCCCTTATACAAGCGAAAGGGCGGAAGAAAAGGTTCACTCTCTTTTAAGAAAGGTTGCCGCTTATTCGGGAAATATCCGCCTTTGGGTTGTGCCGTTCACAAGAACGCAGGAAATGATAAAGGACCTTTGCCCCGAGGATATTTTCACCGTTATCATGCGCAGAATGATGATGCGCGTCTCTCAGATTATTGCAAAAAAAGAAAAATCCGGAGCGCTTATTACCGGTGAGAGCGTGGGTCAGGTTGCCAGCCAGACGATGCATGCAATAGCATGCACTCAGGCGGTGTGCGATATGCCGGTTTTCAGACCTCTTATAGGTATGGATAAGGACGAGGTTATTGAGATTTCAAGAAGAATCGACACATTTAACATATCGGTTCTGCCATATGAAGACTGCTGCACCGTTTTCACTCCGAAGCATCCTAAGACAAGACCGTCATTAAGCTATGCCGAGGAGTGTGAAAAAGCTCTGCCGGTTGACGGGCTTGTCAGCGAAGCGGCGCAGAATGCGCGCCTTGTTATTATCAGATGACAGAAAGAATTAATACACAAAACAGGATTATTAAGCCCGAAGAAAAAGCGGTTGAGCTTTTAACAAAAAGCGGGAAAACCGTTGCCACTGCCGAAAGCTGTACCGCCGGACTCGTGTCAAAGCGGATAACCGACGTTCCGGGAGCAAGCGGGGTTTTTCATTGGGGAGCAGTAACATACGCCAATTATGTCAAAGAAAAGGTTCTCGGTGTCAGGCATGAGACTATCGTAAAATTCGGTGCCGTGAGTGAGCAGACCGCGCGGGAAATGGCGCTGGGCATAAAAAAGTCAAGCGGCGCTGATTATGGAATTTCTGTAACAGGCTTTGCCGGACCCGGGTGCGATGAAGAGGGAAAGGCTCCCGGTCTTATCTACATTGCCGTTGCGGGCGAAAGAGGTGTTGCCCTGAGTAAAATCGAGACGGGCTCATCCGACAGAGAATTCAACAGGAACACTGCCGCCGGTGCCTGTCTCCGGCTTCTTTGTGATTATATTGAAAATACTCTTGAAAAACCTTAAACTATTCATAAGGTGATTATTATGTCAAAGATTATCTGTATCCTGCTAAGTTCAGCTCTTGCACTTTGCAGCGTTGTTTTGGTCGCTGCTTCAAGCAGGAATATAAAACAAAAGACCTACAGCGGTAACCGCGAAATAAAAAGCGAAAAGATTTATGTTTTGCCTGACAATCTCGAACTTGACTGCCTTGGCAAAGCTGTTTCCGGTATTGTTACCGACGCTTACGCAAAAACAGATTTTCCGGAGGGTATACCCGAAAAGCTGAAAAAAGCGTATTCCGTCAACAAGAATCTTGCCGGCTGGTTGACAATCCCCGGCACGGAGGTTGATACCGCTGTTTTGCAAAGCGGCGACAACAGCCGTTATCTTACCAGAAATTTTTATGAAATGTCCACCGGTGAACTGTCAAATGTCAACTACGGCAATCTTTATCTCGATTACAGATGCCACAAGGATTCTTTGTCAAAGAATATGGTTATATACGGTCATACGACAGGCAGAAGCGACGGCATACCCAAGCAGGTTTTCCGTTCGCTCTATGATTACCGTGACAAGGCGCATTTCATTGACTGCCCGGTCATTAATTATTCCACATTAAATCAGGAATATGTTTACAAAATCTGCGCTGTTTTTTACTCAACGGCAAGGTCGGCAGACGATAACGGTTACCTGTTCAACTACATATATCCCGATATGAGCGATAATAACATGGTCGGTTATATCAAACAGGTTAAGCAGAGAATGCTCTATGAAACCGGCGTGTCGCTTGAAAATACGGACAAGGTTATCGCACTGTCAACATGTATTTATGACTACGGCAAAAATGTAGATACAAGGCTTGTGGTTTTGGGAAGACTTCTTCATGACGGCGAAAGCTTAGAGATTGACCCTTCCTCGGTCAAAGACAATCCCGATTACAGGCGGCCGCAGGTGTGGTATAACGCTCACGGCAAGACAAATCCGTACAAAGGAACCGAAAGATGGACTCCGAGCCCCAACTGATTTGATTTACAGGAGTAATTATGGACAAGAATGAAAAAACTCAATCCTCCGTTCCGGATAAGCTCAGTGTTCTGAGTGATGATGAGGCAATAAAAGAAATTGATTTCGGCACTTTTCTTGAAAACGGGGACAACCGCGCTCTTCTTGAAGGGCTTCATGCCGACATTGACAAGGCTCAGCAGGATCTTAACAGTGAATTTGAGAGTCTTTACGACGATATTATGAGTCAGGGTCCGCAGACTGTTGCGCCGAGACCCATGAGTGTTATCGTTTCATCCGGCAATGATGAAAAGCCGCAGTCAAGCGCGCTGGATGACATGTGGGTAAGCCCGGAGGAATACATCGAGATGAAACAGCCCGCTGTGTCCACACCGTCACAGCAGTCTTCACAAAGCGAAGAAAATGACAGCGATGAAAAGCAGAGTCTGTTTTCGCTTATTGATGATCTGAAGAGCGATGCCATGAACACCGGTATGTTTGATGAAATTCTGAAAGAAATTGAAAACGGTATAGGCTCGTCCCCCGTTTCAACCGATATTTCCGAAGCGTCAAAGCTCGTTTCGGAAGAGACGGTTGCCCGTATGGAAAAAGCTAAAGAAGAACAGCTCATTAAACAACAGCAGGAAGAAGAGGCGTTTAACGATAAAATCAACATCTATCTGACCGGTGAATATAACCCCGAGACCGGTTTTGTAGGTACAGGCAGTGATTTTGATATTCCTTTTGAAAACCTTCCTTCCGCGCAGGATTCACACCAGAATGCCGCTTCAACTTTCTCCGAGGCTGTGGCAAGTCAGGATGCGCTGTATGAGAAGAGCAAAATAGAATTTGAAGATATTTCAAGCGGATCGGATGTTGGTGAAAAATCCGGTGCGGACGAAAACAAGGGTAAAAAGCGCCTCGAAAAGAAAAAAGGGAAGACGACCGCTAAGGAAATTCTGAGAAGAATTGTTCTTTCCATTTCTATAATCGTTATTATCGTTTCAAGCGGAGTGCTCCTTGAACAGTATGTATATGAGCCGTGGAAATTCAAAAAACAGCAGGCTCAGCTCGAGGATATAGTTAAAACCTCCACTCAAAGTGAAGACCCCTCCGCCGTTGTTGATTCTAATACCGGCAGTCAGAACGCCGATGTTGATTTGCCGGAGGGAATGCTTGCAAAGTACGCTAAACTTTATGCCGTCAATGAAGACCTTGCCGGCTGGATAAGCGTTCCGGGTTTTGATATCAATCTGCCCATTGCTCAGGGCAATAACAATGACTATTATCTTCACCGCGATATTTACGGAAAGTGGACAATGTACGGCGTTCCGTTTTTTGACTACCGTATGAAGGACCTTAAAAACCTTCATGTAAACAATGTTGTTTACGGTCACAATATGCGCCATGATGACCTGATTTTCGGGCTTTTTGAAAACTATCGCGAAATCGGCGGTTTTGAGCAGGCTCCGGTTATCGAGTGCAATACAATTTACGGCGACCATACCTGGTTTGTTTATGCTGTGTTCATAACAAATTCAGACCCTGCGGATGATAACGGCTACAGCTTCCCGTATAATTTTATCGACTGCAGTCCGACAAAATTCGATTCCTATATCAAGGAAATTGACAAGCGCAAGCTCTACACAACCGGCGTCGATATAACACCGAATGATAAAATTCTGACCCTTTCAACCTGTTGCTATGATTTCAACGAGGCAAGGCTGGTTGTTGTTGCCCGTGAAAAGCGTGACGGTGAAAGTGTAAATATAGATACATCAAAAGCATATTACAACACAAATCCCAAATACCCTCAGGCATGGTATAACGCCAACAACAAGTCAAATCCCTATGCAAACGACCCGCGCTGGTAATCAGGCACCGCATGTTTTATACTGCTCGCGGAGCAAATGAAAACCGCAGTTCACGCGGCGATGCCACTATTTTTAAAAAGCGAAATGAAGGTGATTGGTTTGATACAAGGATTTTGTACCGTTACACTCAGCTATGAAACCCATGTTACGGAATATGATTACCTTAACGAAAAACTCAGGGATTTGTCAATTGAAAGCAGCCGGATTAACGGCGAAAATGCCGAAGACTGCGTTAACAGGGCGTTTCTTTTCGCAGGCGACGGCTTTGTTTCCCTGCTCTGCGTGCCGGCGGAAAATTTCTTTGAAGTCAAATATGAGCTTATTAAGCATTTAGGCGGTACGGCGAAGCAAAGCAAAAAACTTGAGGAGGCGTTTAAAACCGGTAATTACGATGTTGATTCAAACCGGCTTGCGCTTCTTACCGCAGTTCCTCCGAAGTCAAAGGTGTTCGACTGTTCAAAACCCGAATACAGCGCCGTGGCTTTCCCTTCGGGCGAGGGTATAATAGTGCTTATGTCAAGCGAGAGTCAGATTGTCGACGAAGTGTTTGACTCGGGTCTTGATACTCTGTTCAATGCAGGCAATCGCAGGCAATATAAGATATCCGATGTAAAGGAAAAGATCAGTCAGTTTATTTCCACCGGCAAAACCGTCGCTGTTGCCGATACCGGAATGGCGGCCGCTCTCATCGCCGTTATAAATACTGTTGAGGGCAGCGACAAGTGCTTTATTATTGATTCATCGGATTTTTCAGCCCGTGACGGCGATAACGATTCCATTGCTTTTTGCGCCGGTGACGCCAGGGAACACACAGGCTGTGATTACGGCATCGCGATTTCGCCGGTTCAGGGAGAAGAAGGTAGCGGTTCGAGCGTTTTTGTCAGTGTTGCGGGTACCGGATACGCAAAGGTGGCTCAGGTTCATGCTCTTGAAAATGAAGATAACAAGCAGCTTATGTCCGCCGCCGTTATGAAGCTTTGCGCAATGCTTTCGCAGGCGGGTTCGGTTGAACCCGAGCTTTACGCCCCCGAGGGAAAAGGCGGGCACAGAGTGCCGCTTGCCATTATCGCTGTCGCGATTGCCGCCGCTGTAATAATCTGCGGTGTCATTGCCGGCATTTCGTACGCTGCAAAGCGGAAAATAGATTTGACCGCTAAAGAAGAAACAACCGCGCAGCATACTTCAGTGACAACTTCTCCCGTTACGATTCTTTATGAAATGATTGAATCAACCGTTTTGCAAACGATTGAAGCAACAACAAGTGAGATAACCGAAACGGTTACTTTTTCGACGACAGCTGCCCCGTCAACGACGCAGCAGGCTCAGACACAGCCCGAGACAACTACTGCCGCCGAAACAACAACCGAGGAGATCGAGACTACGGCCGCCGCTGTTTTTACAAAGCGTGAAAGAACAACGGCAGAAGAAACGACCGAGTCAACCGGCACAACAGCCGTATCAACAAGCGCACAGGGCACAACCGGAAAAGAAACATCAACGTCTTCCGGTAAAACCACGACTGAAAAAAAGGTTACAACCACGAAAGCCGCTTCGACAAATTCATCAGGTAAGGCAAAGGGAATGTTTGTTTTTACTGTCTATGGATACGGTCACGGTGTGGGTCTGAGCCAGGAGGGTGCCGTAGCAATGGCAAATTCGGGTTCATCATATGCCGATATACTTACACACTATTTCCCCGGAACTTCTGTTAAAAACGACCCGTCAACACCCGAAACTGTGACATACGGCGGCAGTTCATACAGCACCCTCGAATATCTTTGCCGTACAGTCAGCCGCGAAATCGGCAATTCCTCTCCGTTTGAGGCTCTCAAAGCTCAGGCGTGCGCTGCCTACACATATGCGAAGGCTTATAAGTTTGTTGTTCCTTCTTCAAAGCATGCTTTCCAGTCCCTTTCCGGTAAAAGCTTCAGCGATTATTATTCCGGTAAAAATACCCTCAAAGCGTGTATGGCGGTTCTCGGTATGAACAGCATGAGCGATAAGCCCTCGGCAAATTACCTTGACTATAAAGGAAAAGCCGCTTCAACATATTATTTCGCCAGCGCTGCAGGCAAGACGACAAGCAGCTCCGCTGTATGGGGCGGCAGTCAGATTGATTATCTTTGCGGCGGCGTAACAAGCCCGGAACAGGTATCAATCAAAACGGTTGAACTGCCCGCGGCAACGGTGAAAGAATGCATTCAAAAATACTCTGCCACCAAAAACGCCGACCTGAGCGGCGATCCGTCGACATGGATCAAAATTGTATCGCACGACGGCGCTGTGAGCGGAGATACCGGATACATTTCAACAATCAGCGTCGGCGGCATAGAAATACGCGGCTACAGATTCCGCACCGGAGTAATGCTTGACTCAGCCGGAAAGATGTATCTGCGCAGTCACTGTTTTAAAGTTGAATACATCGGTTAAAGCCGATAAATATAATTTTGCCGGTCAAACCGGCGGAAAGGCACGGCCAAATATGAGCAAAGAAATTCCGGCTGCCGGTTTTCCGGAACAGGCAGGTATAAGTTCGCTTGAAATCAAAGCGCTGATTGATGATTTTAAAGACAGCGGCATTGAAGTTCATTCAATGAAGATATTGCGCCATGGTAAAAGCGCGTTTGAAGCTTATGCGCATCCTTACCGCGCGGATATGCCACATGTTATGTATTCCGTGAGCAAAAGCTTTGTTTCGGTTGCCATGGGATTCATGTTCAGCGAAGGCAGGCTTACGCCGCAGACAAAGGTTATTGACCTTTTCCCGGATTTTAAGCCCGCCAATACCGACGAAAAGCTTGAACAAATGACCGTATTCCACCTTCTGACCATGACAGCGGGCAAAAGCGTGAGCATTGTGAGCGACAAGAAGCGCGACACATGGGTAAGGGATTTCTTCAAAGCCCGCTGGGGATACACACCTGGTGAGGGCTGGGAATATATAAGCGAAAACACCTATATCTGCGGCGTTATTATCAAACGCCTCACCGGTCTCGGACTTATTGACTATTTAACACCCAGATTATTTGAACCCCTGGGTATAACCCGCCGCCCGGTTTGGGAGAGTGACCCTGCCGGTCAGGAGGCAGGCGGCTGGGGATTGTTTATCACAACGGATGAACTCGCGCGTTTTATGTTATGCCTGCAGCAAAAAGGCGTGTATGACAACAATCAGGTTATTCCCGCCGATTATGTCGCCTGGGCAACATCCGCTCTTGTTATGAACAACAGATCGAACAAAAATAACCATGCGGGTTACGGCGCGTATTTCTGGCGTAACGCAATGCCCGGCACATACCGCGCGGACGGTATGTTTTCACAGTTCGGTATTGTTTTTGAAGATTATGACGCCTGTTTTGTCTGCACCTGCAGCGAAATAGACGAGGCAAAAACGCTTGATTGTATTTTCAGGCATTTTCCCGCGATGTTTGTTGAAACAAGTGAGGAGCAGCCGGAAAATTCAGCTCTTGATCTTAAGATTGAACCCCTTCCCGTCCTTGAGGCGATGCCGCGCAGCGTAATGGAAGAATTCATCAGCGGCAAAAGAATAACCTTTGCCAAAAATCCCGTTCTTAACGTTGCCGGCTTCCCGACTTCAATGCTGCCCATTCCGGTGGTGTATATGTCGTCGGACAAGGGCGGAAACATCGAAAACGTTGTTTTTGATTTCAAAAAAGATGAATGCACCATGGCATGGGATGAGGGCAGACGCCACAATGTCATCACATGCGGTATGGACGGCAAAGAGAGATACTCAAAAATCCACCTCGGCGGTCTTGACTATACGGCTGTTTCAACAGCCGCCTGGGCTGACAGCAGCACATTGAAAATAAATATGCGCCCGCTTGAATCAATATCCGAGCGCTGTATGACATTTGAGTTCAAGGGCAAGACGGTTACATGCTATCCGAGATGCTGCCCGCCGCTCAAATCGATGACTCAGAATCTTAAAGAAACGGCTCCGGACTATATTCCCAATGAGACTGTGGCTAAGGTCGGCGGGACGGTTATAGGCGACCTTGACGTAATTATTGAGATGCCTCTTCACGGCAGAATAAAGTAATCTGCTTTTTGATACGGAGAATAAAACAAGGGGGTGACCGGATGATTCAGAACGAAGAAACAACAGCCAATGAAAATACTGTTGAGGCGGAAAACGGAGCGAATGATAACGAAGTTCTGATGGGGCGTGTTAAGCGCCTTTCAAAAAAGGCGGTTACCGCCCTGGCAGTTTTGATCAGTTTGGCTTTGCTGGCGCTCGCTGTTATTTCAATTTTCAAAAGCGAGGTTCTTTATCACATAGCCGAGAAAAAGTGCATACGAGGTGACTATCTTTCGGCAATGAGCTTCCTTGAGGACAGCGAGGTTGATGAAAAAGAGGTTTTTGCAGAATATATCATGCTTCGCAGCGACATAAGGCAGCAGTACCCTTCCTTGCTTATGACTCCGGATTTTGACACTGTGAACGCCTGGTGCGAAACATCCAACCGGATATACGAAAACCGCGAAGGGTTTTCAGAAACAAATGTTAATACCATGCTTTCACTTCATGAACGCCTGAATAAAATCTGCGACCTTTACGCTCAATATACCGGTATGACTGATGAAATTGACGACCTGATGAATATATTCACCGTTGTGAATTCCATCAGCAGCGCTTCGCCGGATGAAGCGGGCGCTTCGTTCACTGTCAGGGATATCAAAGAGGACCTTGAAAGGCGAAAGGAAATATGCTCTTCACTTGAAGAGTTCACAACCCTCATTCCGGGCAATGAGAACATTTACCTTTTGAGTTATCTTATCGGCGAAGCCAAGGGCGAGTACCGTGACATTGAAGAAATTCTCAGTGCAGTTGCCGACAGCGGATACTCGGACAGCGATGTTGTCAGAATAAAAACTCAAGGCAAGAAGACATTCTCAAAGGTTACAAACGCAAACGGAGTTTCAATATCTGTTGCCGACAAGGAAGAATACGAGGCCTTTATGCTTGAGAGTGTCGGCAGGGCGCTGATAAAAAGTTTAAGTGAGTTTTACGGGAGATAAAGATGTTTGACGTTCTTTCTTCAATATTCAGAAGTATAGTTTCATTTTTTACGGCAATACTTGTTGCTCTCGGTATAATAACGCCTTCAAACACCGCCGAACAAAAGCTGGTTATGTCAATTTCAATTGAAGACGTCAGTACATGCCGTTCGATACAGGGAGGATGTTGTGACGGACAGTATGTTTATGTAACCGCTATAAATCCCGACGGAGCCGAATTTGACAACCCCGAGTGGACCGCGGACTGTGATGAGACGGTGACACCCAAAAAAGTGACAAAAATTCCGTGTGTCATACTGAAAATAAATCCCGACACATGGAGCATTGTTTCAAAGTCGGATTATCTTTTCCTCGACCATGCGAACGATGTGACATATAATGCGGCGAATAATGAGCTTGTAATCTGTAACAATCAGCCGAATTACACAACCGTGACAACGGTCGACCCCGTGACTCTGAGCGTCAAGGAGACTTTTACCGTGCCCCAGAAAATCTACTCGATAGTATATGTCGGCAGTGAAAGCTGTTACTATGCGGGTATTTCCGGCGGCTATCAGGTTGTGAAGATGACGCAGTCCTATACGCAAATCGGGACCATGAGTCTTTCGGAGCACGGCAATACCCGTCAGGGCATGGACAGCGACGGCAGCTACCTTTATTTTATTTATTCGGATGACAACTATGTTTACAAATTCGATTTATCCGGTAATATGGTTGCTAAGCTTGAGCTGCCCGAAAGCAAAAATGAGGCGGAGTTTATCTTTTTCAGATACGGAACAATGTATGTCGGCTATGAAATCAACGGCCGCGCGTACGGCGGAGCAATATACAGTGTTACTGATATAAAGTGGGATGAAAAGAAATAACAGCTTAAAAGAGAATTTGTATGCATAAATAATGCAAATATCCGGCAAATAATGATGGATTTTTATCAAAAGGTATTGCATTTCACTGCCTTTTGTGCTAAAATCTGCCCGTTGGTTTTTGATGAAAGGTTGAGAGTGGGGTGACCCGCTCTCTTATTTTTGGAATACCGCCTGCTTTTTGGCTGAAAGCCGGACACACGGTGGTTTACCGGAGGATTGTTATGTCAAAAGGTAAGGGCGGCAATACCGTCGCCGCGGTGTGGGAGATTGCGAGACCTGTTGCTCAAAGACTGTCGCTTGATATATGGGATATATGCTTTCTGAAAGAGGGCGCCGACTGGTATCTCCGGATTTTTATAGATAAAGACGGCGGAGTGGATATCAATGACTGCGAAGCGTTCAGCCGTGCTATTGATGCCCCTCTTGATGAAGCGGACCCTATTGAGCAAAGTTACTGCCTTGAGGTTTCTTCGCCGGGGCTGGAGCGCTCTCTCAACCGTGAAGAGCATTTTGAAAAATGTCTGGGTGAAAAAATACAGCTTAAATTCATACGCCCTGTCAACGGGAAGAGAGAATACAAAGGCGTGCTTGAAAGCTGCAGTGCAAAAAGCTTCACTTTGCGCCTTGATGACGGCGACGAAATGAATGTTGATTTGAAAGATACAAGCTATGTTAAGCTTGATGACTTTGATGATTGAAAGGAACAGCGGTAATGAACAGTAAGGATTTTTTTGAAGCAGTGAGACTGCTCGGCGCAGAGAAGGGCGTTTCAGAAGATGCGCTGCTTGAGGGTATACGCAAGGCTATCGTGACGGCGGTTAAAGCCGATTACGCCAATAAAGATATAGTTTTTTGCGAAATAGATGCGGAAAAGTCAAATATCAGCGTCTTTGTCCGCAAGAATGTTGTTGATGAGGTTACGGACAGCGTAACCCAGGTCAGTGTTGATACAGCGAAAAGATTTAACCCCAACGCCGTCGCCGGCGAAAGCGTGGATATCGCCCTTGAAACAAGAGAAGTCAGCCGTATAGCCGCTTCAAAAGGCAAGCATATCCTGCGCCAGGCTATAATTGAAGCGGAGCAGAATAAAATAAGAGCGGAGTTTCAAAACAAAGAACGCGAGGTTGTCACAGCCAAGGTTATCAGGGTTGACCCTGTTTCCAGGGACGCTGTTGTCGAAATCGGCAAAATCACCGAAAGACTGCCCCGTGACGAACAGCTTGAAAAGGATAATTTTAAAGAGGGCGATCTTGTTAAAATCTATGTTTCCGATATTAGAGAGAGCGCGAAGGGCATCAGGGGCAAAATCACCAGAAGAGCAACTGATTTTGTCAAAAAGCTCATAGAAGCTCAGGTTCCCGAAACGACGGATGAGGTCGTTAAAATCATGGCTGTTTCAAGAGAACCGGGCGTAAGGAGCAAGGTTGCCGTGGCTTCAACAGACGCGAATGTTGATCCTGTCGGTTCATGTATAGGTCAGGACCGCTCAAGAATCAACAGCGTTGTCGAGATGCTCAGCGGTGAAAAGATTGACCTTATCAAATACAGCGAAGATCCGGCGGAGTTTGTAGCCGCCGCGCTTGCGCCCTCAAAAGTTATAAATGTTGAAATTCTTTCTCAGGACGAGCGTTCCTGCAGAGTAACCGTTCCCAATGATCAGCTTTCACTCGCTATCGGCAATTCAGGTCTCAACGCCCGCCTTGCCGCCCGCCTCACGGGGTGGAAGATAGATATAAGACCCGAGACGGAAGAAAAGGTTATTAATTTCGATGAATAAGCCGCTCAGAAAATGTACCGGCTGTAATCAGATGAAGCCGAAGCAGGAGCTTGTCAGGGTTGTGCGTTCGCCTGAGGGCGAGGTTTCATTGGACCTGACGGGTAAAAAACCGGGCAGAGGGGCTTATGTTTGCCGCAGTGAAGAGTGCCTTAAAAAGGCGCGAAAGGCAAAGCGGCTTGAAAGAGCTTTTGTCATGGCTATTTCAGATGAAATATATGAAAAAATGGAAGAAGAAATGAGAAATGGGTCTTAATCCCAAACTGTTTTCACTGTTAGGAATGTGCCGTAAGGCAGGCAGACTCAGCTGCGGCCACGATGCTGCGCTGGGCAGTATAAAGAGTAAAAAGGCAAAGTTGTGTATTCTCACATTGGATTCATCTGAACGCTTGCGGCGTGAAATGGAAAGAGAAATTACGTTTCATGCGTTTGTACCTATACACATTATTAATGCGACTATTGATGAAATCGGCCGCGCAACCGGACTTCGCAGCGCAGTTTTGACTGTGAATGATGAGGGTTTCGCAAAAGCAATGTCAGTTCTTCTTGATAAAGAAGAGGAGGTTAATCAATGATAAACAAAATCAAACTGCAGTCCCTTTCAAAGGATTTGAAAGTCAAAAACAGCGAAATAGCGGATATTCTCAGCAAGTTTTACGGCGGTGAGGCTAAAAAGGCATCCGCTGTGCTTGAAAATGAAGAACTCGATGTTATCTTTGAAAAAATAACAAAGGACAGCGAAGTTGCTGAGCTGGACACATATTTTGCTATGACCGAGGGAAAACAGGAACCTCCTAAGGGCAAAGAAGAGGCTGACAAAGCCGAAACTCAGGCACAGAAAAAGGACGAAGCCGCGTCACAGGTTCAGCCTCAGCCTGACAATCAGCAGAAGGCTGAAAACAAGGACGAAAACATCGAGGGCAAAAACACCGGTAAAAATGCCGCTCAGCCTGAAAAGAAGGAAGGCAATCATAACAAAGACGGCAGGCAGGCCGCCAATGACCGCAATAATGCTCCCAAAAATGACGGCAGAAAGCCCGACAACAGGAGCAATAACAACAACAATAACAATAAAAACAGCCGTCTCGATGCCGGTAACAGAAATAACGGCAAACAGGGTGACTCCCGTAATGACGGCGGAAAGAGCGGCGACGCCAGAGCGGCAAATCAAAACCGCGGCAACCGCCAGAATGACAGACCGAATAACGACAGGCAGAATAATAACAGGAACGACGCAAACAGGCAGTCAAAACAGCCGAGAATGCCTCAGATGCCGACCGCTGCCGCTAAGGCCGACAATTCAAACCAGAACAGCGGTTCCAAACCTCTTCAGCGCCGCACCAAGGGTGAACAGACGGTTATTAACCTTAGGGCAAATGATGTTGATTTAGAAAAATACAACGAAAAATATGAGACACTGAGCCTTGCCAACAAGACGCAGGGACGCGACAACGGACCACAGAAGCAAAAAATCAACCAGAAGAGCAAGCAGTATAAAAAACAGGGTATGCGTTCATCCAAACGCGAGACAGAGGCGGAAAGGCTTAAGAGAATTGCCGCAGAAAGAGCGAAGAAGCCTCAGCTTCTTTTGAAACTGCCGGAGGAAATTACTGTCGGAGAGCTTGCATCCATGCTCAAGATGACGGCCGCCGAGGTCATTAAAAAACTGTTTGCACTCGGTCAGATGGCATCAATCAATGACAATCTTGACTATGAGACAGCCGCCATTGTCGCCGAAGAGCTTGGCGCAAAGGTTGAAAAACAGGTAGTTGTAACTATTGAAGACAGAATTATAGACGACAGCGAAGACCGTGAAGAAGACCTTGTCAAACGCGACCCGGTTGTTGTTGTTATGGGTCATGTTGATCACGGCAAAACATCGATTCTTGACGCTATACGCAATACCTCTGTTACGTCAACCGAAGCCGGTGGAATAACGCAGCATATCGGCGCGTACAGAACGGAGATTAACGGCAATAAAATCACATTTCTTGATACGCCCGGTCATGCCGCATTCACTTCAATGCGCTTAAGAGGCGCTATGGCGACCGATATAGCCGTTCTTGTTGTCGCCGCCGATGACGGTATAATGCCGCAGACAATCGAAGCGATTAACCACGCAAAGGCCGCAGGGGTTCAGATTATTGTCGCTATCAACAAAATCGACAAACCCGCCGCCGACCCGGATAAAGTAAAACAGCAGCTTACAGAGCACGAAATCGTGCCCGAGGAATGGGGCGGCGACGCTATATGCGTGCCCGTGTCCGCAAAAACCGGTCAGGGCATTGACTCCCTTCTTGAAAGCATAATTCTTGTCGCCGAGATGCAGGAACTCAAAGCGAACCCGAACAGAAACGCCAAGGGCGTTGTTATCGAGGCGCGCCTTGACAAGGGCAGGGGACCTGTTTCCACCCTTCTTGTTCAGAACGGCACACTTAATTCCGGCGATATTATTGTCGCGGGTACGGCTGTGGGCAGAGTCAGGGTTATGACGGATGACAAGGGCAGAAGAGTTAAAACTGCCGGTCCCTCAGTTCCCGTTGAAATTATGGGTCTTGACGAAGTGCCTCAGGCGGGCGACGGTTTTGACGCCGTTAAAGATGAAAAGCTTGCAAGGGAGCTTGTTGAACAGCGTAAAAACAGCGCTAAAGAGGCTCAGTTCAAAGAATACCAGAAGGTTACCCTTGAAAACCTGTTTGATTCGATTAAGGACGGCGAGTTGAAAGAGCTGAATATCATCATTAAAGCCGATGTTCAGGGCTCGGCGGAGGCTGTTAAGCAGTCGCTTGTCAAGCTGTCTAATGAAGAAGTCAGGGTTAAGATTGTTCACTCCGGCGTTGGCGCAATAAGCGAGAGCGACGTTATGCTTGCAAACGTTTCAAATGCGATTATTGTCGGCTTTAATGTCAGACCCGACAATGTTGCGGCAGAAACAGCGGAACGCGACGGGGTGCAGCTTAAAATGTACCGCGTTATCTACGATTGTATCAACGAAATCAGCGACGCCATAAAGGGGATGCTCGCTCCGAAGTTCCGCGAAGCCGAGCAGGGCAAGGCTGAGGTACGCCAGATTGTCAAAATATCCTCTGTCGGCAATGTCGCCGGATGCCGCGTAACGTCCGGTTTGGTTACGAGAAATTCAAAAATCCGTGTTGTACGCGACGGTATTGTTGTTGCGGATGACGAAATTGCTTCACTTCGCCGTTTCAAGGACGATGTTAAAGAAGTTCAGAACGGTTATGAATGCGGTATAGCGCTTGCAAAGTTTAACGACTTCAAAGAGGGCGATGTATTTGAGGCTTATATCATAGAAGAATACAGAGAAAACTGAGAGGACAGCAATGGCAGGTTACAGAATTGACAGAGTGTCTGAGGATATCAGGCGCGAGCTTGCCTCAATTATCAGGGAACTTAAAGACCCCAGGGTGCAGGGAATGCTGACGGTAGTTAATGTTGATGTCAGCTCCGATGCGTCTTATGCCAAGGTTTATGTCAGCGCAATGGAAGGCATTGAAACTGCCAAAACGGCTGTCAAAGGGCTTGTGAGCGCCACCGGCTACATCCGCCGCGAAATCGGAAAAAGGCTTCACCTTCGCAAAACTCCTGAGCTTAAATTTATTGCGGATAATTCAATTGAAATCGGTATGGGTATAGCCGGCATAATGAAAGATTTTAAATTTAAAGATGAAGAAACGGAGGGCAGCGCGGATGATGATTGACATTAAAGAAGCGGCTGAATATTTTATCGCTAACGATAATTTCCTGCTGCTCAGTCATATTCGTCCCGACGGCGATACCCTTGGCAGCGCCGCCGCCCTTGCACGCGCGTTGACCGCTATGGGTAAGCGTGTGAATCATTTATGCGGCGATACCATAGGCAAAGATTTTGAGTTTATGTTTGACGGCTTGGAGCTGACTGAATTTGAAACGAGCCATGTTGTCGCTGTTGATGTTGCCGACACGAAGCTTCTGGGTGAAGAGGTTAAAGCTAAATACGGCAACCGTGTTGAGCTTTGTATTGACCACCACGCGTCAAACTGCATTTACGCTCAAAAGACATTTCTTGAACAGGATTCGGCTTCCGTTGCCGAGATGGTATATCTGCTGCTTTGCGAAATGAAAGCGGATATTACGCCGGTTATCGCTTCCTGCCTTTTCACGGGGGTCACGACGGATACCGGCTGTTTCAGGTTTTCAAACACAACTCTTCGCACCTTTGAGATAGCCGCCGAGCTTGTGAAGGCGGGGGCGGATTCATACGGAATAATAACAACTTTTTTTGAAACAAAAACAAAAAATTTTGCCGCACTCGAACGCCTTGCGCTTGACAGCATGAAGTTTTTCCTTGACGACAGGTGCGCCGTTATTTGTATAACAAGAGATATGTTTGAAAAAAGCGGCACCGACGAAACCCAGACAGACAGACTCTCAAATCTGCCGCGCCAGATTGAAGGGGTGCTTGTGGGCGTAATGATAAAGGAACTCAAAACCGGCGAATTCAAAGCGTCTGTCAGAACGCACGGCGATGTCAAGGCCTCCGAGATTTGCGCCTTGTTGGGCGGCGGAGGTCACGCGGGAGCGGCGGCATGTACCGTTGATGGACCCAAAGAGCATGCGATAAATGCCCTGGTCAATGCAGTGGAATCTGTACTGAACAGAAATGATTAATTTTCATAACAATTCGCCGGGTGTGGTTGCCATTCCCGGCGGAATACAGAATATATTTCCGCCCGTAGCACAGCCGGATAATGCGCCGGATTCCGATTCCGGAGATCGGGGGTTCGAATCCCTTCGGGCGGGCCAAGTCGAAAATTCTGTCGATGTTAGTCGACGGAATTTTCGACTTGTATTATTCATTCTTCAGTTTTCAGTTTTAATTTTTCATTTAATCGACATAATTTTCTAAGGAAACGCTGATTAAATCGCTGCGCTCATAACGGCGGCATCTTTTCCGCCTGATTTTGTCTCAAATCTTGAAACAAACAAATTATTTCTGCATTTTTTCGACTTCATCAGTCGAAAAACCTGTTCGCCGTTCTAAACACCCCGATTTAATCAGCGTTTCCCTAAGAGAATACTGAATACCTAAGATTTAAAAATGAATAATGGTTGCGTATCAGCAACTTTTTCTTTATAATGTTGGCGGTGATGATATGAAAGAAAACATCTTAATTGATAAATCTATCGAATTTGGTGCAAGAATCGTAAAACTGCACAACTATCTTGTCAAAACGAAACATGAAGCTGTCCTGTCCAACCAGATTCTCCGCAACGGAACTTCCATAGGTGCTAACATTAACGAAGCTCAGTATGGTAACAGCAAAGCTGACTTTATCGCAAAGCTTCATATTGCTTTGAAAGAAACTGCCGAGACAGAGTATTGGCTACATATTTTGGAAAAGTCAGATTGTTTGGATAGTAATATGGCAAAATCCTTGTTGACCGATTGTCTGGAAATTAAGAGAATTTTAATCTCTTCCATCAACACAGCTAAAGGAAACTGATAATAATAACAATGAAAATTGAAACCGTAAAAACAGAATCTTTCAGTATGGATTTTTTTAGGTTCGGGTACGGCAAAAGGCAACTTGTCATACTGCCCGGACTGAGCGTACAGAGCGTGATGCTGTCTGCTGATGCGATAGAAAAAGCGTACAATTCGCTCACAAACGACTTTACTGTTTTTGTGTTTGACCGCCGCAGTGAACTGCCGTCAAATTATTCAATTGACGATATGGCGCAGGATACGGCTCAGGCGATTATAGCCGCCGGGATTGACCGCGCGTGTATATTCGGCGCTTCCCAGGGCGCTATGATGGCTGTGAAGATTGCCGCCCGTTACCCTCAGCTTGCGGAAAAACTTGTGCTTGCGTCGGCGACAGACCGGATAACACAGGCGGATTGCGAGACCTTTGAAACCTGGATAGAGCTTGCAAAAGCGGGTAAAGCAGAGAGACTGTATCTTTCTTTCGGTGAAGCGATATATCCGCCGGATGTATTCGACGCTTCACGCAGCCTTCTTATTGAAGATGCCGGGAGCGTAACCGGCAGTGACCTGAGGCGTTTCGTTATTCTTGCCGGGGCGGCATTTGACTTTGATGCGGCTGAGGAACTTGAAGACATTACATGTCCGGCGCTTGTCATCGGGGATACAAAAGACCGGATTTTCGGTGAAAATGCGGCAGAAGCAGTCTATGACCGCCTTAAGAAAAACCCGGGTACGCAGTTGCACTTATATAACGGCTGCGGTCATGCGCTTTACGATACCGCGCCGGATTTTAAAGAACGTATTCTGCAATTTTTAATATAGGGAAACACTGATTAAATCGCCGCACTCATAACGGCGGCATCTTTTCCGCCTGATTTTGTCTCAAATCTTGAAATAAACAAATTATTTCTGCAATTTTTCGACTTCATCAGTCGAAAAACCTGCTCGCCGTTCTAAACACCCCGATTTAATCAG
>JAILFM010000010.1 GCA_024697575.1 Clostridiales bacterium
AAGCGAAAGCACATACGAACAGCTGACCGCGAAGCCGCTTAAAAACAGCAAAACGGGCGATGATGTGCGCCTTTGCTCTTTCAGAGAGTACCTTGAGATTATGAAAAAATACGGCATGGTGTGCTTTGTTGAGCTTAAGGGTGAATATACCGACCCGCAGGTAAAGGGCGTTTTTGATCTTGTTGAGCAGGTTTATGATTTAAAAAAGTGCATTCTTCAGTCATTTTCAGTTGAAAACCTTCAAAAGGCGAGGGCGCTTTTCCCTTCATTGCCGCTTATGCTGACATACGGCTTAAATGAAAGCCATTATGAAATTTGTTTTGAATACGGGCTGTCGCTTGACATTGACTACCTTGCGTTTAAAGAAGAGATGATTGAACAGTTTCACTCAAGGGGGCTTGAAATAGCCCTGTGGACTGTAAACGACCCGGACGATTTTGAAAGAATGAAAAAATACAATGTTGACTACATTGAATCCGATGTTTTCGGCGGTTAAAACGGCAGTTTGATCACGGCGGATATAAGGAGTTGTTTTTATGGCTAAAACTCTTGTTTTGACCGAAAAACCGTCGGTTGCCAAGGACATTGCCGCGGTGCTCGGCTGCCGGAAAAACGGCAACGGCTGTATAATCGGCGACAGATATATCGTCACCTGGGCTCTGGGTCACCTTGTGACGCTGGCGGACCCCGAAGGATATGACGACAAATATAAAACCTGGCGCATGGAGGATCTGCCCATGCTGCCGGATAAAATGAAGCTGACTGTTATACCCCAGACTTCAAAGCAGTTCAAGGCAGTGTCTTCCCTGCTTCTCGGTCCGGAGACCGACAGAGTTGTTATCGCCACCGACGCGGGGCGTGAGGGTGAGCTTGTTGCCCGCTGGATTTTGCAAAAGGCAAAGTGCAAAAAGCCGCTTCAAAGGCTTTGGATTTCTTCACAGACCGACAGAGCGATAAAAGAGGGCTTTGCAAATCTTAAGCCCGTTTCGCAATATGATAACCTTTACAGAAGCGCCTACGCAAGGGCAAGAGCGGACTGGTATGTGGGGCTTAACGTCACAAGAGCTCTTACATGTAAACACAACGCCCAGCTTTCAGCGGGCAGGGTCCAGACACCGACTTTGGCGCTTATATGCAAAAGAGAAGAGGAAATAAGGGCTTTCAGACCGAAGGATTATTACACCGTCAGGGCGTCCTTCGGCTCTTTCACCGCGCTGTATAAAGACGGCAGGGGGCAGGCGCGCTTTTTTGACGAAAAGGACGCTTCTGCCGTAGCCGCCGCCGTTAAAAACAAAAAAGGCTCCCTTGTGAGCGTAAGGAAGACCTTTAAACAAAAAACACCGCCCGCTGCCTACGATTTGACGGAGCTGCAGCGCGACGCAAACAAGAAATACGCTTATTCCGCAAAGCAGACATTGAATATAATGCAATCGCTCTATGAAACTCATAAGCTTTTGACATACCCGAGGACAGATTCAAGATATATCACAAAGGACGTTGTCGCCACGCTGCCCGAAAGGCTTCGCGCGATTGCGACAGGGCCCTACAAGGACGCGGCGAACGCCGTTCTGAGAGCGAAGCCGCTGTCAACAAAATATATTGTAAACGACGCGAAGGTGACAGACCACCATGCGATTATCCCCACCGAACAGTATGTTGACCTGAACCGTCTGACAAATGACGAAAGGCATATCTATGACCTTGTTGTGCGCCGTTTTCTTGCCGTGCTTTCGCCGGCGTATGAGTATGACGAGGTTCAGGTGGAGGCAAAGGTCGGCGGATACAGCTTTTTCACAAAGGGGCAGAGCGTCAGACAGCCCGGCTGGAAAGCGCTTTATGACTCTTCATACGCTGATGACGACACGGACGATGAGGATGGCGAGAGGGATTATTCCCTGCCGCCTCTCTCACAGGGAATGCCCGTTACGGTTACCGGCGTTAAGATTATAAACGCTAAAACGTCGCCCCCGCCCAGATATACGGAGGCAACGCTTCTTTCCGCCATGGAAAACCCTTCCTCTCAGGTTCAGGATGACAGGCTTAAGGATGTTCTCAGGGTTTCCGGGGGACTCGGCACCCCGGCGACAAGAGCGGATATTATTGAAAAACTGTTTGACTGTTTTTATGTTGAAAGGCGCGGCAAAGAGATTGTCCCCACCTCGAAGGGCAGGCAGCTTATTGACATAGTGCCCAAGGAGCTGAAATCCGCAGTTCTGACCGCCGAGTGGGAGCAACAGCTGGCTTTAATCGCCGCCGGCAAGGCGAACGATGAAAAATTTGTCGGCGGGATGAAAAACTATGCCCGCGAGCTGGTCGCCGCTGTCAGAAGTTCGCAGGCGTCTTATCACCACGACAATATGACCCGTCAGCCCTGCCCGCAGTGCGGCAAATATATGCTTGAAGTCAACGGCAAAAAAGGCAAAATGCTCGTGTGTCAGGACAGAGAGTGCGGTTACCGCAAGAGTCTGAGCGTTATTACAAACGCGCGCTGTCCGGAGTGCCACAAAAAGCTGGAAATGCGCGGCGAAGGGGACAAAAAGGCGTTTTACTGCGTTTGCGGCTACCGTGAAAAACTCACCGACTTTGAAAAAAGGAAGCAGAGCGCCGGCGCAGGAAAGCGGGAGGTGCAGAATTATTTAAACAGGCAGCCTTCAGCCCCCGTCAACAACGCCTTTGCGGACCTTCTGAAGGATTGGGGTGATAAAAAGTGAGGAGAAAAGCGAAATATTTTTTCCGTTTCATCTCAATTGCCTTCGCGTTTTGCGCCGTAGCTTCTCTGTCATCATGCCGTAAAAGCGGAACCGACAAAACAATTTATTACCCTGTTGCTTCTTCCCCCAAAACTCTTGACCCTCAGTTTACAAACGACGTCGGCGCCGGGGTAATAATCAACAATGTTTTTGAGGGTCTTGTCAGGCTTTCGCCCGAGGGTGAAATTCTGCCCGGTGTTGCCGAAAGCTGGTCGGTGTCTGACGACCGGATGTCTTATGTTTTCAAAATAAAAAAAGGGTGCGAATGGTACTGCCCCGTGGGTATTAAAAAAACGCACGGCGACGAGCTTTATGAAAAGTTTTCAAAAGCCACCATAACCGCCGATGATTTCGTCTTTGCCTGCCGCAGGGCTGTGTCCGACGAGATCCTTTCGCCCCTTCACAGGCGGCTGTTTGTGATCAAAAACGCCCCCGAAATATACGACGGCACCGTCAGCGAGGAAAAACTCGGCGTCTATGCCGATGACAAACTGACTCTTCGCTTTGTGTTAAGCGAAAGGTGCGACGACTTTTTAAGAAGACTGTCAGAGAGCGAGTTTATGCCCTGCAATGAAGAGTTTTATGAAGCGATGGGCGGCAGGTACGGGCTTTCGTCAAGGCATATCCTTTGTAACGGTCCTTTTTATGTCAGCTCCTGGGACAGTGAGACTTCGCTGACCGCTAAAGCCAACAGGTATTACCGCGGTGAGCAGACGGTTCTTCCGCGTTCGGTTGTTTTTTCTTTCAATAATGATTTGCAGGCTGTTGCCGACAAACTCGGCAGCGGCGCGCTCAGCGCGGCTTTCCTTGCGCCGGATATTGAAGCACCAAAGGGTGTAAAAATTGAAAAAGAGCTCAGCAGCGGCGTTTACGGCATTGCTTTTAACTGCTCAGACTCCGTGATTTCCTGTGCGGATTTAAGAAGGGCGATTTGTTTCGCTGTTGACCCCGGCATTTTTGACGGTGACGGCAGCGGATTTGTGCCGTCTGTCTGTCTTGTTGACGGTTCACAGTATCACAGCGCGGCGGCGCCGATGTCAAAAAAGATAAAATATTCGCAAACAAAGGCTCAGCAGTATTTTAATCAGGCGCTTGAGGAGCTTGACAAGGCAAGGATAACTGTCGGCATTCTATGTACGGAAGCTGAAGAAGAAAACCTGAAAAAACAGGCCCAGGAGTGGCAAAAGCTTTTCGGCGCTGAGTTTTCGGTAAAAATCGAAACACTGACGGAGCCTGAAATTGAAAAAAGAATAACCGCGGATGATTTTCAGCTTGCGTTCACATCCGTTACATCCGGTTATTCGGAGGCGTTTGACTTTTTGTCGTCCTTTGATGACGGCGGAATTTTTAACTTTGATCCTCAGGAGTATAACAGGGTTATCGACAGCATGAAAACCGAAAAAATCGGTTCATATATGCTCCCGGGGTGCTGCCTTGCGGAAAACTATATTCTCACGGAAGCAATTTTTTACCCTCTGCGCGAGAAAGTGTGCAGGCTTGTCACCGCCGGGGACGTTGAAGGCGTTTATATCAACGGCGCAGAGAGCACGGTTTGTTTTATAAATGCCAGAAGGTTTGACTGATGAAAAGCAAAAAAATTCTCGTTTGGCTTCCTGTTGTGTTCTGCCTTGTGATAATATTCTTTTTCTCATCGCAGACGGGCGATGAAAGCCTGGCAACGAGCGGACTGTTTGCCTTTCTTATGAAATTCGGGCTGACCGCGACCGCGATCAGAAAGCTGGCTCATTTCACCGAGTTCGCCGCTCTGGGTTTTTTCACTTTTACTGCTTTCAAGGTGAATTTCAAAAACAAAGGCCTGCCGGCTGTCCCCGCTCTTGTGGCTCTTTACGCCGTGAGCGACGAAATTCACCAGCTTTTTGTGCCCGGAAGGGCGTGCACATTTGTTGACATATGCATTGACACCGCCGGCGGCGTTGCCGGCATTGCCATTTCCGTTTTGCTGCTGTCAGTGTGCTTCAAACAAAAATAATCATATAAAAAAACAGAGAAACATTGAATCCCGAATTTAAAAGGATTTGATGTTTCTCTGTCTTAATTGTTGTTACTTATTAAAGGGCTGCCTTTGCCTGTTCAACAAGGGCTGTGAACGCTGCGGGATCCGCAATGGCGATTTCGGAGAGCATCTTGCGGTTAAGGGTAACGCCCGCCTTCTTAAGACCGTTCATAAATGTTGAATAATTGATGCCGTTGACCTTGCATCCGGCTGAAATTCTGGTTATCCACAGGCGGCGGAAGTTTCTCTTCTTCTGCTTTCTGCCGATATAAGCGTAGTTGCCGCTCTTGATAACTGCCTGTTTGGCGGTTTTGAAAAGCCTTGACTTTGAGCCGTAATAGCCTTTTGCGAGCTTTAATACTTTGTTTCTTCTTTTGCGCGTCATGAGCGCGCCCTTGATACGTGCCATATTGTTAAACCTCCGTTGATGTTGATATTATTTGTAGGGAACAAGACGCTTTATCTGCCTGCAGTTGGTTGTGTCGGCAACCGAAACCTTGCGAAGGTTTCTCTTGCGCTTTGTGCTCTTCTTGTTAAGGATGTGAGATTTGTAGGCATGGGCGCGCATAGGCTTGCCGCCTTTTGAAATCTTAAAGCGCTTTTTCGCGCCGCTGTGTGTCTTGATTTTAGGCATAAAATGTACCCTCCTGAATTATTTTTTTTGATTTTTCGCAGCTGCAAACATCAGCATCTGACGGCCTTCAAGCTTCGGAGCCTTTTCAACGGCGGCGCAGTCCGCCAAAGCGTCGGCAAACCGTTTCATGAGCTCCTCACCGATTTCGGGGTGCGCCATCTCGCGGCCCCTGAAGCGGATTGAAATTTTCAGCCTGTCACCGGAAGCAAGAAACCTGCGGGCATGATTAAGCTTTGTTTCAAAATCATGGGTGTCAATGTTAAGAGAAAGCCTGATTTCTTTTGTTTCGATAATCTTCTGATTCTTTCTGGCTTCTTTCTCTTTTTTGGCTTTTTCAAATTTGTACTTTCCGTAGTCCATGATTTTACACACGGGCGGCGTTGAGTTCGGAGCAATCAAAACAAGGTCAAGATTTTTGCTCTCGGCAATGGCGAGAGCTTCGTCGCTGGACATAATGCCGAGCTGACCGCCTTCGTCCGATACCACTCTGACTTCTTTTTCACGGATTTCCTCATTGATTAGCTGTTCTTGCTTAGCGATGTTAAGCACCTCCTAAAAATAAAGAAACGGGGCAGATGCATACACCCACCCCGTAAAAATCAAAATCAAAGGCATAAAGCCCTTAAGAATATTGACCGACTCGGGACGAAACCCGGAGGGTGAGAGCGCCGCTCTGCTTTGTTACCGCTGTATTCTACTACCGATTGCGCTTTTTGTCAACAGTTTTTTTATTCTTTTCTATCGTTGACACACAGCACATAAAATGATATATAAGTATAAAGTATATATCATTAATAAGGCAAATTGACAGAAAGGCGGTTAAAACCGTGGTTGATAAATATTCAAGATTTCGTTTTCTGCCATGTCTGCCACTTGGCAGGGACGGCAAAAGGGTTACAGGCAGTGAGGAGCATATTGTCCTTGCGAGAAAAGCGGCGGGCGAAGGGATGGTTCTTCTTAAAAATATAAATTCCACGCTTCCCCTTCAAAAGGGCGCAAAGGTCGCCCTTTTCGGCAAGGCGACAATGGAATACACAAAGGGCGGCGGAGGCTCAAGCGACGTTAACTGCGCATACATACGCACTGTCTATGACGGCTTTGCCGAAAAAGAGAGAAACGGTTTTCTTTCCGTATTTATGCCCCTTGTTGAGTTTTATGAAGAATATGTGAAAAAAGAGAGCGCGAATATTCTCACCCAAAAACAGATTGACGCAATATGGGATGTTGTCAACAATATGGAGTTTTGCCGGAAGCGGGACGATATGACTTACGACACTTTCCAAAGAATGCATGTTAAAGAAGCGTATGTGCCGGATGAACTGATTGACCTTGCGGGCAAAAACTGCGACACCGCTGTAATTACCCTGAGCCGCTTTTCCGCCGAGGGAACCGACAGGCGCGTTACAGGCGGCGACTATCTTCTGTCCGAGCTTGAAATCAGCCTTATCGACAGGGTCTGCAAGGTGTTTTCAAAGGTTATTGTTGTCTATAACACCGGCGCCGTTACCGACTGCGAGCCGATAGCCGACGATGACAGGGTCGGCGCAATTCTCTACGGCTGGCAGGCGGGCATGGAGGGACCCATGGCGATAGCGGATATCCTTTGCGGCTTTGTCAACCCCAGCGGCAAGCTGCCCGACACCGTCACCAAAAGCTATGAAAGCTGCCCTTCAAAGGATGATTACACCGAATCGCTTCACTTTTTAAAATACAGCGAAGATATTTTTGTCGGCTACAGGTATTATGAGACTCTGCCCGGAAAGCTTGAAGAAATACGCTATCCGTTCGGCTTCGGGCTTTCATACACAAGCTTTGAAATTACAAATACCGTCGCGGGGAAATCCGGCGAAAGAATCCTGTGCGCTTTTAATGTCAAAAATACGGGTAAGGTTGCCGGCAAAGAGGTTGTTCAGCTGTATTTTTCCGCTCCGCAGGGTAAACTCGGCAAACCCGCAAGACAGCTCGCCGCCTTTAAAAAGACAAAGCTTCTTATGCCCGGCGAAGAGCAGTGCATTGCGCTGAAAGTTGATATTTCGTCAATGGCAAGCTTTGACAACACCGGCGCAGTCGAAAAAAACGCCTGGGTGCTTGAAAAAGGCGAATATGAGCTTTATTTAGGCACATCATCCCTTAACTGTGAAAAGCTTGATTTTTCACTCACGATAAAAGAAGATACCGTCACCGAAAAAAGCTTTGGGTTCTGCGCGCCGCGTGAAAATCTCAGTGTTCTCAAAGCTGACGGCAGTTTTTACACTCTTGAAAAAACCGAAAACAAATACTATTACGGCGGCGCGGAAACCGAGGCGTATGTTCACACGGATACGGCTGTCCCGTTTGACGAAGTGGGCTCGTCAATTACCTTGAGCGATTTCGTCAACCAGTTCACCGTTGATGAAATGAAGGATTTTGTCGGCGGTCACGCGCCCACGGGCGTTGCGAACACCGGCTGCTTCGGCGGTCTTAAAAGGCTGAAAGTGCCCGCAGTCGCGACGGCGGACGGCCCCGCCGGCCTTCGCCTCAGCCCCGAAACCGGCATACCCACCACCTGCTTCCCCTGCGCCACTCTTCTCGCCGCCACCTGGAACGAGGATTTGCTTTACGAAGTCGGCGCTGCGGCGGCTGACGAAATACGCGAAAACAATATCGGCGTGTGGCTCGCCCCCGCCGTCAACATACACCGCAACCCTCTTTGCGGGCGCAATTTTGAATACATGTCGGAGGATCCCCTCCTTGCCGGCAGATGCACCGCCGCCGAGATCCGCGGCATTCAGTCGCGCGGCGTCGCCGTGTCCCTTAAACACTTTGCCTGCAACAGCAAAGAGATCAACCGCTATCAGTGCGACTCGATGCTCAGCGAAAGAGCGCTTCGCGAAATATATCTCAGACCCTTTGAAATCGCTGTTAAAGAGAGCGACCCGTTCACAATCATGTCTTCATATAACAAGATAAACGGCATTCACACAAGCGAAAGCTGGGAGCTGCTCACCGGCATTCTCAGAAAAGAGTGGGGCTTCAAGGGTATGGTCGTCACCGACTGGGGCGTTAAGAACGACCCTGTTGCCGAGGTCAAGGCGGGTAATGATATGAAGATGCACTGCGGTTACCCCGACGACCTTCAGAAAGGGCTTGACAGCGGCGTTATTACGCCCGACCATTTGAAGGTGTGCGTTATGAGAATCCTCGATATGTTCACAAAGCTTGCCGAAAAAGACGGTTAA
>JAILFM010000039.1 GCA_024697575.1 Clostridiales bacterium
GCAGATGAAGATACATTGAACAAGATGACTGAGGGCATTTTTGATAAAGGCAGGTTTTTGATTAATAACGATTTTGTGACATTCCTTGTCCCGGTTTCAAGGTTCAATATCGGTATGTACGGCACATGGCGCGTCGAAATGCCGCTGACTCAGGCAAAAATGATGAGCGTTGTCGACGCGCTCGGGGAATAATTAAATGAAATGGAGGGCATAACTATGAAAAAATATCTCTCATATTTATTTACAATCTCAATTTTACTTCTCACTGCCGTCACACCGGTATCCGCTGTTGACGGCGGATGTGACTGCGGCTTTTCGCCGATAGTTTATGTCGGTCCGCTCGGCTGCGCGCGGATTGTCAGGGACGCCGGTACGGATAATGAGCAGCAGCTCTGGCCGATTGATTCGGATTTTCTTATGGAAAATCTTAAAAGTGAGTTGCCCGCCCTGAAAAAGGGCATACTCACTTTTAACTCTGATCTTATAGGTCATACTCTTGCGAGGTTTGTCAATGATTGTATGTCGGACCTGACTCTTGATGAAGACGGCAGATCGAAGGCAAATGTAACAACGCCGAGCATAAATTCGCCTCACGGAGCAAAGCACGGCCCCGATGACAATTATTATTTTAACTATGACTTCAGGCTTGACCCTTACGAGCATGCCGAACGCCTTCACGGGTTCATTGACAAAGTCAAACAGCTCACAGGTCATGACAGCGTCAAGCTTATGTGTTCAAGCATGGGCGGCGTTGTGATGTCCGCCTACCTTGACGAATACGGATATGAAGGTATTGACGCTATCGTCTGCCGCTGCAGTCCGCTGAAGGGTACGGCTGTCGCCGGCGAAGGTTACTGCGGCAAAGTGGAACTTAACGGCAAAGCTGTTACAAGATACGCCGAGGATGGAATACCGTACCTTGAGAAAGACCCGAAAAACGACGACATAAGAGAAGCCCTCTTATATGCTTTACTCGATACCCTGAAGGCAACGGGTGTTATCGACGGTATCTGCGCTCTTGGGGAAGGTCTTATCAAAAGAGCGGGGCATATTGTGTTTAATGAGGCTCTCATACCGATTTTCCGTACTTTTCCCGGAATATGGTCCTTCGTCCCCGAAGAATATTTTGAAGAAGCGGTGGAATTCATGGGGCTGAAGGAGTCCGGCACCCTGTATGATAAGGTTATGAAATACAGAACCGCAATGGCGAACATTGAAACTAATCTCAAAGCTGCGCAAAGCAACGGCACAAGAATCGCTCTTATCGTCGGCTACAATGTGCAGAGAACTCCTCTCGTCACTCTCTGGAAATCAACATCTGACGGAACGGTTGACACAAAATACGCTTCCCTCGGCGCCACCTGCGGTGATGTCAAGAAGAAGCTCAGCAGAGATTATTTAAAAAATCTTGAGAATAAGGAATATCTGTCGCCGGATAAAATGATAGATGCGTCAACATGCGCGTTTCCGGATTACACATGGTTTATAAAAGACTGGCTTCATTGTAACGGTAACAGCGGTATAGACTCTCTTGTAAAGCACACTATGGCGGACGAAGAACCCGTCAACATTCATACATACAAAGAATACCCTCAGTTTATGGAAGCGGATGAAAATGCCGACACGATTTACCCGGCAACCGGCGGGTACAGCGAATTTCATCGCCTTATCTCTCACCCGTCTTTCCTGAATTTTACAAGGTTTTTCTACTCAATTTTCAAGCGCATCTTTTTCTTCATCTGACATATCAGTCTGACATGTCGATATCCGTTATAATCAGTGTTTCATAATCCGGATAAAGGGCGTTAACCTCTTTGTACAAAGCGTCCATTGCTTCTTTCCGGTCAATGTCAAAGCTGACAACAACGTCAAAACGGATTGTTTTCTTTTCCGTGTCGGTATAAAACCCGTGCATCTGCAGCGCCCAGTCGTGGGACATAACCGCTTTTTGGATGGTGTTTCGTATTTTAGCCGCTTCATTGTCGGATGTATTGAATGAATAAACGCCGATTCCGGTCAGTATGATACCGGTTTTCTGATAAACATCGGTCTGAATCCTTCTTGTGATGCGGTCAACGTCGTCAACATTCATTGTATCCGGCAGTTCAACATGAACCGAGCCGTAATATTTGTTCGGTCCGTAATTGAAAAGAGTTACGTCATACGCGCCGAGCACGCAGTCTTCTTCACATATAATCTTTTTCAGTTCCTTAATCGTTTCCGCGTCTTCGCGTTTGCCTATTATGTCGTTGAGCGTTTCAATCATAATTTCAATACCGGCTTTGATGATAAAGCCCGATATGATAACACCGACGTAAGGCTCAAGCGAAATGCCCCATATCAGATATATGACAGCTGACGCAAGAACCGATGCGGAAATAACTGCGTCAAATATTGCGTCCGAACCCGATGCGGCAAGTGCGCCGGAGTTGACCGCTTTTCCCTGTTTTTTAACATACATTCCGAGAAGGATTTTAACAATAATGGCGACTGAGATGATGATAATCGAAACAGCGCTGTAATCTGCCGCCTCGGGGTGTATGATTTTTTTTACGGATTCGGTCAGCGATGTTATACCGGCATAAAGGACAAGAGTAGCCACTATAACGGAGCTCAGGTATTCGACTCTGCCGTGCCCGAGGGGATGCTTTTTGTCCGGTTGCCTTGCGGCGAGCTTTGCGCCGACAATTGTCACAACGGACGAAAGCGCGTCGGACAGATTGTTGACAGCGTCAAGAATGACAGCAATCGAGTTTGAAACAAGCCCGACAAACGCCTTGAATATGACAAGAAAGATGTTTGTGACGATACCGATTATGCTTGTTTTTACAATCGCTTTTTCTCTTTTTGCCGCAAGAAAGGCAATGTCATTACTGAAATTATCCATAGATTTTCTCCTGTCTATGACTCAATTTTTATAGGCTGTTCGTTTCTTACTTTTTACCGCCATATTTCATTTCTTCTCATTATAACATAAAAAATGAAATTTTACATTGTTCATTTTACACAAAAATCATTTTGACATAACGCAATTGCGGTGGTAATATAAACTTGAGTTTATGATTACCACCATCGGAGGTCTCTTATATGGTTTATACAAAAAGAGAGCTTGAAAGAAAATAGGGGAATATAGGAGTTTTTATGGAACAGTTGACAGTAAACGATTTTTCACTTTTAGGGAATCTGATAAAAGGCAAAAAGATTTTTTTGATTCACGGCGGCTCATATAACAGCCTGCCTGTAAAAGCTTACTTTGAAAATTTGCCCCGTGTCGAATTTACCGCTTTTTCACCGAACCCGAAGTATGAGCAGATTGCCGAAGGCGTTAAGCTTTTTAACGATAGCCGTTGCGATTTGATTGTCGCTGTCGGCGGCGGCAGCGCAATTGATGTCGCTAAATGCGTAAAGCTGTTTTGCAAAATGGATGAAAATGAGAATTACCTTTCTCAAAAGCCGTTTGATACCGGAGTATCTCTCATAGCCGTGCCTACCACCGCCGGTTCGGGATCGGAGGCGACCAAGAACGCCGTTATCTATTATCAGGGGGCTAAGCAATCCGTCGCGCACCCGTCTCTGTTGCCTAATGCGGTTTTGCTTGAGCCGTCTGTATTGAAGTTTTTGCCGCTGTATCAGAAAAAATGCACAATGTTTGATGCACTGTGTCAGGCAATTGAGTCTTTCTGGAGCGCCAATTCAACACCGGAGAGCAAAGAACTTTGCAAAAAAGCGATTTTACTGATAAAAGAAAACCGGCGCGAATATATTGAAGAGAATACTTTGGCGGCGGCAGAGAAGATTATGCTTGCGTCAAACCTTGCCGGCAAAGCGATTAACATCACCGCCACGACAGCGCCGCATGCAATGGGTTACAAAATCACAACTATGTATAACCTGCCTCACGGTCACGCCGTCGCTTTGTGTATGTCAGCTGTGTGGGAATACATACTCGGCAACATCGACAGATGTTCGGATATCAGGGGCAAAGAGTATCTGAATCAGATGCTTTCGGAGCTGCCGGTTACTCTTGACGAATTTAATGCTCTGCTTCAAGAGCTTCAAATTGAAAAGCCGAAATCGAATGACAGAGAAAAAGATATTGACGCTCTTGTTGCCGCCGTAAACACCGCAAAGCTAAAGACCACCCCGGTGGAAATTGACTTGCCGGCACTTCGTGATTTTTATTCAAAAATAGTTGACTGAGATGTTATAAGGCAGTACGGTGATTTGAATACTGTACTGCCGGAACTATCGGTTTACATATTACACAGATACGCGGTGAATACGATTTCACCGCTTTTTTCGCTTTTAGCGCTTATGCTGCCTTTATGCGCTTCGCATATTCCCTTTGCGATTGAAAGACCGATTCCGAACCCGCTGTCGGAGCTTCTCGATTTGTCGGCGCGGTAAAATCTGTCAAAAAGCTTCGGTAAGTCCTCTTTGTCGATATTTTCACATTTGTTTGAGGAGGTGATTACAACGCCCTTTTTATGTTTTTTCATCGTGAAAGATACGGGGCTTCCTTCGCTTGAGTATTTCAGCGCATTATCTGTTAAAATTGATACAAGCTGCCTCACTGCGTATTCGTCGCCCTTAAACAGTATTCCGTTTTCAATTTCAGTCTCCGGCGGGTGATTGTTTTGGATGGCAAAATCCTTAAAAGACTCGATGGTTTCATTTACTGTATCACTGATATTGAATTCAACGGTGACGGTTTCTTTTTTTTCGTCGCTTCGCGCAAGTGTTACGAGCGAATTAACAAGATTTTTCAGCTTTTCGGTTTGCAATGCCGCTTTATCAATCCATTTGTGTTCGCCTACATCCATTTTAAGAACGCTCAGGCAGGTGTTGATAACGGTTATAGGTGTTTTCAGCTCGTGGCTTGCGTCGGTTATGAACTGCTTTTGCTTGATTTCATTCTGAATAACGGGCTGCATTGCACGCTTTGAAAAAATAACGATAATAACGCAAATGAGCGCAATGCAAAATACCGTAACGCCGGCGGATACAATCAAAAGGGTCAGCATTGAGTTAACTTCTTTCTGGCAGTCGAGAAAAACCGCAGTATATTCGCCGCTTTCATTTTTTGTGACCTTGAATCTGTAGCCGCTGTTCTGATACCCGTACCCTTCGCCGTCATTTAAAGCGACTAAGGCAAAGGAGCCGACATCGTCCTGTGTTACCGCGGCGATTTTGTCAAGATTACTGCTCGTAACATTGCCGCTGCTGTCAAATGTTACAACAAAAAACCTTGTTAAAAACTGAGCTTCTCTTTCAAACTTTCTGTTGCCGCGGTTAAAGACGGGCGCAAAATTATCGGTGTTGAGTTTGTCATCTTCTTCGGGTTTAAAATCAGCCGGAGGGAATTTGCCGCGGTTGACTGTTATTGAATCCAGTGTTTCGTCAAGCTTTGCCGTAACTGTCATAAAGTTAAGAATATTGACCCCGGCGCAAAGCAAAATCATTACACCCGTGACGGCGACGGTTGAAATCAGGATGAACTTTTTTCGCAGCTGTTTAATCATTCTCTGCCTCCAGAACATAGCCGAGGCCTCTGTTGGCGTGGATTGTGACCTTTGAGCCGATATTAAAAAGCTTTTTTCTGAGATTTGAGATATGCACCCACACAACGTTGATTTCCGCCTCGGTATCCCAGCCCCAGACTTTTTCCATTATTCTTTCGGCGGATAAAACGGTTTTCGGTCTGCGCATAAAAAGTTCCATCACCTGAAATTCTCTGCCGCTAAGACGCGCCGATTTTCCGGTTGAACATTGCAGAATATCGCTCACAGGGTCAAGTGTAATATCGCCGAAGGTCATTATAGGCGGCCTGTATTCCTCACGCCGCCTGAGCATCGCTCTCACGCGGCTCAAAAGCTCGTCGGTGTCAAAGGGCTTTGGCAGGTAGTCGTCCGCCCCGGTGTCAAAGCCGGTTATCCTGTCGCTTTTTTCACCCTTTGCCGTGAGCATCATAACGGGCGTTTTGCACCCGTCGGCGCGAAGACGGCGCAGAACCTCAATGCCGTCCATCTTCGGCATCATTATGTCAAGAATTATAGCGTCGTATTCGTCTGCGCCGGCATATTCATACGCCGACAGCCCGTCGTTCACGGTGTCAACGGTGAACCGGTTTTTTTCAAAAAAGTATGTTAACGCTTCCGCAAGGTCAACTTCATCCTCGGCTATCAGTAAACGCATTTTTTCTCACTTCCGTTCAATTTTTTCTGCTTTCGATTATATTATAAATCCGTGGCAAAATCAACGGTGTGATTTTACCCCGAACTGTCCTGATACGCAGATTAAAGAGCTTCTTTTTCCGCTCTTCTGCCGCAGGTTATGTTGAGGTTGCCGTTTCTGACGCGGATTTCGTCAAGGAATTCCTTAGGTACCTCTTCACTTTTAAGTTCAATGGAATAGTCAAGTTCAAACATTGTGCCCATGTTGGTGGTTTTTACTCTGTCAAGCTCCGCTTTGGCGGTGTATTTTGCGAAAAGGTCGTCAAAAATTCCGTCATAATCGAGATTTTCGGGGATTGTAACCTTCAGCGAGCGAAGCGATCCCTTTGTTTCGCCGAAATTCAATGCGGAAAGGATAAGCGTAAAAGCCGCTGTCACGGCGAAGAAAACAACTGCAAGGGTAACATAACCCATGCCCGTGGCGAGGCCGATTGCCATGGCTGAAAAGATGGCGCCGATTTCCCTTGCGTTACCGGGAGCGGAGCGAAAACGGACGAGCGAAAACGCCCCCGCTACGGCTACTCCTGCGCCGATATTGCCGTTGACAAGCATTATAACCGTTTGCACCGCCGCAGGCAGAATGGCGAGCGTCACCGCGAAGCTTTGCGAACAGCGGTTTTTGAACATCGTTATGACAGCCGTCAGGATGCCGAGAATCAGCGACACCGCCGTGCAGATAAGGTAGGTTCTGAAATCGATTGATGTTTCGATAATTGATGAAAAGCTGATTAACGAGTTAAGCACTTAAATACATCTCCTTTTTTACAGAATTACGGTTGTTATTCATAATATGGCTTTTGTAGCATTCGCCGTATTTTGAGAAGGAAGCCGGTTTGATTTTCAGTTCGCTCAGAACTTTGCTCAGTTCAAGCGGGCAGGAATCCGGCATTTTGACTTCCATAAGTATAAGATCATTGTCCGTTATTCTTTCGCCGTCGTCCCCGGCGGCAAGGTCGAGCCTGTCAAGGCGGTATCGCAGATTTGTGTCAAATGTGATTCTCAGGTCGCTGTTTTCGGTCCCCTGCAGCGCTTCGCGGTCATATGCGATAAAGGCCTTTGGCACCGTCTGCCAAAAGGACTGAAAATAGTCTATCTCACGCCCAATCCGGCTCAGCTCTCCGCCGGTTTTGAAACCTTTAAGAAAGACTTGCGCTTCGCTGTTTTTCATTGTTATTCTTCTTTTGTAGACAACGCCGTCATATTTTTTCTTAAGTTCCACAAAAACGGTGCCGTTTTCGCCCGGAACGCCGTAGCTTCTGACCCTCAGCTTCTCTTTGTAAACCGGTTTTTCAAGCGACGCTCTTATCAGCGAGTAATTATCGGTATCGTAATATATATTACATATTGTATATGACCCGTAATCATCCGGTTTAACAAAAGAGGCGGTTTTTTCTTTGAACATTCTGTATTGTTCGTCAGTCAGAAAATACTTTTTTTCATATCTTTTGAAGCATGTCTGTATTGCTTTGCTCATGGGTCTTACCCCCTTTCTTTGACGATAGTCTAACCCGCTTTGTTAAAGAGAACCTAAAGAAAAAAACTTTTTTCCTTTAGCTTTCCTTAAGGTTTACGCCGTATCATACAGCCAAACAAAAAGCCGGCGTTGCCGGCAGAGGAGGTTAACACTATGAAAAACTTATTTAAAACATTGATTATCATCACGGTCCTGTCACTGGTATGCTTTACCCTCGCGGGGTGCGTTTCAAAAGGAGAAAAAGAGGAAACCGCGTCGGGTGAAACGGTGCCGGTGCAGAAGGAAACAAGCGCCGGCGAAAAAACAGCAAAAAGTGAAAAAAACAAAACAACGGGCGGAGTAAATGGCACAGCAATAACCCTCAGCGGTTCTTCGGCTTCGGTTTCGGGTTCCGGCGCCGTGTATGAAAACGGCAATGTTGTTATAACATCCGGCGGCAGCTATACTTTAAGCGGCGAAATTAACGGCGGTCAGATTGTTGTTGATGCCGGTGACGAAGACGTGACACTGATTTTTGACAGCGTTAAAATCACATCTTCAGATTCGTCGGCAGTCAATGTTGTCAAAGCGGGCAGTGTTATTATTGAACTTAAAGACGGTACCGATAGTGAACTGACAGACGCCTCAAAATACAGCTTTGACGGCGATTATTCAGACGCCGAAAAAGAAGAGCCCGATGCGTGCGTATTCTCTAAGGCGGATTTGACAATAACCGGGCAGGGTAGTCTGACCGTTAACGCTAATTACAAAAACGGAATTAAATCCAAGGATAATCTGACAATCGAAAACACAAACATCACTGTTAACAGCGAAAACAACGCTCTTACAGGCAGTGACGGCGTCACCCTCAACGGCGCAACCCTTGATTTAACGGCAAAGGGCGACGGAATTCATTCAAACAGCAGCATTGAAATAAAATCAGGGGATATTACAATCAAGTCGGATGATGACGGTATCCACGCTGACGACACCGTAACAATAAACAGCGGCACTCTGAATATCACAGCGCACGAGGGAATCGAGGGTACAGTTATCAAAATCAATGACGGTACGGTTACCATAAACTCGAGCGACGACGGTATCAACGGTGCGCAGAAGGTTGACGGCAAAACCCCTTCGGTGGAAATCAACGGCGGCAATATCACGGTCACAATGGGCTCCGGCGACACGGACGCCATTGACTCAAACGGCGATATCTATATAAACGGCGGTAAGATAACAATCACCGGTCAGTCGGGCTTTGATTATGACGGTAAAGCCGAATTTAACGGCGGCGAGATTTATCTCAACGGCGAAAAGGTTACCGAAATCACCAATCAGTTTGCCGGCGGTATGCGCGGCTTCGGCGGCGCTGATCAGGGCGGCGGCATGCGCAGCTTCGCCGACGGGAATCAAAACGGAGACGATAGCTTCGGCAATTTGCCACGCGGCGGCAGATGGGGCGGTTCCTCCGACGGCGGGACCGGCTCCGAAAACTCCGGTTCACCCTCATTCCCCGGAAGCAGCGGTAATGAAGTGTAAATTGTAAAAAAACACAGCACCCCATCCGCAGCGCGGAGGGGGTGCTGTGTTTAAAAGTTGTAATTTGGTTCGCAAGGTTTGCCGGTCATTGAAGATTCAATTATTGACAGACACACCTCAACGGTTTTTGCACCTTCTCTTGCGTCCGTCAAAACGGGCTTGCCGTTAATAATTGCATCCGCAAAGGCGGCAAATTCTTTTGCGGCGTTGTGGTTGTTCACTTCCACATCAATTATTTTCGGTTCTTTTGTGACTCCCTCGGCGTCGGTTGTGAAAAGAGTCATTGTGGGCGAGGTGTTGTCACAAATCAGTGTGCCCTTTGTGCCGTATATGACTGTCCTCATCGTATAATCGCGCTTACAACCGGTGGAAACAAAAACTTTGCCTGCCTTGTTTTCATCAAATTTCATGACCGCTATCGTCGCGTCGTCATAAGTAACGGTGGGTAAAAGCTTGTGTGTGCCGTAAGCGAAAACCTCAACCGGGTCTCCCGCCAGCCACCGTATAAGGTCAACCGCATGGCAGCCGCCGCCGATAACGCCGTGCCTCTTCGGGTCAGAACGCCAATCCTTGAGCAGTTTCATATAGTCATGAGCGTATTCCGACTCAATAAAATATATTTCGCCGATTTCGCCGGAGTCAATAATCTCTTTCGCTTTTTCAAACGAAGGGGTGAATCTGCATATCTGCCCAACCATGAATTTAGCGTTGCTTTCGTCCGCAGCTTTGATAATCTCAAGTGTGTCCTCCCGTGTGAGGGCAAGCGGCTTTTCGCACAGCACATTTATCCCGGCTCTGAGAAAATCGCAAGAAATCTTTTTGTGCAGCTGGTCCGGCACGGCAACGGTGACAACGTCGATTTCGTCACTGTTTAAAATATCATTATAGTCTGTGAACTGCTTTTCACGCCCGATACCGTAGCGTTCACCGGCTTTTTTCAGGTTTTCTTCATTACTGTCGCAAATGGCGGCTATCTCCGCCCCATACGCCATAGCTCCCTCTATGTGGGACATCCCGAACTGCATGCCTATGTTTGCAACTCTGAGTTTGTTCAAAATTATCACCTGGCTCCTGTAAAAAATTCTCCCCTGGGGCACATCGTTGAGAGGTGTGGGGAGTTATGTCATCTGTTTTGTACCTGTTTCGTTTGAAAAGTCAATTGGCTGTTGATTAACGCTATTTTATCTCTTCAAAATCGCTGGCGGGGTGTTTGCAAAGCGGGCAGATAAAATCATCCGGCAGCTCGCCCTCGTGAATATATCCGCAGATTTTGCACACATAGCCCTTCTTGCCTTCGGTTTGCGGTTTGGGCTTGACGTTAGCCTGGTAATAAGTGTAGGTCATTGTGTCTTTATCGCCGGTCACTCTTGCCTCTGTAATGGAGCATATGAACATACCGTGAGTGTCAAGGTCGACATACTGTTCAACCTTAAGGGACATAAATGCATTGATATATTTGGAAAGGAAAACAAGGCCGTTATCAGAACGCAGAACTTCTTCGCCCTCAAACTTGTCCACATTTCTGCCGCTTCTGAAGCCGAAGCTTTCAAACACGCTGAAAGGCGCGTCAACAGACAGGCAGTTGATATTCATAATGCCGGTCTGTTTAACAACATGGTGAGTATAGTTTTCTTTGTTTATGCAAACGGCAATCCTGTTGGGAGTGTTGGTTACCTGGGTAACGGTGTTGACAATTGCGCCGTTATCCTTTTTACCGTCGTTTGAGGTGACAACGTAAAGTCCGTAACCGATTTTGAACAGGGCGCTCATATCGTTCTTGTTGGCGGTCGAGTCCTGACGGGCGATATAGCCCTTGCAAAGCTCTTTTGCCAATTCATCAATCTGATTTTTTGAAATATCATTAAGAGCTGAATGGATAGTAACGCTGTTTTCGGCATATGTGAGGTTTTTGCAGTTTGCGAACAAGCCCTTCATCACCTTTGTTGCCATGGGTGCCCAGGAACCGTTTTCGATAAAAGCAACGGTTCTGTTTTTATAACCTCTTTCGGTCAGATGATTAATCATCTCACGCATAAACGGGAAGATTTCGGCGTTATATGTCGTGGTCGCGAAAACGGCGGTTTCATAACGGAAGGTGTCTTCAACACACTCCGCCATATCCGCTCTGGCAAGGTCGTTAAGGCAAACCTTCGGGCAGCCGTAAGCCTTAAGCTTTTCGGCCAGAAGCTCAACAGCCTTTTTGGTGTTGCCGTAGACCGAGGTGTAGTTGATAACAATGCCGTCGCTCTCAACGCCGTAGCTTGACCAGATATTGTAGAGATTAAGATAATAACCGAGATTTTCCGTAAGAATCGGTCCGTGAAGCGGGCAGATTTTCTCTATGTCAAGGGCGGAGGCCTTTTTCAAGAGCGCCTGCACCTGCGCGCCGTATTTGCCGACAATGCCGAAATAATACCTGCGCGCTTCGCACGCCCAGTCTTCGTCCGCGTCAAGTGCGCCGAACTTGCCGAATCCGTCGGCGGAGAACAGAATTCTGTCTTTTGCGTCATAAGTGACGATAACCTCCGGCCAGTGAACCATGGGAGCCGTAACAAAGGTCAGTGTGTGAGCGCCGAGGCTTAAAGTATCCCCTTCGCCTACAACAATGCGTCTGTCAGCAAATTCATCGCCGAAAAAGTTTTTCATCATACCGAAAGCCTTTTGCGACGATACGACCGTCGCTGAGGGGTATGTTTTTATAAAATTGGCGATATTCGCGCTGTGATCGGGCTCCATATGCTGAACAATAAGATAATCGGGTTCTTTGTTACCGATAACGCCTGCGATATTATCAAGCCACTCGTGAGTGAAGTTTTTGTCAACGGAGTCCATAACCGCGATTTTTTCATCCATTATGACATATGAGTTATACGCCATGCCCTCGGGCACAATATACTGTCCCTCAAAAAGGTCTATATTGCGGTCGTTAACGCCGACATAAAAGACATCGGGTGTGATATTCATTTCTTGTTCCTTTCATTTTCAAGAATGGCTCTGACCTTTATCGGAAGACCGAAAAGGTTGATAAAGCCGGCGGAATCCTTCTGGTCATAAACATCGTCTGCGTCAAAGGTCGCGAAATCCTCACTGTAGAGTGAATAGGGGCTGGTGACGCCGGCGTTTATCATATTGCCTTTATAGAGCTTAAGCTTGACATCGCCGGTAACGGTCCTTTGAGTTGAATCGACAAATGCCGACAGCGCCTCGCGAAGCGGTGTGTACCACTGGCCGAAATAAACGAGCTCGGCAAACCTGTGAGCAACTATCTCTTTATAATGCATTGTGTCGCGGTCAAGGGTGATGGTTTCGAGAACATCGTGAGCCTTGAAAAGGATAGCGCCCGCGGGGTTTTCATAAAGGCCCCTGGATTTCATGCCGACAAGGCGGTTTTCGACTATGTCGTTAAGACCGATACCGTTTTTGCCGCCGACTTCGTTGAGGTATTCGATAAGCTCAACGCCGCCCATTTCTTTACCGTTGACGGCGGTGGGGATGCCCTGTTCAAAGTGAATGGTGATGTATGTGTCTTCATCCGGAGCGGCTTCGGGTGAAACGCCCATTTCAAGAAAACCGGGCTTATTGTACTGCGGCTCATTCGCGGGGTCCTCAAGGTCAAGACCTTCGTGTGAAAGGTGCCAGAGGTTTTTATCTTTTGAATAGTTTGTCTCACGGTTGATTTTCAGGGGGATGTTGTGAGCCTCGGCATATTCAATCTCTTCTTCACGGGATTTGAGATTCCAGATGCGCCAGGGGGCGATTATCTGCATATCAGGCGCAAACGCTTTTATCGCAAGCTCAAATCTCACCTGATCGTTGCCCTTGCCTGTGCATCCGTGACATATGGCATCAGCGCCCTCTTTAAGCGCAATCTCAACGATTCTTTTGGCAATAATCGGGCGCGCAAACGATGTGCCCAGAAGATATTCCTTCTCATAAACCGCACCTGCTTTAAGGGTGGGGAAAACGTAATCGGCAACAAATTCGTCCTTAAGATCTTCAATATAAAGCTTTGAAGCGCCGGTTTTAAGCGCCTTTTCTTCAAGACCGTCAAGTTCCGTACCCTGACCGACATCGCCGGAAACGCAGATAACCTCGCAGTTATTGTAGTTTTCTTTAAGCCAGGCAATGATAATGGATGTGTCAAGCCCGCCCGAATAGGCAAGAACAACTTTTTTGATTTCTTTCATCTGTCCGCTCCTTAAATTGATTAAAATATAACGTGTAAATTATACAGTTTTTATAAAAAAAATCAAGTAAAAACGCATAAAGGCTTGCATAATAATTTACAGGTGATAAAATAAAAATAATTTGATTAACGGAGGAAAAACTAAATGGCAAGATTTTTATTTTCCGCCTTTGCGGATGAAGCTTCACCCGCTATACCGGAACAGATAAAGGCGTGTCAGGCAAACGGCATCGACTATATCGAGCTTCGCAATGTCAACGGCAAAAACATCAGCGAAATAACCGCCGAAGAGGCAAAAATGTTGGCGCAGGAGCTTTCGGACGGCGGCATAGGCGTTATTTCATTAGGCTCCCCTTACGGCAAAATCGAGATAACCGACGATTTTGAAGAGCATTTTGAAAAGTTCAAAAACACCGTTGAGGTAGCGAAAATCCTCGGCGCAAAATATATCAGGATATTCAGCTTTTATTTCAAAAACGGCGAAAGCTTCGACGAATACAAGGACGAAGTTTTCAGAAGGATTGGTATCCTTGCCGATTACGCTAAAGAAAACGGCGTACTTTGCTGCCACGAAAATGAGAAAGGCATCTACGGCGATATTCCCGAAAGATGCCTTGAAATCGCAGAGCATTTCGGTGACAGACTGGGCTGCGTTTTTGACCCGGCGAATTATATTCAGTGCGGCGCCGCTACACCGGACGCCTTTGACAAGCTTGAAAAATACATAACATATATGCACATAAAGGATGTCGATTCCCAAAGCGGTGCTGTTGTGCCCGCCGGCGAAGGCGACGGCGAAATCGAAGAGATTTTAAGGCGTCTTGATAAGAAAGAGGGCAGAATCACTCTTTCGGTTGAACCACACTTAAGGGTGTTTGACGGGCTTTCAAACCTTGAAGCTGACGGCGAAGTACAGAGAAAGATGGACCCGTACACTTATCCCGACAATATGACATCCTTTGCCGCCGCCTGCAGTGCAATACATAAAATCGTTTGTAAAGTTCAGCCGGTAAGAATCGGTATTATCGGTCAGGGCAATATGGGCGCCGATCACCACAGCAAATACTGCGAAGGCTGCTGGCATGAAGCAAGGGTGACGGCTGTTGCTGACCCGGTTGAAGTAAAAACCGACGCGGCATTAAAGCGAGACAGACATGTCAAGACCTTCAAAGACGGTCAGGAACTGATAGACTCCGGCGAGGTTGACGCAGTTATCATCGCTACGCCGCACTACCTTCACCCGGTGCTGGCAATTGAAGCGTTTCACAAAGGTCTTCATGTAATGAGTGAAAAACCGGCGGGAGTTTACACAAAAGCCGTTCGCGAAATGAATGAAGAAGCGGCAAAGAGCGGCAAAGTGTTCGGCATCATGTTTAACCAGCGTACAAACCACACATTCCAAAAAGTGCGTCAAATGGTTAAGAGCGGCGAATACGGCGAAATCAGGCGCGTGAGCTGGATTATCACCGACTGGTACCGCACACAGGCATATTACAACTCCGGCGGATGGCGCGCTACATGGGCCGGCGAAGGCGGCGGCGTTCTTCTGAACCAATGCCCCCACAACCTTGACCTGTGGCAGTGGATTTGCGGCATGCCGTCAAAAATCCGCGCCGTCTGCCATGAGGGTAAATGGCATGACATTGAGGTTGAGGACGATGTAACCATCTATGCCGAATATCCAAACGGAGCAACCGGCACATTCATAACATCAACAGGCGACTGCCCGGGTGACAACCGGCTTGAAATCACAATGGATAAAGCGACAATCATATGCGAAGACGGCGCAAGAATAAAAATCTGTCTTCTCGATCAGCCGATATCAAAGCACTGTGCAAACAGCACCGAGGGCTTTGCAAAAATCAACAGAGAGTGGAAGGATGTCGAAACCGACGGCATCAATCCCGGTCATAAGGAGGTTGTGTCTAAATTTGCCGCCGCAATTGCTCACGGCGCTCCCCTTGTCGCAGGCGGCGAAGAGGGCATTAACGGGCTGACCATTTCAAATGCCGCGCACCTTTCAAGCTGGCTTAAAAAAGATATTGAGCTCCCGATTGACGAGGACCTTTATTGGAGCGAACTTCAAAAGAAGATTGCCGCCGGCAAAGCGGAAAAAGAGAATGTGAACGAAACCGTTCAGGGCGATATGTCGTCCACCTTCGGAGCGTAAAAGCATAGGAGAAAGAGAAGTGCTGAACATGAATTGTGCATTGGTCGGCTGCGGCAACATTTCACACGTTCATATAGATGCAATTATGAAAAAACCGGCGCTGCGGCTTATTGCCGTTGCTGATATCAAACCCGACAGAGCGAAAAAAACGGCGGAAATTACCGGCGCCGTACCGTACACGGATTTTGACAAAATGCTCAGATGTGAAAAAATCGACTGCGTTCATATCTGCACCCCGCATTATCTGCATACGCCGATGGCGCTCAAAGCCCTTGATATGGGTATAAACGTTATTGTTGAAAAACCATGCGGTGTTTCCAAAAGTGAAATCGACGCTCTCATAAGCGCGCAGAAAAAAAGCGGAAAGCAGGTAGGCGTTTGCTTTCAAAACCGCTATAACGCGTGCGTAATGAAGGCGAGAGAAATTGTCAATAGCAGGGAGCTCGGCAATATCAGGTGCATAAGAGCTTTTCTCACCTGGTCCAGGGGCAGGGATTATTACAGCGATGACTGGCACGGCAAAGCCGACAGGGAATGCGGCGGAGTACTGATTAATCAGGCTATTCACACTCTTGATATTGTCCAGCTTTTGGGCGGCGGAGCGGAGGTTATCGCCTGCCACACTTCAAACGACCATCTTCCGGGTGTTATCGAGGTTGAGGACACGGCGAGCGTATACCTTTCGCTTTCGGGCGGAGGCACAGCGGTATTTTACGCCACAACGGCTTACGGTGACAACGAGGATGTGATAATTGAAGCAGTTTTTGAAAAAGGAAAAATCCGTATAGAGGGCGAAAAGCTTTATGTCACAGGTCAAGACGGCGTTACAAAAGAAGACGTTGCCGATGTTTCAAAAGTTTTTCCCGGTCAGAAATACTGGGGGACGGGGCACAAGGCTTTGATAGATGATTTTTATGAATGTTTAGACAGCGGTCGCAGGTTTGGTATTGACGCCGTTGAAGGCGGCAAAGCGGCAAAGCTGGTTGCGGCATGCTACAAAAGATAGGAGAAAATATGTTTCACTCAAACTTAAAAGGCAGAACGGCGGTTATCACGGGCGGCGGCGGTGTGCTTTGCTCAAGCTTTGCAAAGGCGCTTTCTTCCCTTGGCGTTAAAGTCGCCGTGCTCGATTTGAACCTTAATGCGGCAAAGACTGTTGCGGACGCAATCTGTCTTTCCGGCGGCGAAGCGAAAGCATATGAGTGCAATGTGCTTGAAAGCGAAAGCCTTGAAAAAGTAAGGCGGGCAGTTAACGCCGACTTCGGTCCTTGCGATATTCTAATTAATGGCGCCGGCGGCAACAACCCGAAGGGAACAACATCGAAAGAGTACTATGAACCGGGAGACCTTGAGAACAGAGTAAACGGCATAAAAACTTTTTTTGACCTTGACCCGGAAGGCATATCCTTTGTTTTCAACCTGAATATACTCGGAACTCTTCTGACAACCCAGTGTTTCGCAAAGGATATGATTGGCAGAAATAACGTTAGCATACTCAACATTTCTTCAATGAACGCCTTTAGTCCTTTAACAAAAATCCCCGCATATTCAGCCGCGAAAGCGGGCGTTTCAAACTTCACCCAGTGGCTTGCGGTGCATTTTGCAAAAGAGGGCATCAGAGTTAACGCGATAGCTCCCGGATTTTTCGCGACTAATCAAAACAAAACTCTTCTGTTTAATGAAGACGGTTCTCTCACCCCCAGGTCGGAAAAAATAATCAGCCAGACACCGATGGGACGCTTCGGCGTGCCGGAAGATTTGACGGGCGCTCTCGTCTTTTTGTGCGATGAAGAGTATTCATCATTCATAACCGGCGTTATTCTGCCGGTTGACGGCGGATTTTCGGCATATTCGGGGGTATAACGGCATGAAAATTACGGTTGTCGGAGCCGGTCAGGGCGGGCTCCAGGCGGCGCTGCTGCTTGCAAATGCCGGATATGATGTGACCGTTTATGAAAAAAGCCCGCGCAGCGAGCTCGGTCATGATCAGCTTGACGCGGTAGAACCCGGCTTTTTTGAGCAAATGTCCATTCCACTGCCCGCAGGGGCAAAGAGGGCCGTCACGGCGTCATTTCTTGCGCCTTATTCAGACGCAGTTCTGACCTTAAACACACCCGAAGAAAAAGAAAACTGGAGCATAGAAAGGCGCATTTTTTCGCTTGAACAGGTTGAAAGATGTGAAAAAGCGGGGGTTAAATTCTTCTTTGAAACCGAAGTCAAAGGCCTTGTTTTCAAAAGGGACTGTGTTACCGGAATTCAAACGGACGATGGTGAAATACTATCGGATCTTGTTATCGACGCGGGCGGCGTTTATTCCGTCTGCCGTGAAAGCTTTCACGGTCGTTTCGGGATAACCGAAAAGCCCAAAGAGGACGAGGTATTCAATATCGTTCATACCTATTATGAACCGGCGCCCGGTGTTAATCTGCCGGATACATACAACTATTATCTTAAATACAACGGTTCTTACGGTATCTGCTGGTGCGGAATTGAGGTTGACGGGTCTGTCAGCACGCTCATAGGCAATATCGGCGAATTAAAAAATGAGGAGTATGAGAGGCTTTTTGCCTGCCTTAGAAAAGATAACCCGATTATCGGCGAAAAGGTGCTCAGAGGCGGCCGTTATACGGCGATACCTGTCAGGTACCCTGCGCCTATAATGGTTGCAAACGGCTACGCTTCGGTCGGCGACAGTGCCTTCATGACTGTGCCGATTATGGGCAACGGCATCGCAAGCTCCATCAGAGCCGGGCAGTTTCTTGCCGAAAGCGTAATTGAAAACGGCGACGCCTCGATTTCAACGCTCTGGAAATATGAAGTTAAGTTTTTCAAAAAATACGGGGCGGTTTTCTGCTTTCTTGATATTCTTAAACGCGGGCTTCTTGAAACGGACGATGACACGCTCAAATTCCTTTTTGAAAGCGGAATTGTCACAAATGAAGAGATTGAAAGCGTTCTTCACGGCCGTACGCCTTCCGTTACCCTTACAGAGCTAAAGCAAAAAGTTACAAACCTTATGAAAATAAGAAAATCCGTCGCGAGCGTTGCCGCGGCGGCGTTCAAGGGAGTTATGGCAATGACCCACGCGCTGAATATCCCGCAGGAATATGACAGCAAAAGCATCTTTGTCTGGGCATACAAACTCGACTCGTTTTTCAAAAAATAGAATTCAACTTCGGTAAAATAATAAAATCACGGAAAGCCGGGAAAAGTCCAGCTTTTCGTGATTTTTTCGGTCATACAATTTGCTCAGCGCTTCAGAGGTCAAAACAAGACGTGCGCTGATTTACTCAAACAATTCTCCGCTTTCGGTTAACAGCGATTGTCTGATAATATCAATGTCGTCAAATTCGCTTTCGCTGTACTGTGCAAGCGTTTCAATAAAAAGCTGAGGGTTCAGATTTTCATTGTTCCCGGCTGAAAGAACGGCTTCAACCACGGCAAGAGAATCAACAGCGGTGATAACGCATTTTGAAACCATCGGGCAAAGGTTAACGGTTTTTACGCCGCGTTTTGAACGCTTCTCCGCAAACATTTCACCGCTGTTAAGCACATTCAAGGCGTTTTTTCTGAAAGAAACGGCATCTGCCTCGCAGATGAAAAAACACCTGATTTTATATTTCGCCTTGGCAATTTCTCCCGGTTTCATTCTGCCTTCGGTAACGTCAACAATTTCAAGTCCTTCCGGTAAAACAGCGTTCAGTCTTGATTTTACCCGGTCAAAGGTTATTTCGTCATCCTCAAGTTTTATGTCAATCGGTTCGCGCTTTGCGCTCTGACCGAGAGCAAGCGGCGCGAGAAAGGTCATATAGGGGTGAGGGTTAAATCCCTCTGTGTACCACAGCGGAATATCCGCTCTGGTGACTGCTTTTGAAAAACAGCGGTTCATATCAAGGTGAGATGTATAAATCGCCATACCGCTTTTTTTATACCACAGTCTTGCGCATTTCATTGCACACCCCTCCGTTAAGTCTTGCCGCCCCGCAGCCCGAACACTTTTCGCGGCAGCTCGGGGTTGTTTCACCGTTATGAGCCTTCTTGTTTTCGCTTATCAGGAAGGCTTTTGTAACGCCGTAGTCCATCATATCCCACGGCAGAATTTCATCAAAAGAACGTTTCCTTGCAGTGTAAAAGAACGGGTCTATGCCGCATTCTTCAAATGCTGCAAGCCAGGTTTCTTTTTTTAAGTGCTCTTCCCAGGAGTCGAAGTGGCAGCCGTTACGCCACGCCTTTTCGATAACGGCGCACAGGCGCCTGTCTCCCCTGGCAAAAACACCCTCAAGAAAGCTTGTCCAAGGCACATGTCTTGAAACGCTGATTTTGCCGGATTTGACACAGCTGATAAGATATTTCTGCTTTTCAATCAGAACATCCGGCGTATCCTGAGCCTCCCACTGAAACGGGGTGAATGGTTTGGGCACGAGAGAAGCGAGGCTTATGTTGACCTGAGCTCCCTTGCCTTTCGGCTTATTCGGGTTTTTGTAGAATTCATCGACCACAGCCTGCGCAAGGTCGGCAATGCCCTTGATATCCTCATCGGTTTCCGTCGGCAGACCTATCATAAAATAAAGCTTAACCGCATTCCAGCCGCCGGCAAACGCCCTGGCGGAGGTCTCGAGAATCTCACGCTCGGTTATGTTTTTGTTGATAACGTCGCGCATACGCTGTGTGCCGGCTTCGGGGGCAAAGGTCAGCCCGCTTCGTCTGACGCTCGTAAGGCGTTTCATCAGCTCCTGAGGAAAATTATCGACCCTGAGCGAAGGCAGAGCAATGTTGATTTTTCTCTCTTCTGTCCAGGTGAGCATATTATTTAACAGCTTTTCAAGCCCGCGGTAGTCGCTCGTACTCAGTGAGCAAAGTGAAATTTCATCGTATCCCGTGCTGTCGCAAATCGCCCGGCACTGCCTCTCGGCTTCTTCGGGTGATTTTTCACGAAGCGGGCGCGACAGGAACCCCGCCTGGCAAAAACGGCATCCTCTTATGCAGCCTCTGAAAAGCTCGACGGTAGTCCGGTCAAAAACGGTTTCGATAAACGGAACAACAAAGCTTTCGGGAGCAAACATTTTGTCAAGGTCGGCAACATTGCGCTTAACCACTTTCTGCGGCGCGCCGCATAAAGCGGTGATTGATTTCACCGTGCCGTCGGCGTTATAACCGATGTCATAAAGCGAAGGAACATAAACGCCGGGTATCTGCGAAGCGGCTGTGAGGAATTCCTGTTTGCTTTTGTTTTCTTTTTTAAACTGTTTAAGAAGGTCTATAACCTCGTTCGTGACCTCTTCACCGTCACCGGGAAGAACAATGTCAACGAAATCTGCCATAGGCTCACTGTTGCAAACGCATGTTCCGCCCACCATCACAACAGGTGTGAGCTCTTTTCTTTCGCTTGCGCGAACCGGCAGACCGGCAAGGTCAAGCATATTAAGAACATTTGTGTAACTGAGCTCATATTGCATAGTGAAGCCGATAGCGTCAAAATCTTTGACCGCGTCGCCGCTTTCAAGAGCGTAAAGCGGAATACCGTTGTCCCTGAGTATTTTTTCCATATCGGTGTCCGGCGCAAATACCCTTTCACACCAGCTGTCTTCACGGCTGTTAATGAGTGAATACAGAATTTTCATGCCAAGGTGAGACATGCCGATTTCATAAGTATCGGGGAAACAGAAGGCGTAGCGTATGTCAATCTTGCTTTTATCTTTAACAACACTGTTAAGCTCACCGCCGGTGTATCGACCGGGCTTCTGAACCTTCAACAGATGCTTTTTCAGCTCTTTGGGAAACATATTTAACCTCGTCTTTCGGCTGAAAATAAATGTTTTTTAAACAGTATATTTTTACCACACCATGCCGATAAAATCAAGGCGTTTGTCAACCGAGATGTCACAATTCAGAATAAGCACAGCCAATGCCATAAATATAGCGGTTTTTACAAAATTATTGTATATTTTTGCCGTTGATTTATTGATTTTTTACACCATGCACATTATAATTAGGGCAATTGATTTTAACTGTCGGCCGGCTACGGTCAAAACCGGTGCATGGCTGAAGTGTAACTTTCGGGAGGAAAACAAGGATGAAAATCACATTTATGGGCGCGGGCAGCACCGTTTTTTCAAGAAATGTAATCGGTGACTGTATGTGCAGCGAAGCTCTTCGCGACAGCGTTTTTGCGCTGTATGACATCGACGGCGTAAGGCTTGAAGAGAGCAGAACAATTCTCGAGTCCATGCGCAACACTATGGGCGGCCACGGCAAAATTGAGTGCTACCTCGGCGTAGAAAACCGCAAGGATGCCCTTCGAGGCGCAAACTTTGTTATCAACGCCATTCAGGTCGGTCTTTATGACCCGTGCACAATAATAGACTTTGAAGTGCCGAAGAAATACGGTCTTCGCCAGACTATCGCCGATACTCTCGGTATCGGCGGCATTATGCGCGCGCTTCGCACAATCCCCGTTATGGATGATTTTGCAAGGGATATGGAACAGGTTTGTCCCGACGCATATTTTCTTAACTACACAAACCCGATGGCGATGCTTTCAGGCTATATGCAGCGCTACACCGGCGTTAAAACGGTCGGCCTTTGCCACAGCGTTCAGGTGTGCAGTGAATCTCTTTTGAACGAAGTCGGTATGCAGGACAAACTTGAGGGCAGAAAAGAGCTTATCGCCGGCATTAACCACATGGCGTGGCTGCTTGAGATCCGCGACAAGGACGGCAACGACCTTTATCCTGAGATTAAAGCCCGCCTTGAAAGCAATAACTATAAGCTTGACGATAAAGAATGCGGCAATAAGGTCCGCCTTGAGTATATAAAGAATTTCGGATATTACTGCACGGAATCCAGTGAACACAACGCCGAATATAATATGTTTTATATCAAGAGCAACTACCCGGAGCTTATTGAAAAATACAACATTCCTCTTGACGAGTATCCCCGCCGCTGTATCAGACAGATTGAAGGGTGGAAGAAGGAGTACGCCGAGCTGCTTGAAAGCGGCGTTAAGGCGCATGAGCGTTCACATGAATACGCTTCCCGCATTATGGAAGCCATCGTCACATCAAAAGCGTATCAGATAGGCGGTAACGTTCTCAACAGTGACCACCTTATCTCCAATCTGCCCGCTGAAGCTTGCGTTGAAGTTCCCTGCCTTGTCAACGGCAGCGGCATTCATCCCTGCCATGTGGGCGCTCTGCCCGTTCAGTGCGCGGCTATGAACATGACAAACATCAATGTTCAGCTTTTGACAATCGAGGCGGCACGAACAAGGAAGAAAGAGCATATCTATCAGGCCGCTATGCTTGACCCGCACACCGGCAGCGAGCTTGATATAGACACCATCAAAAAGATGGTTGATGATCTGATTGAAGCTCACGGCTCATACCTGCCGGAGTATGAATAAAAAAAAGAAACTGCCATGAATTTTAAAAAGATAGGCGATTCACAGATTTTCGAGGGCTTTTGCATAATAAAAAACATTGACGTCAAGATGACTGCGAAGGGCTCCTCATACCTTGACATGACAGTCGCTGACAATGACGGAGAAATCAACGCAAAGCTTTGGGATTATAAAGAAAACATTGTCGGCAAATTTGAAAAGAATGATTTTGTCAAGGTTCGCGGTAATTATGTTCCATTTAACGATTCGCTGCAGTTTCGCATTGATCGCATAAGGCTTGCCGACGAACGGGATGAAGTCAAAATCAGCGACTATGTTCCGTCCGCTGTTCTTGAAGGCGATATAATGCTCACTGAAATCGAAAAAACCGTCGATTCATTCAGCGATAAAGAGCTCCGGCTTCTTGTCACCAAATGCCTTGAAAAAAACAGAGAAAAGCTTCTCTACTGGCCCGCGGCGAAAAGCATGCACCATGCCGTGAGAAGCGGTCTTTTGATGCACACGTTAACCCTCGTAAGGCTTGCTCAAGGTATATGCAAGGTTTATCCGTTTGTCAACAGAGACCTGCTTCTGGCGGGCGCAATCCTTCATGATCTTGCAAAGATAGAGGAGCTCAAATCAAGCGATATCGGCATTGCCGGTGAATACACCGCCAAGGGCAACCTTCTCGGTCACCTTGTTATGGGCGCGATTGCCGTTGACGAAATCGGCAAAGAAAACGGAATAAGTGAAGAAACACTGATGCTTGTCGAGCATATGCTCATTTCACACCACGGCACATCTGAATTCGGGGCGGTAAAAAGCCCGATGTTTATCGAAGCGGAGCTTCTGAGTGAAATTGACCTTATGGACGCCAGGGTTTATGAA
>JAILFM010000080.1 GCA_024697575.1 Clostridiales bacterium
GAGGATGGGAAACTCTCTCAGAACCGACCTTTGAACAGGACGGAGTTAAAATAATCAAATGCTCTGACTGCGGAACAACGCTTGACAGTAAACCGATTTCAAAACTGAGCGTTCCCAAAATCCGAAACAATCCGGGTACAAGAACGATTGAATATAAACAAACTATTACCCTGTACGCCGATTACACAGCGCTTCCAAAAGGCTACAGCATACAATGGTTTGTTGACGAAGCCATGAAAGGCACCGGTGATAAAATTAAAATAATAAATCCTACGGCAGATTTTGAAGTTAAAATGAGAATTGTTGACAGCGGAGGTAACGAACATACCTCATCACAGGAAACGGTTAAAGTTAAACACGGATTTTTTGATAAACTCTCCTCTTTTTTTAAAAGGCTTTTCGGTTCATTGAAAGACATTGAACAGTAAATATTAAACGGGTACGGCTTTATTCAACTTAAAGATGCCGTACCCGTTAAAATATGCTTTAAAGCAATTATTCATTTATAAGTCCGGATAAAACTTCAGATATATCCGGTTCTGTATTCTCAATAACCTGCGTAAGAGACTCGGTAACTTCCGCTTCGGTTACCTGTTCGGTTGGTATCACGGTGGTTACCTCGGTTTTTTCTTCCGGCTGTTCTTCAGGCTCATTAAAAGCAATTATTTTCACTTCACTGTCTGTCGTAATATATGCATAACAATCAATGAATTTTATCTGGAGAACCTCTGTCTGTTTCGCTATATTCCATTTCACCCAAACCGGCTGCATATCGCCGTCAAGCTTAAGCGCGTATATGTTGCCGTCCTTCGCCGCGACAATCTGCAGCCTGCTTTCGGTTTCATTGACCACAGGCGCTGTCACAATTTCACCTTCAATTGGATATGACCCGGACTTAACAATTGATGCCCCGTCATAAATATACCTATTGACAGTTTCCTTTCTGCCGTTACTGCCATCAAATTGAACAGTTACTGTGTAAAAAGCGCACTCACACACAATAACCGGACCGATGCAGTTATTCAAATCAATAGCTGCGCATTCAGTCGCCCCGTTATTGTAGTCAATAATGGTCACTTTAAACGCTCCTGTTCCTGTCAAATCAGAATTTGACCCGGCACTGCTCTGTTTATCATCTTCAGTCACAAGCCACAATTTTTCATTACAAATACGCGAATAAATATAATTTCCTTTTTGTGTATACTCAGACTGTTTAACAGGTTTTCCCTCACTGTCATTTGAATAAACCGTAATTTTTACATTATTGGCAGTGCCTTCGGATTCGGTTGCGCTTTTTTCGCTGACAACGGCGATCATCCCGTTATCAACGGTATATATATTATCACTTTTTGCAATGTCGATATGCTCGTCCGCCACAACATTGCGGTCGGCAATCTGCTCTTCATTTAAAGCAGCGGCATTTTCAAAAGTGTTGTTTCCGGTTTGATCTTCTGCGGAAGTTATTACCGCACCCGGGTTATCTTTTTGGAAACCACCGAATGTTTCAGTAGTTTTGTTTCCGAAAATCGCCCTGACAATTTTGACAGTTGGCGGCAATTCTTCATAACCGTGCGCTCCGCTTTCAGCTAATCTGATTGTGCTCATTCCGGTTGTTACAAATCCCAGGCAAAGTATTACAAAAAGCGCAGCCGCAACGGCAACAGCGTAACCCGGAACAGTTATACTTTTTTTCTGATAATCGTCAAAAACTATAATCTTTTCATTTTGTTCGGCATCTAACTTTTTTAAAAAAGTGTCTTTTTTCAGGTCATCCGGCAACGGATTATTTCTGACCTCATCATAAAACTTTTCTCTTAATTCTTTGATTGTTTTATTGGTTGATTTCACATTTCTCCCCCCTTTCCATATAATCTTTGCACTTTGTAAGCGCTCTTTTGAGCTTTGTTCTGACCGTGGATGAGTTAATATTTACAATATCGGCTATTTCACGACTTGTATAGTCATAAACAACGCTTAACATGACAATCTGTCTTTCAATATCATCAAGCGTTGACAATGCGCGCTGCATATCCATTGACAACTCTGTGTCAACCTCGGTTGAAGAAACTTCAGTATGAACACCCTCGTCATCAATACGAAGCATATCGGAATTCTTTAAATTACTTGTAAAATTTCTTTTGCAGCATGCATTCAGTATTCTGAACAGCCAGCCTTTGAAAGCTGAAGTATCGCGAAGTAATTTAATAGATTTATAAGCCTCAAGCGCTGCCTCATTAACGCAATCTTTTGCCGTTTCCTCGTCCTTAACCATTACCAGAGAATACCGGTACATCTCAGGCGCAAAAAGCTCATATAAACTTCCAAAAGCCTCACTGTCACCGTTTTTAGAGCGGATTACAAGTGAAGTTATTTCATTTTTCATCACAGGCCTCCGCTGCTTACTTGTAATATAAGTGTAAAGAAAAGCCGAAAATGTTTCAAAAAAATCAAAAAATTGTTTTATACAGCAATATTATCAATAACTTATGGCATTTTGATAAGCATTGAATAGATATCTCCCTTTTTAAAGCCACTTTCCTGCGCCGCGATTTTTGCCGCATTCGACTTGCTTTCACCGTCATTTATTAGACTGAAAGCGTAATCTACAGCTTCGCTTAGAGTATTCATACCATGCTGTGATTCTTTACATCCGGCTATAATTAAGACAATCTCGCCTTTAATTTCAGTTTTTGAATACATTTCACAAGCCTGTGAAAGCTTTGTTCTGATGACCTCTTCATGAATTTTAGTAATCTCCCTGACTATCGCAATATCACGTTCACCGGTAATATCGAATATATCTTTAAGAGTTTTGTGAAACCGATGCGGCGCCTCGTAAAATACTACCGTGCGTTTTTCTCCTTTAATATCCAAAAGAACCATTTTCTTTTCTTCTTTGTCCTGAGGTAAAAAACCTTCAAAAACAAAGCGTCTTGTATCAAAACCGCTTAACGCGAGAGCTGTAGTAACAGCCGTCGGTCCGGGAACGGATTCAACCTTAATATTGTTCTCATAACACAGATTAACAAGATCTACCCCCGGGTCGGAAATTGCAGGCATTCCGGCATCTGTTACAAGCGCACAACTTTCACCATTCATTATACGCGAAACTATCTTTTCGCCCATTTCATTTTTATTATGTTCATGATAGCTCAAAAGAGTATTTTTAATATTATATTTGTTAAGCAGTTTGAGTGTAACTCTTGTATCCTCAGCCGCGATAAAGTTAACTGAACTCAGAGTGTCAAGCGCCCGCATGGATATGTCATTTAGGTTGCCGATTGGAGTACCGACAATATACAGTTTTGACATAAAACAACCCCCAATAAAAAAAGGCGGGAATTAACCCGCCTCATGGATTTTAATTAAAGATGCTCACTACACTGAAATAATCAGTTCTTCTTCCTTGTGCAGACAAAAGCAGCAGCAGCGGCAACTGAAACAGCAGCGAAGCATGCAATGCCGATTACTGATGAACCGGTCTCGGCAGGAGCCTCAGCCTCTGTGACGGCGATAGTAGCTCTTTCACCGGCATAGAGATCTTTGATCTTCTGTCTCAAACTGTTGATAAGCTGTTTAATCTTGGCAAGAATTGTTGAACCAAGACCCATTGTATCAACTTTAGCTTCAAGTTCATCAACAGCGCCGGCTACGTCAGCCTTACCATAAGCTTTGGACTCGATATAGTCAAGAATTCTTGTGATGATATCTTTAACGATATCGAGAACACCTGAATCCTGGAAAATACCGACCATATAGTCGATTATGCCGGTGATTGTGGTAACAGTGCCGACATTCTGATTGTCAACGCCGTTTGATGACTTACCGACAATGTACTTATCAAAATAGAACTCAAGCTGATCGCCGGCATCGGGATCACCGCGATGAGCAGCGATGCAAGCGTTGTAATCCTTGGAATTGGCATAAATTCTGCCGCAATCGGGGCAAACAAATGTGCTTACAACAACATCGGGAACAGCGGTTGTTGTTGCGGGAGCAGCAGTTGTAATATGTGTTTCAAGATGGTCATTGTAATCTTCTGTGCTGGTGAAGATCTTACCGCAAATCTTACATGTATAAGTATCAGCAGCAAATGCAACGCCGGCGCAGGAAAGAGCGATTACAAGTGAAAGAACAATCGCGAGAACTTTTTTCATACTTTTCTTTCCTTTCAAATGTCTTAAATAATTTGAGCATCAATTGTTGCTTTATTCTATCACAATAAATTCCTGTTGTCAATATTTTTGACTAAATTAAAAATAAATTTAAAACAAAGTTATTTTCACCCGGCTGCGCCGTCAGGCGGCGCAGCCGATATGCCAAAGTTTGACTGTGTTTGATTATTTAACTGTGATAGTTGCAATCTTTGTAGCTGCGCTCCATGTTGTGCCACGGGCTTTTACTGTATATTCGTTTGTGCCCTTAACGGTAAACTTGTAGCTGATAACCCATGTTTTTTCGTTACCTTCGGTTGTGCAGCTGACTACACTCTTTGATGTTTCCTGATATGTTGTGGCTTTACCGTCAACACAGATCTGAACCTTAGTAACGTCAGCTGTTGTCTTAATGGTAATTGTGCCGTTTGACTTGTAGTTGAATTCCGTGTCTTCTGCCTGAGCGCTGATTACGCTGTATTCGGATCCGGTTTCTTCAACTGATGTGTCTGCAAAGCGTCTTACAACAACGGACTTGGTTGCGCCGGAATCTGAGAATACAGAAGAGTTGCCAAGGCAGTAATAGACCTTCCAGCTCTGAGCGTCTCTTGATTCGCTGCCGCTGTATGTGAATGTCATCGGAATAGTCCAGGTTCTTGTTGAACCGCTGTCTCTTACCGTCTGTTCATTAGCTATGAACCATGTTGTCTTTTCAGTACCGTTCACCGTGCCGACAAACTTGAGCCATTCAACATCAGTTGAAGTTTCGATTGTCCAGGTGAGCTGTTCACCGCGAACAACAGTTGTAGCTTCCGAACCATCGGAATCTTTCAGAGCCGCTGAGATAAACTCAGTTGCCGCAACGCCGTCGTCAAGCTTGCTGTCATATGTGTTTGTAAAGCACTTATAACCGGCGGATTCCCATGTTGCAGAATCTATCTTGGCAATAATTTCAAACTGGCTGTCATCAAGATAGGTGTTAAATGTCCACTTATACATGCCGGCGTACTCACCGTCAGCCACAAGCTCAACGCTCTTAAGGCCGGCAGTTGTGTCCGCAAGATTGGCATCTGCGTTTGCCTTTGTGAATGTCTTGGTCAGACCCGGGATCCTGTTGCCGCTCTCATCAAGCTGGCAAATCTGAATCTTGGAGCAATCGCTGTTAACAATTACATAGTACTGAGCAAGGCCTGTCTCATAATAGCCTTTTGTAATTCTGCCTGCATCCTGAACACGGATTGCATCCATATTCTGGTTCCAGATAGCAACATATCTGACGCCTTCTGTTGTCATTGAGAAGGTCGTTACTTTAGTCTTCGGTGCACTCTCGAGTGCCCAGCCGCCGAATACATAGTACTCGCCGTTTGTGGGTTCTTCTGTCGGCGCGCTGAAGGAAGTGCCGAATGTTACATTCGGAACGGTCCTGGTTGTTGTGTTATCAGCAAACTTACCGCCGTTTGCATCGAAGATTGCGGTATAGTTGTTGGCAACGAAGATTGCGGTATAAACATCGCCTGCTCCTGTAACAGCAACAATTTCCTTATCCCATGACTGGAAGGTGTTGCCGGTCTTGTTTGCCTCGGGCGCCACAGGGATATCACCGTAGTATGTTGAAACTTTCTTTTCCGTTCCGTCAATCATGAAGGTTACATCATAAGCGTTTCTCTCATAGTTGACTCTGACGGTCTTGTTCGTTGCGGGCATGGTTGCGGGAATTGTATCCATCCTGAGGAATGTAAAGCCCGTATAGTCTTTGCGGATAAATTCGTCAATCTGAGCGCCGAAAGCGTAATCTTTAACGACGGATGAATCAATTTCAGTCTGCTTGACTGTATCCCAAATCTGGATAGTAAGAGTGTAGGTGTTAACATCATAATCCATATAGATTGTGATGTTTTCAGCTGGCATCGTTTCGGGAATCGGAGCGCTGAATGATTTGAAGGTATATCCTTCAAGCGCCTGAGGTTCCTGAGCGGGAACCGGCTTGCCGTATGTATCTCTGATAGTCTTATAGGTTCTGCCTGTTACACGGTTAATGATTGTGATTGTGTACTGAATCTCTTCATACTTCGCAGTGTAGGTAAGATCCTTGGTACCCATTGTGGCTTCAACAGCCTTATCCCAACCGCCGTTTGCAGAAGCAACCTGTGAACCGGTCTTCGGGGCGGGAGTCTTAACAACAATAGCCTGACCGTAATAGTATGTTACGGTTTCGGTTCCGCTGTTATCAACCCACTTAACAACATGAGTATCGCGGTTGTAATAAACCTTGATTATGCTGCTTCCGCTACCTTCAACTATAACTGAAAGAACGCTCTGTGCTCTGTCAATTGTGAAGCCTTCTTTTTCAGCGGCTGTGTAGTTAAACCTGGAACCTGTGCCTCTTGTAACTGTTTCTGATGTCTTTGTATAATCGCCATCGGCGAAGTTCTGAGTGTAGGTCTCGATTGTAACAATCGCAGAACCTGCATTGAATGTTACAGTAATGGTAAGATCGTCATCAACCCTGAGGATTGTGTTCGTGTAGCTCAGATCATATCCGGTATAACCGGCGGGTATGGCAACATTGATAGCCGCCTGCGCATCGGCGTAGGGGATCTCAGAGTCATAAGCCACATCACATTCATAATAGGTTGTTGTGCCGTCAGTGAATATAATGTGATGAACTTTCGCGGTCAGTGTGCCGGTGATTGTAACATTGCGGGCGGGCATTGTTGCCGGAATCTCATCGGCCCACGCTGTCTCGGCATAACCGGTCTTAGCGGGGAACGCTCTCGCGGTTACAGGGTCACCGGTGTTATAAGTATCGGTATATTTTGTTTCGCCGTTGAGAATATAAGTAATTGTGAAGGAGCCCGCTTTATAATCTGCGGTGAACGTTTCTTCAGCAGTTACGGTGAACGGGAAGGAAGCGGTAACGCCCTGAGAAGTTTTCCATGTGTATGAATAGCCTTCTCTGTCAGCTGCTGGTGCGGAAGCGATTGTATCGCCGTAGTTGTAAGTACCTGTGCTGATTACAGCGTTTTCGGTACCGTTCTTATAACCGATAAATTTAACAGTGTAATCAATCTTTGTGATTTCGGCAGTGAATACAACATTCTTTGTGGGCATTGCAGTATAGTCCGCCGGGGTCTTGCCGTCAGCGTCAACCCATTTAACAAATGTTGTGCCTGCGAAATTGATTTCGTTACCTGCATATGCGGGGAACGCAGCGCCGGCTTCAACCCTTGCTGTGTAGGATTCGCTCTGGCTTGCATTGAGCGGGTTAACCGCAGTGTAGGTTACGGTGTATTTTCTTGTCTCTCTGCCGGTAGCGCGGTATGTAGCGGAGCCCGTGCAGGTTTCGGGGTTATTGAAGGTGTAGCTGTACTGATCATCATCAATATCGGGAACAACGATTGTGTCGCCGTAGTGATAAGTTGCGGGGTTTGTGAAACCGGGGATTGAAATAACCTGACCTTCATAATCAAGGAATGTTACCGTATATTCGGCATCGCCGAAGTGAGCGTAATACTTTGCGCCGTTAACGGGAACGGTATCTGTCGCCTTGAGAGCGGTGCCGCCCTGAGCAGCTGTGAACCAGCCTTCAAAGGTCTTGCCCGCGGGCAGGTAGGAAGCGATTGTCTCGTCGCTCGGGGTTGTAATAACCGAACCGAATGTCTGATTTGTGGAAGAAATTCTTGTGTCATTGAACCAGAATTCAACCGCATATGTCTTGGCCTCAAGCTTGACATAGTAGGTTGCGTTCGCTGTCGCGGTCGCAGGAACGGTTGTTGTATAGCCGTTGGCTCTGTAGCCTGCGGGAAGCTTAGCTTCAATCTCAGCTGCGGTAGGCCTTGTGATTGCGCTGCCTTCTTCAATAACGGTTGAAGAAATAATCACATCATTACCATCGGCAAAATATTTGCCCTCGATTGCGAACTTGATTGTGTACTGTTCTTTTTCAACCTCAGTCCACTGAGCTGTGAAGTTGGTGTTCTTTGTAATGGTAACGCTTGCGGAAGGATCATAAGTTGTTGTGCCGTCTGACCACTTGCCTGTAAAGCCCGTTCTGCTCAGAGTGGGAAGAACAACTGATGCGCCTTCTCTGACGGTTTCGGTTGTCTTTGACGCTGTGCCGCCGTTTGCGTTGTAGTTAACGGTAGCGTACCAGTTAGCTGTAAACGAAGTATCGGCATTGAGAGTATACGGTGAACCCGGGTTGTACTCATTTGTACCGTCGCTCCACTTAAGCGAAAGACCGGTCTTTGTGCTGCTGGGTAAGGTTATGCTTGTACCTTCATCGGCGGTGATAGAGGTAACTGCAGAACCGCCGTTTGCGTTGAAGGAAGCAGTGTACTGAGTCGTCTGGCTGCCGCCGGACTGCTTAATCTTGAATGTGTGCTGTGTGTCGGCGATATATCTTGTAACGCCAAGGGTCCAGTCGTTCTTTGTGCTGGAGTTTACGCCGGAAGTAGCCTTAAGTCCCTTTGTAAAGGATCTGGTAGTTGCGCCGACAAATGTTGACTCAAAGCCCATATGACCGACTGTACCGGGAGTGACATTGTCCCTGACATTGACGGTAAATTCAAAAATGGGAGAGTTAACATTCTGAACATAAATCGCTTTACCGGTGGCTCTGTTTGCCATAACCTTTACATATTCATAGGCGTTGCTGAGAGACTGCGCGGTTGGATAATTCGGTCCGAAGTAATCTGTTTTGAATTTTGTGCTGAGATCCTGAAGGTTAGTTGTCATAACCTTATCGATTTCGGCGCGGCTGACATTCGCCTGTTTATCGAAGAATGCGGCGTTGGGGAAAGCGGCAACAGCCTCTCTCGGAGTGTACTCAAGGAACGAACCGATAACGGTTTCTTCATCATCATCGTACATTGCGTTAGCTTCATCGATTTCAATGTATTCTTCTTTATTGATGTCAAAAATGCTGTTTTCAAAGAAGATATACTCGTTGAAGTTACCGATAACCCAGTTGGAATACATATATACCTTAACCTTAAGTTCCTGACCGGGTTCAAGCTCATGATTGTCAATAACGACCCATTCGTCGTTATCGTCTTTCTCATAAACCTCAAGTGAGTAATGAGTCCAGAGGTCTGACAAATCTGTGCCGTGTTCATCGGCAACTTCATTATAAGTCTTGACATTTGTGATGCCCTTGACCGAAGTGCCCGACCAAAAGCTTTCATCGTAAGCAGAGGCGGTTGATGCAAGGCATGTGAACATGCCTAACACTATTGTCAACGCCATAAAGAAGCTTAACAATCGCTTTGCTTTTTGCATTGTTTATCCTCCTGTTGCCCCGGTTAAACCGGGGCATAACAATTTACATTTTTCAAAAGAATCAATTGACTCTCTCAATTATTAAAGCATGCCTCTGGGGTTTTGACCGATGTCGTATGTACCTCTGATGGACGCTGTAATAAGCGAAGCGTCGTCACTGTCATACTGACCGTCGGCATTCGTATCAGCGGCAAGATTCGCCCACTGAAGACCGTCGGTTGAAATCCAGCTCTGAGCTCTCAAATCAGCAATAATCGCAGCATAGTCGTCCGTATCAACCTGCGCGTTACCGTCGCAGTCACCGACCAAGATAATAAGATAGGCATCAACGAGAGTACCCTTATCGCTGACGATAAGAACCTGAGCGCCGGATGAATAGTAGCCTTCGCTGTTGGGGATCACTTCAACGCTGCAGTTTTCGCAGACAAAGAGCGATTTAACGGTGTTTTCATCGAAATCCTGAACATCACCGATACCTGTCAGTATACCGGATATTTCTTCACCGGCAAATTTGCCTTCCGTAACTGTGGGAGCGATTTCGCAAACTGAGATAAAGTCGTCACCATCGGGTGTTTTACCGGCGTTGATAGCAGGCGCGCATTCGCTGCCGCCGGGAGTTGAGAACGAAGCAGCAGGATTAATAACAACCGTCGGTTCTTCGCCGGGCTGGTCACCGCCGCCGCCGACTTTAACATTTGCAAATGCGCTCTTGAGCGCTTCAAAGCTGTTAATGAGCGTCTGGCAAGCAGAATCAATTCTGCCCTGGTCTGATTTACCGAGCGGATTGCCGCCCTCTTTCTCATAGTAGAGGTAGTCAACAGCTTTAAGAGCGTTGATGTAGTTAACAAACGGAGTGTAAAGGCTGCTGATATCGCCGACATCATTTTCCGTGAGATTTGCTCTTATGCCGTCTTTAATCTCTTCCGCATAAGCGAGAACTTCGGCGTATGTTTCGGGATCTTCCTCCCTGGCAACATATACATCATATGAAGGATAGAAGTCTGTAATTGCACCGAATTCACCGACAAGTGAATCGAGGTCAATGCCGTATTCATCGTTGCTGATAACGCCGGTTGCGTTGATGCCGTAGCCCTTATCAGCGTCGTCATAAGAGTTCATGTAAACAATGTCAAGTCTGGTGTAATCCGCGGCAGTTTCAAGATGTTTGAAAGCATAAATCAATTCTTCGGTTGCCGTGAATACCATTGACGGAGTTACGTAGTAAAGGGTGTTGCCGTTTCTGTCGGTGTAGGTTGTTGTACCGACCTTGATAAGCTCGCGGGCAAATTGAAGAGCTCTGTCAAAATTCTCCTGCGATTCGGGTGAATATGTAATATTGTCGTCGGGAACACATTTTGCAATAGCGGCGGAAAGCTTTGTGAATACGGGAGCGATGGGTATCATACGGTTATAAGCAAGGGTAAGCTTGTTCATAAGGTAAGATACTTCAACATTTGAAGCAATCGCCGGTGTCCATTCCTCAGCACAAGCGTTAATATCCGCAACTGCACTGTTGTATTGCTCAACGCTGTCATAGTTTTCTATTCTGGGCATTTCAAAGATGAGCATGCCCTTCTTGATAAGACCTTCAGCGTCACCCTTAACGTTGTTGTACGCTTTATAGGTGTGGTAAACAAAGTCGTTCTTGCTGAAATAGTTGTAATAGCCGCTTGTTCTTGACAGAACAGTCATATCATCAAGGCAGCCTTCGCCGCGCCACTGGTAGTATTTATAATCGCCGACCTGTTCGTAATAGTTTTTGCCATCGGCTTTCTGAATTGAATACGAGTGACCCGAAAGCTGATCGATTCTGTTCCAGAGGGAAACGACATCCGCGCTGAATGCCTGTCTGTAAACCGTAAACGCTTCGTCGGCGTCTTTGAGAGCATTCACAAGATTCTCACTGTTCGCATAGTCGCTTTCGAAAGAATCCGTTGTCTTGGGTCTTAAAGCAACCGCAGCGGCAGCCATCAAAGCGTTGTTGTACGCGGTGTAAGCCGACTGAGCGGCATTGTCCGTTGTGTCATAATCGGCTGTACTGTAGTTCCTCGCGATTGCATCCTTGGTTAAGGAAACAAGACCGTGGTCATTATAAAGATGCAGGTAGAGGTAAATAACCTTTGAAGTTGAACCGACCTGAACGGTAATCTTGAAGGTGTATTTGCCGTTCGGAGCGCCGTTGTTGTTGCCGATGACAATCTTATTGCCTTCGTCGTCAAGAACAAAATTGCCGTCCGCATCCTTCTGATAAATATCAGCCAGTCTTTCGATATCGGCAGCATTGAACGGATAAATAACCGAAGTACCCTTTGAAACATAAGCGTTGACACCGTGAGTACCGGTGATATTGCCCTGAGCGTCTTTTGTTACGGTATCGGTATTAAGCGTCGCAAGCGGTTTTGATGTTGACCAGCCGGAAGGAGCGGATGTCATTTCGACATTTGTAACTCTCGCGGTTGTTTCAGCGTCATTGCCGTTCTTGACACGGATACTGTAGTTTGTCAGAGCCGAAAGTCCTTTGCCGTCGTTGAGATACATTGCGACATTATACTGAAGCGCATAATTGTTACCGAGATTTTCGGCTGTCAAAATATCGCTGTCATCCTGAGATACATTACCGACATAGGTGTATCCGATGTTGGTCAGTACCCTGTCTGACCCGTTCTCATTCTTGAAGGCTACGCCGTTTTCATCATAGACTTTGTAACTGATGATAACCTTAAGAATATCGCCGGCATTGAAGTTCGAAAGCGTAATCGTCTTCATTTTGGAGGCGGAGAGCTCGTCGCCGGGCGCAAGACCGCTGATCGCGGGGTTACTGCCGGTGCCGTTGGTTACGGACGCGGAAATACCCGTAATGGAGTATTTATAAATCTTATCCTGAACTCTCTTGTAGCTGTCATTCTTGTTCCTGTAGGATGTGTTAACGCCTCTTGAAGCGTTGAAGACGGAATATTTGAATGTGGTGGCGGGTTCATACTGCTCAGAGGTTTCGTTATACACCGTCGCGGGTATAGCCGAAGGCAGGTAGCTCTCCAGCTCGCCGAATTCCTGCTCACTGTCAAGGTCAAGAATTGAGCAGACAATCGGAAGCGCAAGCTCGATCAAAGCCTGACCACGACCGTTGATTGTGCCTGAATTGTTGCTTGAAGTGTAAGTGAGAGTGCCGAGACTCTTGAGAAGGTCGCCGACAAAATAAGCAATGTTATCGGTCGAAACAAACGCATCAAGAGTGCTTATGTCGGGGAACACACCGGGGAAGATAACGTCAAACACTCTGTGAATCGTATCAACAAGCAGCTTTTCAAGAGTATCGTTGAGAGCGCCGGCCTTGTTCCTGATGAAGAAGTCAGAGATCTTTGTAACATCAAGCTGAAGAACAGGAAGAATAAGCCAGTCAACAAGGAGTGTCTTAACCACAAGATCTTCACTTGCAAGCGAAGCGGTGACCCACGGTCTGTCGTCACGGTTGCCGTGAGAGGGATTGCCGGACTTAATGGGGATAATAGCGTTGATAAGAGAGTCGACATCTTCAAAAACTTTATCCGCTGTTACACCGTTTGTTGAGTAGTTGGTGCTGCAGTTAAGAGCGCCGCCTACCGAATCTGTCGAAACAATACCGCCGTATTTTGAAACAGCCCATACGCCAAGCTTGACGATGGTGTCTTCATAGCTTCCGTTTTCAACAAAGCTGAGAAGACCGGTCTTTGTGGAATCGTCCGGGTTATACTCCCCGCTTTGACCTATCGGCGAAATACCGGGAGTCGTTGAGTTTGTGAAAACAGTATCTGTGGTTTGATTAAGGTTATTTGCCATAATGTCAACAAGCATAGCGAGGATCTTGTCAACAAGCTTTCTGTAATAAGTCTCGGTGGTATCGTTCGCGGCTCTTTCGGGCTTCACATAATCGATACCGGGGAGGTACTTAAGAGCATAACCTTCAACAAGCTGATAAACAACCTCAGCGGCCTCATCGCTGTTTTCATCGTCAACATCGGGGATGTTGAGGAAATCAACGCTGGAGTTGATAATACAGGTCAGAAGGTAAGCAACAAGCTGCTGGTCTGTAAGCTTGTCAATGCCGAGAGCATCGTCGCCGTAAAGCTCCGAGGGTCCTTTAACCTTGACAACGCTTGAGAAGAAGTCGCTGCCGGTGCATGCAAGAACAAATCTGGCAACGGAAGCAACGTTGGCAAACAGCTTGGAGTTGTCGCCGTAGTTCCAGTTCCATGTGCATTGATATGTCTTGTCGGTATCCTCATCATAAGCGTCAAAGGATGAAACGATAAGAGGAGCGCTTGTACCGTTCGAAACTCTTGTACCGCCGGTGATAATATCGCCGAGAATATTGTTGAGATTTTCAACAACCGTGCCTTCGGTAACGCCGTCCTGACCTACCTGGGCATTGAGCTTTGCAGATGAAAGCTTGCGGGCTGTGACAACCTGTTCAAGCTCAAAAATCTTGGCAAGGTTACTTGACTGCTGAAGTGTGGCAAGGTCAAAAGCTTCACCGGTATAGCCTGGAACATAGCTCGGGTTTTTGACCCACTTTTCAGTCGTCTCGTTGTAGGTCATCTTGTCAAGCTTTTCTTTCTTGTACTCAACGCCGCACTTTTCGCGAAGCTTTTGAACAAGAGTGTTGTTCAGAAGGGGAACCGCGATATAGTTGTAAGCGCGGACAAGAACATTTTCAAGCATTGAATAGAAATCGGAGGGCTTTGTAAGATCAAGCAAATCATTGACAGCGGCGGGGGCAGCGGCGCCCTCGTTCACCCTGACCGCACCGGCAAGGCTGACTGTCATGCTGTTTCTGATTTCATCGTTGTGATACATTACGTAGCCGTAATAGTCATAATTCGCAATATCAACGGCCTGATCGGAAACGCTGTTGCCGTTGGTATCTTTGAAATCGTACATGGAGTAGGTGTAATCGTAGGGAAGCGGGTTCGCGTCGTCAAAGAATTTGTCAAGCTTTTCCCATTTACCGAAGAGAAGCTTTGTGACAACGTCGTTCGCGACCTTGATAAGACCGTTTTCGACTTGGTACTTTGATGGGATCTGGTAGCAGTCCATGAAGGAATATTCGCCTTCATCATTAAGAAGGCCTTCAGACCTGAGAGTCGCAATATCATCCTCCCAGAGATCCGTCGCTTCATAGATCATGCCTATGGCAAGGTCTTTCATGACGAAGATGTAGGGCGCGACATAAGTCTGCACCGCGCCGACATTGAGAGTGCCCCTTGCGTATTTTTCAAAAATAGGAGCGTTCTGAGCGATGAAGTTGAGAAGCGCGCGGATAACGGTCTGATCGCCGTCGGCTCTGCTGACACCCGAAAGAGCGTCAAGCTTTAAATCCTTGACATCACCGAGAACCGTTAACAGGCCCTGGATTTTACCCCAAAGCTCGGTAAGCGATGAAAGAGCGACATCGATACTTGAAACATCAAGTGTGCCGACAAAAACGTCAACAACAAGCTGTTCCTCAGCAAGCATACGGTCGACTTCGTCAAGTGCCATTGATGCATACTGGTCAAGAGTGAATGCAGGCTTGTCAACGTCATCATACTTGGTTAAATCACTGCCCGTGTAGCCGACTGCCGAAGCAGCAACCGAACAGGCTGTGAGAGCCATTATGACAGACATGACAAGCGAAAGAATCCGCTTTGACTGTTTCATAGGAATTTGCCTCCTTTTTTGCGGATAAATCCGCGTTGATTACCGCGCATAAAGCGCCGCCTGCAGTCAGCCGGCATTTGAATAATCTAAATCCGTTTGCAAAACACTGACTGCGATGGAAAATGACCGATTTTCACCTGTTCTTGACAAAGTCCCCGTTCGGTGAAAACACCGACGCTGCGGTTTTGATATCCGCAACCTTTGAAAGGACTGCCCGCTCACACTGACTAATACACCGGCATAAAGCCCGGCGACAGCCCGTCCTCAAAAAAGCGGACGGGCAGCAATCTGAATGATTTACGCCGTCGAATTAATCAGTGTGCCGAACCCGGCTCCCTTGCCTGAGCCACGCTCCGGCTCGCAGTGTCCTGTTCCCCCAAACAGGACGCTGCGGTTTTTTGACGCGCGGGCAAAAACAAGTGCTACAGTCAAATTTCCTTTTATAATATAACTTTTTTGACTATCAGTGTCAATAATTTTTGATTTGAGGTGCCATTTTTGTGGTTTTAAACAATAATTTCTATCGTATTTTGTTCAATATTTTTGCTGCGCAAAACATCTTATTGCTGATATTTTTTTAAAAAAATTTCGTTTTTTTGTCAAAAATAAAACGCTGTGTAATCAAAGCGTTTCCATAATACAAAATTTGCCGTAAAATAAAAAAATCCGGGCGCAAACCCGGATGAAATAATGTTTGTTTGTCAGGAAAACTCTCTTAAAAATAAGCTCAAAAACTGATTTTCCCGTAAAGTGACGTTCCTTCGGAATCAGAACGCGGAGCCCTTGACGGAGCGGAAGCGTCAACCGCGGCGGAGCGGGATGAACGCCTGCCGGAGCCGCCCCTTGACGATGAGCTTCTTGAACGGCTGTAGCCGCCGTGTGTAGGCTTCACGCCCTCATTCAGTGTTATAACAACCTTGCGGTTATCGTCACTGCCAACAGAATGCGAAGAAACGCCTTCAATTTCCTGTATGGCGGTGTGAACAATACGCCTCTCATAGGGATTCATAGGGTCAAGAACAACATTTCTGCCGTATTTCTTGACTCTTTCTGCATTGCGCTTTGCAAGAGAACGGAGAATTGCCTCTCTTTTCTGCCTGTAATCGCCGACATTTATGCTCACGCGGTTATAATCCTCGCGGTTTCTGTTAAGCTTGCGCCTGACAAGGTACTGAATGGCATCCAGAGTTTCGCCTCTTCTGCCGATAATGCAACCGTAATCGTCGTTGTCAAACTGAATATCAATATCAACATCACCGTTTTCTTCCGTGACGGTTATAGTGCTCCCGTCAAGCTTAAGCGCTGTCAGGATGGTATTGATATAAGCCTTTACATCGTCAAACTTCGGGTCGTCAACATTCGGCTGAGCCCTTGTTTCGTCGGATTTTTCATTGGACGGTTCAGGCTTGACAGCGGGCGCTGTCTTAATGTTTTTTTCTGTTTTATCAATTTTAGCTTTTTTTTCAATCTGCTCGTATGACGCCTCAACCTTAGCGGGAGAGCCGCCGAAAATACCGAGAATTTTTGCTTTTCCCCTGTCAATAATGTTGGTTTCTACCTTTGCGCCGGCGGGAGCGCTCAAAAGCTCAAGAGCATTCTTCGTCGCCTCTTCAACGGTAGCGCCAACGCCTGTTTTTGATATTTTCAATATTTTCACCACCCGGAATTACTTTTGAGAACTGTTGCGCTGGGCAACAAGTTTTAAACTGTTTTCTCTTGAACGGCGTTGAATTGTTTCTTCAACCATAAGCCTGGCAACCATTTTTTTCGGTGAATAAATCTTGCCGATAACAACAGTCGAAATCAAGCCGAATAAACTCGACGCAATCCAGTAAATGCCGATACCTGCGGGATAATTCACAACAAAATAAAGTGAAAAAGCCGCCATAAAAATCATCATACAGCCCATCGATTTACCCGCAGCACCCGCAGCGTTTGATGCCTTCTGTTTAATCTGTGAGTAAAGGGTCGAGCCCAACGTTGAGAGAGTCGATAAAATAGGAATGAGCCAGATAGGATGCCATGAGCCTTTAAAATCCATTGGCACATCGCCAAGGTTAAAAAGCCCGAAAAAGCTGAAATCTATACCGGATATCGCGTTATAGGTTGCCTGTGAAACACCCTCTATACCCTGAAGTTTATCGATATGCTGGATAACAAGCAGTTCATTGATGATTGTGCTTTTTGAAGAAAATGAACTTATATTGAGGTTCTTGACCGCTTCGGTCAAAAGGCTGACCTCGCTGTCGCTGATATTCGGCAGGAAGTTACTCAAAGGGTAGTAAATTGCTCCGATGAGCCCGAATAAAAGTAAAAACTGAATCAGCATCGGCGCACAACCGGCGTTCATGGGATTATAGCCCTCGCGCTGATAAAGAGCCTGCGTCTCTTCCTGAATTTTTTTCTGATCACCGGCATATTTTGCCTGAATTCTGCGCATCTTTGCCTGCATACGCTGTGTTTTTGCCATACCTTTTTGCTGGCTTATGCCTGAGGGCAGCATAAACACCCTCGCCAAAAGAGTCAGCAAAATGATAGAAACAGCGTAGCTGTGAAAACCGATTGATTCGTAAATCAACCGAAGGACGAACCCGAAAGGTACGCCCAGAACCTTGTAAAGGCCTGTCATTGTTTTTCCTCCGGATTTCTGGGGTTTTTGTGCTTTTTGGGCGGAACCGGGTCATAACCGCCGGGAAAGAGTATATTGCACCTCATAATGCGAAAAACAGCCATAAAAAAACCCTTCAGCACCCCGTGAACCTGAATTGCCTCAACGGCATATTGAGAGCACGTAGGGTAATAGCGGCACACAGGCGGAAACAAAGGTGAAATATGATTTTGATAAAATCTTATTAATGCAATCAACGCTTTTTTCATTGCGTGCCCTTAATGACATTCAACTGTGTTAACTGCGACCTTATAACGGGTACAAGGTCGGTGCTCTTCGCATTTTTTGTTTTGTGTCTGGCAACTATAACAATGTCATAATTGCCGCTGCATTCACCCTGTATGGAAGAGTATGCCGCCCTGATTATACGGCGGCATCTGTTTCTCTCAACTGCGGATCCGAGCTTTTTGGTAGCAGTTATTCCGACTCTGACCCCCAAGCCGCGATTTTTCACGGCGTATGTTACAATCAGCGGTGACACACAGCTTTTCCCTCTGCCGTAGCAACGGTGAAAATCGCTGTTCAGCCTGAGCACATTTTTGCCCGACATCGATTAACAGCCCTTATCAGTAGGTAAGCTGCTTTCTGCCTTTAGCCCTGCGGCGGGCAAGAACCTTGCGTCCGTTTCTGTCAGCCATTCTTTTGCGGAAACCGTGTTCCATCTTGCGGTGACGCTTTTTGGGCTGGTAAGTTCTTTTCATGTCTTATACCTCCGTATATTATTAAATCAATCCTGCCCCGGGATGTAAAAAGAAGAAGGTCAGTTGATTCTTGACATATTTCAACGAATTAGGATTATACAACACACATACGCGGGTTGTCAAGAAATTATTTTCTGTGGTTTTCCGATATGCGCCGGCAATTCATCCGTGCTTCTCCGTCATATTCACATTTGAATCCAAGCCCTTGACTTTATGCCATTATAATGATATTATACAGGCAATATTCTTTGGAGGCAACCGATGACTATAACCGATTTACTTGAAAAAAACGCAAAGCTTTACACTAACGAGTGCGCCCTGACGGAAATCAACCCATCGGACGAGCGTGATAAGGCGGTCACATGGCGTGAAGCCACCCTTATCGGTATTAAACAGCCGGACGCTCCCTACCGCCGCGAAATGACCTGGGGCAATTTTGATAAAAACGCCAACCGCATTGCAAACCTTCTTCTGTCAAGAAACATCGAGCGCGGCACAAAGGTCGGCATATGGATGATGAACTGCCTTGAGTGGCTCCCTGTTTATTTCGGTGTTCTCAAAGCAGGCTGCATTGCCGTGCCGCTGAATTTCAGATATTCCTGTGATGAAGTTGAATACTGCGTTGACCTTGCAGATATCGAAGTTCTTGTTTTCGGGCCCGAATTTACGGGAAGAATGAACACATCGCACCTTAAAATGCAGAAAACGCGGTTTTTCTTTTTTGTCGGGCGTGAAGCGCCGTCCTATGCCGAAAATCTGTTTAAACTCGCCGGCTTTTGCTCCTCTATGGCTCCGCCGGTTGAATTGACAGAAGATGATTATGCCGCCATTTATTTTTCGAGCGGAACAACCGGCTTTCCGAAAGCGATTCTTCACAAACACAGAGCGCTCATAAGCTCATGCCGCACCGAGCAAAACCACCACGGTCAGACGAGAGACGATGTTTTCCTCTGCATTCCTCCGCTGTATCACACGGGAGCAAAAATGCATTGGTTCGGCTCCCTGATTTCCGGCAGCAAAGCCGTTCTTCTTCGCGGCGTTAAGCCGGAGTGGATTTTAAGGGCGGTTACGGAAGAAAAATGCACTATAGTGTGGCTCCTTGTTCCCTGGGCGCAGGATATTCTTGATGCCATTGAATCCGGTGAAATCAATCTTGAACACTACCTTCTTGACCAGTGGCGTCTTATGCATATCGGCGCACAGCCGGTGCCTAAATCACTCATTGCCAGGTGGAAAAAATATTTTCCCAACCATGAGTACGATACAAATTACGGTTTAAGCGAAAGCATTGGTCCCGGTTGCGTTCATCTCGGAGTTGAAAATATCGACAAAATAGGCGCTATAGGCAAAGCAGGTTACCTTTGGGAAACCAAAGTTGTCAACGAAAAAGATGAACCCGTCAAAGTCGGCGAGGTCGGTGAGCTTTGCGTCAAAGGTCCCGGCGTTATGTGTTGCTACTATAAAAATCAGCAGGCGACAGATGAAATCTTAAAGGGCGATTGGCTTTATA
>JAILFM010000090.1 GCA_024697575.1 Clostridiales bacterium
AACGGTGATTTGCTTGTAAACGGTAAAGATGTTCTTCTTTTGAGAAAATACCTGACATTTTTAGATGATAATACAGGATTATCTTTAGTAACTGTTTTTCCCGGTGCTGACGCAAACAATGACGGAGAGATTAACGGCAGAGATTTGTTGCTCCTTCGAAAGTATATGGCAAATTACAATGACACTACGGGTCAATCGACGATTATTTTGGGATAAAAGCAGTGAGGAAGAGTTCGATGTAGAAATCCCGGATCGTTCTATAACATCCGTCCGAACCGTGGAGGATATTGTTAAAACAATCCGGGAATTATAAAACAATTTATCAAAACCTGAAATCTCTCAGATTTGAATTTTTAATTTTCTCAATGTTTTGGGCAGTAATCTCTCTGACCTTAAAATTGGGAATTTTTTTAAGTTCTTCATTAATCAAGTCAAAGCCGACCTTTGATGTTTCATCGGAAGCATAATCGACAAGATATTCACACAGCGTCATCAGCGCATTAGGATGGCAGCAGTTGAGAATCTGCCCCGCCTTACAAAGAGACATAAATCTGTCTCCGGTTCTGCCTTCACGGTAACATGCAGTACAGAATGAAGGAATATGATTATTCTCCATAAGCCATCTTACCACTTCATCAAGAGAACGCTGATCAGAAACGTCAAATTGTTCGGTGTCGTGCGGTCTTTCCTCCGGCGAATATCCGGCATAACCGCCCACTGACGTTCTTGAACCGCCGCTTACCTGTGAAATACCGAGATTCAGCAGTTTTTCTCTGACAGCCTGATTTTCGCGGGTTGAAATTATCATCCCGGTATACGGGACGGCAAGGCGGATACACGCGGTAATCTTGGCAAATGTTTCATCGTCAATGCCGTTATCAAAAGTATCGGGATCAATATCATCGGCTTTTTTAAGGCGCGGCACGCTGATAGTGTGCGGACCGACACCGTGAACGGCCTCAAGATGCTCGGCGTGCATCAAAAGCCCTGCAAATTCATATTTATACAGCTCCAACCCGAACAGTACGCCGAGACCTACGTCATCAATTCCGCCTTCCATTGCGCGGTCCATCGCTTCAGTGTGATAAGCGTAGTTATGCTTGGGGCCGGAAACATGAAGCTTTTCATAACTCTCTTTATGATAAGTTTCCTGAAACAGAATATATGTACCGATACCGGCTTCTTTGAGCTTTCTGTAATTTTCAACAGTTGTCGCCGCAATATTAACATTTACACGGCGTATATCGCCGTTTTTATGGTGAACGCTGTATATGGTATTAATGCACTCAAGAATATATTCAATCGGATTATTGACCGGGTCCTCCCCTGCTTCTATAGCAAGGCGCTTATGTCCCAAATCCTGTAGCGCAATAACCTCCTGCCTGACTTCTTCCTGAGACAGCTTTTTTCTTGCAATATGCTTATTCTTCAGGTGATACGGGCAATATACGCAACCGTTTACACAATAATTTGAAAGATACAGCGGTGCAAATATTACAATTCGATTGCCGTAAAAAGCAAGTTTAATATCCTGCGCAATTTTATAAATTTTTTCAGTCACTTCGGGAATATCACATTCCAAAAGAACAGAAGCTTCTCTGTGAGTTAAACCCCTGCATATGTATCCGTTCCCTTTTTTAACAGGCTTTGCTTTTTCAAGAATACTGTTAATAAGTTCAATATCATTTTTATGTTCCTCAGCGTATTGCAGGGTTTCTTTGATTTCTTCATCATTAATAAACTCTTCGGCTTTTAATGATTTCGGGTCATATATTGCCATAATTACTCCTCCTATTTATAAACAGAAATTGCGTATTAATCAATTTTTTCAATAATGAACGAAAAACTGTGTTTTCCGGTTTGGCTGAGTTTATAAGGCTTGTGTAAATATACGCAACCGGGCATATCACCGCCGACACCCCTCTGACCGCCATCAATACTCAGCGTTATAAAGTCATTTTTATTTAATTCAAATATATGAGTGGCTTTATCGATATTTTCTAAAGAATGAGCGCTGCAGTTAAAACCGAAAAAACCGCCGTCAGCTGAAATTCGTATTCCTTTGTTGTTCTTATTCTTTAACTCAAGATAACGTGTATCACAGTGATGACCGTTTTCCTGCGGACGCATATACATATGATTAACAGACTCAATATCGGATTCAAATAAACCGATTTTCCCGGAGAATTTTCTGTCACAATATGTTTCGTGCGGACCGATACCATACCATTTGATATTATTAAATTCCTGTAAAATACCGACCTTTAATCCGACTTTCAAAAGCGGTAATAACGACCCTTGAATTGAATGTTTAACGGTTATTTTGCCGTCGGATGAAAACGAATATATTGTTTGTGATGAGAATATAAACGGAGTAAGATTAAATACGGTAATATAAAGTTCACCGTTTTTATATTCTTCTTTTGTTTTATACGACAAATTAAGATTATTATTCCACCATGAAAGAGGATTTAATTTAACAAGATTCGGAGCAAAGTTAAAATAACCTCTGTCATTATCCGTAAGCGGTCTGTAATAATCCGGAGTCATCGGCAATTTATCGTGAATTACTTCATTATCGCCGTAACTGAGTTTTGAAATACAACCGTTTTTCAATTCACATTTGAAACCGGAGCCGATAATCGTTATTGAATTACCTTCTTTTGTAAAAGAAGGTACGCTTTCCTGTCTTGATGAAACGGACGGTGAAATAAAATCCGAAAGAATAAACTGACTGAAATTTTGCTCAAATCCTTTTGGAGCATAGGGTTTTGCTTGGTTTGTGACAAAAGATATTATTAAAACTGCTTCGCCTTCTTCTGATGAAGGGATATTCAAGTATATTTCATATTCTTTTTGTGACTGAGGGGGAATATCTATTTTGCTGATTATGCCATTTGAAATTTCTTTACCGTTCAGAGAACATTTCCACTTTAAATCATAGTCGGATGAAGATGCAAAAAATCTCTTATTTTTTACAATAAGCTTTTTCGTTTTTATATAAAATGAAACAGCTTCAATATCCGCATAACATTTTTTAACTTCGTAATATGAAGGGTGAGG
>JAILFM010000112.1 GCA_024697575.1 Clostridiales bacterium
CTGCAAAGATTTTTCGGACGCGGTTTCGACTACCGCCATCTCCACCAAAGCGTCATAATCCGAACCCGGAGCCGGTTAGCAACGGGTTCGGATTTTTGATATGCAATATCTTATGGCAAATGCTCCCGTCGGGTCACTTGACTCGGCGGGAGTTTTGCGTTTTAAGATACCCACGCAGGTGTTTTTTATGGATTACGGTTATATACGCGTTTAACCAGCATTTCCTTACAGCAGATATATCGGGAAATGATATGCGTTTTCGTTTATCGGTCGTATCTTATCGCAGCTGTCTATAATCAAACCCGGCTTTATATTCATCTTATACTTTTCAAGCACTTTGAAGTTTTTGTTCGGTTTGGTCGGATTGATACCCTTTTTTATCTCTATCGGATAAATATCATTATGGTCGATATACAGCAAATCCACTTCTTTTTGATCTTTATCACGGTAATAAAACAGAAAACCGTTGGGGTCAATTCCGAAAGCAAGATAATTCTTGATTATTTCGCTGACAATAAATGTTTCAAAAAATGCGCTGTTCATAGCGCAGGTTTCCAACATTTCTGCATTCGGCCAGCGGCAAAGATAAGAACACAGCCCGGTATCCATAAAGTAAAGCTTCGGCGCTTTTATTATCCTGTTTGAAATATTCGGCATAAAGGGATGAAGAAGGTAGATTATGCCGGATGTTTCAAGAATGGATATCCATTTTTTACATGTTCTGGTATCTATCCCGACATCATTTGATATTGCATCATAATGCAGTTCCTGTGCAGTTCTCATCGCAATAATTGAAATAAAATTTCTGAATTGAAGTTCGCTTGAAGCATCAATAAGTTTTCTTACATCTTTTTCAATATATGTGTTTACATACGATTTGAAATATGTGTTTTTCTCTGATGTTCCGGTGCAAATGTCCGGCATACCGCCTGTGAAAATATCTTCAAAGATTTGTCTGCGTGTTCTGTAAGACCTGTCTGTTGTCTTTTCGGTGGCAAGCAACTGCTTTATATCCGGATTAAAGAGCTTGGCTTTAACCTGATATTTTTCGGCAACGGTAAAAGACTGCATATCGATTATGCCGCACCTTCCTGCTAAAGAGTCTGAAATCCTCTGCTGAAGTTCAAAGCGGTTTGAACCGGTGAGGATATACATCAGTTGCTGCTTTTCACCGGATTTTAACCACTGAAGTCTTTGATTGTCAATTATTATTTTGATTTCGTCAAGCAGATTCGGAGCTTTCTGAATTTCATCAATGATTATCGGCCATTGATAGGTTTCAAGAAAAAGGCGTGGATTAGACTGAGCAAGAAGCCTGTCAGCCGAATTATCCAGTGTAACTTTACCGTATTTTGCCGAAAAAAGGACATCCGCAGTGGTGGATTTACCAACCTGTCTGGGACCGTAAATAACAATACACAGAAAAGAACCCGCCATATCAAGAATGGCTTTTTCCGCCGTTCTTTTTATATACATATAAATCAACTCCTGTGTGTAAGGTTTTATCGCAACATGGAGTATAACACAAAATGCGACCAGATCAACATCGCAATGTACTTTTGGTCGCATTTTTTTAAATTGTAATAATCACTCTGATTAACAGTCCTATCTGTAATATCCTCAAGGTTTTAAAGCAGTTATCGGCACTACATAAACACCGTCAGGTCTCATATATGCTGCATTCGTCATTCCGCATATAACACACATTGATTTAGGAGGAACTCCGTCTCTTTCCGCTTCAACTGCTTTTGCTATAGAAATCAGATTTTCAGCCTGCTTGATCCTTACAGAAGAGCGGATAATTTTTTATACAACCCGTGCAATTCGGCGATTCCAACCCGTGAGATTCGGCAAATCCAACCCGTGTGATTTTCCGGTATACAAAAATCATTCGGTAAAAATCACCGTTGTTTTAGTGTTATCCTGCTTCAAAATTTGATCGGCGGCGGATACTTCGCAAACAATCGCCCAGCTTGCCATATCGCAAGTTCGGACTTCGGGACTATATCTGTTGACACATATTTCATTTGAGTTTGCGTTGATTTGAACTCCCGAATAATAGTTGGAACCACTGCTCTCACTTGTGAAAATAATCACGAGCGCACGGTCTTCAAAGAACTTATCGGTATATTTTTTATCAAAGACACCGTCGTTTCCACCGTAGTTTTCTCTTTCATCCGAAATCAGCGCGTCATACTGCGCCCTGTTTTTGATGAACACCACCTGCGGATAATCGGCAGAAGAGCTCCATGAACGCCTTACATAGTGAATTGAATCGTTGGGGTCAGGTTTGTCATAACAGTAATCCCTGACAGGCGGATTACTTTCAATCGCGGCGGTTGATTCCTCAGTGGTTTCGGGTGCAGAAGTTTTTCTGTCTGTACCCGCATATTTTTTTATCAGAGCGTTTATTGTTTCTCTGTCTGCTTTGCTTATCATAAAGCTTTGCTCTTCATTTACCTTTTTGATAACGGTATCGGTGACTATACCCGATGATGATTCATAGAGAAAGCGGTGAGAACCGATTGTAATTTCATAATCTGGCAGATTATCATAAGCGTCGGTCTTGAAAGTGTATCTGCCGAAAATTTCATTCACCACAACGGCTTCTTTAACTTGAAGAATAAATTTTTCACACTCGCTTGTGCTTTTGATAGATACCATAACATCTTCTGTCACAGGCCCTGACTCTTTTTCACCGACAGAGAACTCAACCGTGCCGGTCAGCGTACTGACATCGGGGTCAAGCTCCATGCCTGACCACAGCTCGTCAACGGATTTGAGGCTGTGCGGAAATTTATATACTGTCTTTTGCGTGAATAAAAGATTTTTATAATACGGTCTGTTCCATTTAACGATTTTATATGCAACGGCATTATAAGATTTTGTGCCGTCGGCGTATGTTTTCGGAACTGGTACAAAAAAAGCAAGAATTATTACTGCTGACACTGCGATTATCAAAGTTTTTTTCATATAGTAAAACCTCACTTCAGCGTAAAAGTTGCGTCTTCAAAATAAAAGTATTCATACGGATTATCAGCACCGTCAAAATAACCGGACATATCGTAGCCTTGAGGATTTACTGCTTCACCCTCGGGGGTAATAACAATTTCCATCCATCCGGCATAGATAAAGAGAAGTTTTTCTCCCTTGTGCTTCTGCAAAAACGCATTATAATCGTCAAAATGCGGTCCGCCGAAGGCAGGTGTGGCGTTTATTTCACCGTTTTCTTTTGTCAGGGTAACTATCGCAACAAGCTTTTCGTTGTTCCATACAAGATAATCCCGAAAATTCTGCCTCAGTTCAAGCTGTTTACCCTCGGTGCCGTCGTAAGAAATATGGCAATAGCCATTTTCAGAAAACATAAGATTATCGGTCGATACTCCGCTTGAAGCAAGGGAAGATACAATCCATGTGTTCTTATTGAAATACTCTTTTGCCTGCGAATCGGTGATTTTTTCACCTGTAATCCTTACACCCGGTTTTGCCCCTACAGCAGCGGGTGTCGCGGGAATCATCCAATGATTATCAAAAGTCTCACCACCATAAATCTCTCCCGATTTTTTCACCGAGGCAACGGCGGTAGTTTCCACCCCCCTTGCAATGTCTTCTTTCTCAATAAACCCCGAGGATTCGGGAACGCTTGTGCTGCTTTGAACACCTTGAATTGTCTGTATTTCTTTGTTTGAATCGTTTTCCTTTTTTCCGGCGGTATCGGTTGCACCTTCGCCACAAGAAGCGACCGTGTTCAATTCATAATTTTCCGCTATCGAAAGCTCGCTTTTTTCATCCGCTGCGGCAAGTGATTTAATTCTGACTCTTTTGGCGGCAATACCGGCGGTTAAACATATTATCAGAGCGAGAGCCACAGTGCCGATTGACCCGATACGCTTCTTTATGACAGATTTTTTGTTATCGTATTCTCGTTTTCTATCCATTACGATATCAAATATTTCACTATTTGTCTTCACAGTCAAAACCATCCTTTCCGAGCTGAACTTTCAGAGCCTCGCGCGCCCTGTTCAGAAGGACCTTTGTGTTGTTCTCGCTTTTATGCATTATACAGGCAATTTCTTTCACATTAAGGTTTTCAAAATATTTGAGCCAAAGCACCTCATAATACTCTTTTTTTAACTTCTTCATTGAAGCTGTAAGCTGATGGTTGCACTCCTCTTTGATATATAAATCTTCTGGAGAATCATCCATATCGGTCACATAAATCCCGGCGTCTTCAAGGCTAAGCAATTTATTTTTTTTATGCTTCCTAAGCATATCGACAGCGGTGTTTCTGCCTATTATGAAAAGCCAGGTTTTAAATGACGCTTTGCCTTTATATTTTGGCTTCTTTGTAGCTAATTTCACGAAGGTTTCAATAGTCGCTTCCTCAGCAATATCCCGGTTGCCTGCGACAGAAAAAAGAAAAAACTGCAGCGGCATACGGTATTCTTCAATTAAATCGGCGAGACTTCTGTCGTCACCTTCAAGAAAACGGCGGTAGCTGATTGCACCGCTATCCATAAGTTTCCCCCTTTCCGAAATTGCGTTTGCGATAATTATACGATAAACCAGAAAAAAAGGTAACAGTAAAGTTTTGTAATTTGAGAATTCCGGTTAAATAAAGCGCTGTAACCACTGAAGATTACAACGCTTTTAAAAATCTTGTTTTTTTAATTTTGCCATGAACAAACGCCGCCGTAGCAACCGACACGATATCCTTTATCAAAAAAGGAACCGATACCGTTAATGCGGTCGTAACTACTCCCATACGGGTCAGATAATTAAACCACAATACACCCATCAGGTGGCATATCAGCAACCCGGCAACACCGGCAAATATTTTTGTTAAAATCTTTTCTGACTTGCTTGCAGCTCCGCACAAAAAAACCATAATCAGAAAGCCGAATAAAAAACCGCCCGTTTTGCCGAACAATGCCGCCGGTCCGCCGGCAAAGCCGGAAAACACTGGCACACCGACAGCGCCGATAATAAGATACAGAGAAACGCAAACAGTGCCTTTCAATGAACCGAGGGTGTAGCCGCAAAGAGCAATCGCAAAGGTCTGAAGCGTGACCGGCACGCCCGCCGGCAGTGGAAGAGCAATTAAAGAACATACCGCGATAATTGCGGCAAACAAAGCAGTCAATACAGATATAAAGACTGGATTTTTATCTTTCATTAAGATTAGTACCCCGATTTTGCCTTTTCAATAGCCGCGCCCGCAATCATATCCTTAACTTTCATAAGCCTTGTTATTGTGCTGCGCTCATTTTCATCAAGCTTCATAGTAATGTATCGGATAGTGTCCTCATACTGCGGAATCATAACATGTTCAAGCGCATTAACACGGCGCCGTGTTTTTTCAATTTCGTCAGCCATAAGCCGGCAGGACTTTTCAATCTCCGCCAGTTTTATCATTTTCGGCATAACGGCGCTGAGGGCTTTAACCGCGTCGTCCAGCTCCCCGCATGTCTGCGCAAAGCCGTACGAGTAGATATCATTTTCATTGGCGGTTTTGAAGTGAACGCTAAATTCGGGGATAAGAACGCTCATCACATTTTTTTCGGTTATATCAATGCTCATTTCCTGAGTTGGAAGCATCAACGCAACCTCAAGCGCTTTGGAACTCATAACGGAGCCGGCAACACTCATTGCGACATTCGCCTGCTTTATCCCCGCTTCCACTTCTTTTCTCAGTGCCTTGTTCTCTCTCACAAGGTCAAGAAAGCGCCTCATAAGCTCATCGCGCTTATCTTTAAGAAGCCGGTGTCCCCTGCGGGCGGTGACCAGCTTTCTTTTTAAATTTGTCAGTTCCATTCTGGTTGGATTAACATTAAGAACAGCCAAAATGTCACCCCCCTGATTATTTGCCGTAATACATATCGAGCAAATCGTCGCTGATACGCTTAAGTTCGCTTCTCGGCAGAATTGACAGCAGCTTCCATCCGATATTGAGCGTTTCTTCGATGTCTCTGTCGGTGTCAAAGCCCTGTGAAACATAAACATTTTCAAACTCGTCCGCAAATTTTGCGTACAGTTTGTCCATATCGGTCAAAGCAGCTTCACCCAAAACCACCATAAGTTCTTTTGCGTCCTTTCCCCTTGCGTAGGCGGAGAAAAGCTGGTTCATGGTGTTTGAATGGTCTTTTCTTGTTTTGCCCTCACCGATACCTTTATCTTTAAGTCTTGAAAGCGAAGGTAAAACATTTATCGGCGGATTAACTCCTTTTCTGTAAAGTTCCCTTGAAAGGATAATCTGACCTTCGGTAATGTAACCTGTAAGGTCGGGAATCGGGTGTGTCTTATCATCCTCCGGCATTGTGAGAATTGGTATCATTGTGATACTGCCTTCTTTGCCTTTCTGCCTGCCGGCTCTTTCATAAATTGTCGCAAGGTCTGTGTACATATATCCGGGGTAGCCGCGCCTGCCGGGCACCTCTTTCCTTGCGGCTGAAACTTCACGAAGAGCGTCGGCATAGTTTGTGATATCCGTCAATATAACAAGAACATGCATACCCTTGTCAAACGCAAGGTATTCGGCAGCCGTAAGAGCCATTTTGGGAGTTGCAATCCTTTCAATAGCCGGGTCGTTTGCAAGATTTGAGAACATAACGGTTCTGTCAAGCGCTCCGGTTGATTTGAATGACTGAACAAAATAATCGCTTTCTTCAAATGTTATGCCCATTGCGGCAAAGACAACGGCGAACTGTTCATCCTTGCCCCTGACTTTTGCCTGCCTGGCAATCTGAGCGGCAAGATTTGCGTGAGGAAGACCGGACATTGAAAAAATAGGCAATTTCTGACCGCGGACAAGAGTGTTAAGACCGTCAATGGCTGATACGCCGGTCTGGATAAATTCCTGAGGGTAACTTCTGGCAGCAGGATTCATCGGCACGCCGTTAACATCCGCTCTTTTCTCCGGAATAATTTCCGGACCGCCGTCTATGGGCCTGCCTAAGCCGTCAAACACCCTGCCGAGCATATCAGGTGACAAGCCGAGCTCCATCTGCCTGCCGGTGAAACGCACGGTGCTTTGAGCCAGGTTAATACCCTGCGAATTTTCAAAAAGCTGAACCAAAGCATTTGTACCGTCAATTTCAAGCACACGGCAACGCCTTTTTTCGCCGTTGGCAAGTTCAATTTCACCAAGTTCGTTATACGCAACGCCCTCAACCTCACGCACAAGCATCAGAGGACCTGCCACTTCCTGGATTGTTCTGTATTCTCTGGGCATTAATATTCCTCCTTCCGGCTGAGCACAAGCTGAAGCTGTGATGAAATCGCATCACTTATTTTTGCATACTCGTCTTCAACATTATCCTCTTTAATATATTTGAATCTGCCTATCTGCTCCCTGACTGGCAGAGAAACAATCTGTTCAATATCCGCACCTTCATTGACAGCCGCCAAAGCCTTGTCATAATATTCAACGCAAAGCTTCATCATCCGGTACTGTTTATTAAGAGAAGAATAGGTATCAACTTCATGGAACGCAAGCTGGTGAAGGAAATCCTCACGGATTGAACGCGCCGCTTCCATTTTAAGCCTGTCCGAAGGCGAAAGAGCGTCCATACCGACAAGCTTTACTATTTCATCAAGGGCAGCCTCATCGGACAGCAGACTCATCATTCTGCCTCGAAGAGTTGTCCACTCGCTGTTTACATTGTCATTAAACCACTTTCCGAGTGAATCGGCGTAAAGCGAATAACTGGTAAGCCAGTTGATAGCAGGAAAATGGCGTTTATATGCCAGTGCGGAGTCAAGGCCCCAGAAAACTTTAACTATTCTGAGCGTTGCCTGTGAAACCGGCTCTGAAATATCACCGCCGGGCGGTGAAACAGCGCCGATAACCGAAAGAGCGCCTTCACGCTGATCGCTGCCTATTGATATAACACGGCCGGCGCGCTCATAGAACTGAGCAAGACGGCTGCCCAGATACGCCGGATAACCTTCTTCACCCGGCATTTCTTCAAGGCGTCCGCTCATTTCGCGAAGCGCCTCAGCCCATCTTGAAGTTGAATCCGCCATAAGAGCCACCGAATAACCCATATCACGAAAATATTCAGCAATTGTTATGCCGGTATAAATTGACGCTTCGCGGGCGGCAACAGGCATATCAGATGTATTTGCAATAAGCACTGTTCGCTGCATAAGGGACTTACCTGAGCGCGGGTCAATCAGCTCCGGAAATTCGTTAAGAACATCTGTCATTTCATTGCCGCGTTCACCGCAGCCGATATAGACAACAATATCCGCCTGAGCCCACTTGGCAAGCTGATGCTGAGTGACCGTTTTGCCGCTGCCGAAAGGACCGGGTATAGCGGCAACGCCACCCTTGGCAATTGGGAAAAGGGCGTCGACAACTCTTTGACCGGTTACCAGCGGAACATCGGGCGATATTTTTTTTGAATAAGGTCTGCCCCTTCTGACAGGCCATTTCTGCATAAGTGTAAAAGCAATTTCTTCTCCGGACTCCGTCTTTATTGTACCGACCTTATCCGTAACGGTGTATTCACCCTCTGAAATGGAAGCAACAACCCCGCTGATTCCCGGCGGAACCATAATCTTGTGACAAACAATGTCGGTTTCATTGACAAATCCGAGAATATCGCCGCCGGTAACTGTGTCGCCAACCTTGGCAACGGGGTTAAAAAACCATTTGGCATCCCTGTCAAGCGCAGGCACTTCGATACCCCTTGTCAGATTATTGCCGACAAGGTCTCTGATTTTGTTAAGAGGCCTTTGAATACCGTCGAAAATACCCTGAATAAGGCCGGGACCCAGTTCAACACTCAAGGGTTCATTGGTGCTTTCAACCGGCTCACCGGTTCTTATACCCGACGTCTCTTCATAAACCTGAATTGAGGCTCTGTCGCCGTGCATTTCTATTATTTCGCCGATAAGTCTTGACTCGCTGACACGCACAACGTCAAACATATTGGCGTTTCGCATTCCTCCGGCAATAACCAGAGGGCCTGATATTTTTGTAATAACTCCTGTGCTCATTATTTTAACCTTCCTGTCAGGATATGATGTCACTGCCGACAGCTTTTTCAACAAATTTGCTTACATTTGCCATACCTATACCCGTGTTTCCCCTTACGCCGGGGATCGGAATGATCGCCGGCAGCGGCTTTGAATCATAGGCGGCAATCTCAGATTGCATCTGACCGGCAAGCTGTTCAGTGATAAAGATAACGGCATAGTCGGACTGCGCAAGGCTGTGCAGTGTTTTAACAGCGTCGCTTGCCTGAGTTACGGGGAAAACGGTAATACCGAGGGAAGCGAAACCGGCAACGCTGTATTTGTCACCCATAGCGGCGGTTTTATACATTATAATCACCTGCTCTTTCGGCGATAATATCATTCGGCACGCCCGCTTTTTTAGCGGCAAGGATCATACGGACTGTTTTGCATTCCGCCTGTTTAAGAATATAGTATGCGGCAACCGCGTCGGCGCCGTCGATATCGTGTTTGTATTCGCCCGCGCTGTTAATGATAAGCTTATCGCAAAGCGAATCCAGAGCCGAAAATTCGCCGTCTGCCGCGTCTGCCAAATCGGCAAAACCGGCGGCTGAAACAATTTCAGAAATTCTTTCACCTTTATATACAGCCGAGATTATTTCTTCAGCCGGAAAGCCCGTTTGCAAAATCATGCTCTCAAGGGCAAAGGTTCTGCTTTTGCCGGTCAAAGCGCATCGCCTTGCAACTTTTATGTTTTCAACCATGCTTTTAAGAGCGGCGATTTTTATCATAAAATCATTTCCGCTTTTCTGAGCGAAAAAAGCTCTCTGCTGCGCGCAGGATTTGTCAATTATTATCTCTGCCTTTTGACCGCTTTCAAGCTCTGTTACTGCCGAATAAGCCCCGGCGGCGCAGGAAGAAAGATATTCGGGTAAAATATCAAAGGAATGCTCCCTGACAGCCTTTAATATTATCTCCGGGTCACAAACATACGGTCTTGTCATATATTCAGCAGGATTCAGCGATGAAAAAACCGCTTTGATTGCCGCTTTTAGATTGGCAAAATCATTTTCAATCACGAGGGAATAAAAGAACTTTTCATCCGGTGTAAATTCTTTAATAAAATTCCAGACATCCCCAAGGTGTATTTCACAAATATCGGCAGTATCGGCGGATGACGGCAGTCGCCACCCTTTGTCGGCGAGAATTCTTTCAGCGTCCGAATAAGAATTTGCTGTTATCAATGAGTCTATATCGGACTTTTTGAGGATTGACAATTCTTTTGACCTTATTCTTGCTATACCGTAGATGAAGTCGGCTTTGTTCATCGAATCACCGCCCATCGGCAAACAATATCTCGCTGATTTTTTCCTTCAGCAAATCACTGTTTTCTTCAATCAATGATTCAAATGAACAGTCAACCGCA
>JAILFM010000116.1 GCA_024697575.1 Clostridiales bacterium
CATTTTCAATCACGAGGGAATAAAAGAACTTTTCATCCGGTGTAAATTCTTTAATAAAATTCCAGACATCCCCAAGGTGTATTTCACAAATATCGGCAGTATCGGCGGATGAAGACAGTCGCCACCCTTTATCGGAGAGAATTCTTTCGGCATCTGAATATGTATTCGCTGTTATCAAAGAATCTATATCGGTCTTTTTGAGGATTGATAATTCTTTTGACCTTATTCTCGCTATACCATAGATGAAGTCGGCTTTGTTCATCGAATCACCGCCCATCGGCAAACAATATCTCGCTGATTTTTTCCTTCAGCAAATCACTGTTTTCTTCAATCAATGATTCAAATGAACAGTCAACCGCAATGTGACCGTAGTCAAGCACGCATCCGCCCTTCATCGTTCCGGGTTCGGATGAAAAGGTACAAACCGCTCCCTTTTCGCTGAGCGCACGAACAAATTCAGCTTTGAATCCGTCATCCATTCTGTCAAGGTCGGTTCTGTTAAAAAATGCCGTACAATTCCCTTTAATCGCGCCGTCTTTTGCAAAAGAAAGAACTCTGTCAAAATAGACCGATTTATCAAGTGCAAGCATTTTGTCGATTATTTTACCAAGGGTCTTATTAACGGCATTGACCTTGGCCGAAAGCAGAATCTGCCTTGACTGCTGAGAAGCGGACGAATTTGCGGCGGCAGAAACAGCCTGAGCCTCCTGATTCGCCCTGTCTATAATCTGCTGTGCCTTGACTTTTGCGGCGGCAACTACATCTGCCCTCTCGGCCTGAGCCGATTTTTCGGCGCCGGTAATAACAGCATTGCAATTTGCAACAGAATCCGAATGTATTTTTTCAATTATTTTTTCGAGACCTGTCATGGAATTTCTTCCTCTCAATCAAGCGATTGTGCTTGTGATATTCATCATTGCAAGAATGGAAATAAGAAGAGCGAGAACAGCGTATGTTTCAACCATAGCCGCAAAGATGATTGCCTTACCGCTTTCTTCCGGTCTTTTTGCTACAATGCCAACGCCTGCAACTGCCGCACTGGCCTGCATAAGAGCCGAAACAAGACCGCCGATTGCCATAGGCATGCAAGCCGCGAAATACTGAAGACCCTGGCCGTTTGTAAGATTAAGGGCTTCGGCTGAACCGAGTTTAAGGTTATTCATGAGAAGGAAAGCAATAAGGAAACCGTAAAGACCCTGTGTACCGGGAAGAATCTGAAGAATAAGAACTTTACCGAATTTTGAGGGATCCTCAGTAACAACACCTGCTGCCGCTCTGCCGACACGACCGACACCGATTGCTGAACCAACACCACCCATTGCTGCGGCAAGAACACCGCCGAGAATCGCAAACATTACACCCATTTTATTTATCCTCCATAATTTTAATATATTTTGTGTCTGTTTTTAACGGGGTAAAGGACCTTCCTCCACCCTCATAAAATTTAGCGAAAAATTCTACATACTGAAGTCTGTTTGTGTGAACATACGTACCGATAAGGTTAATTGCCATATTGACAATATGACCGAAAATAAACACGGGAACAAGCAGACCGAGTTTTGCTGCCTTTGAATCCGGAATCGTACCCAATGTGTTAACAACAGTCGCGATAACACCGGTGCAAAGTCCCAAAGCGAGCAACCTTGAATAAGACAAAATATCACCCATCCAGCCGGAAGCTGCGTTGTAAAGGCCGTAAAGACCGATACCGAGCTTTCCGATAATATTCTTTGAATCCCTGCCGGCTGTCAGAACAATCAAAACAGCTCCCGCAAGAGCAACCCAAATCATAACACCGGATATTGACGCGTCAACAGTTCCTTCACCGCCGATAATGTTTGCACCAAGAGGCGCAATTCCCACAACAAGAAGCATCACGGGAATACCGTCGCACAAAGCGCCGATAATATTCTTTTGCTTAATCATCTTAACCATGCCGAGAATAACGCCCGCAAACAGGTGTATAATTCCGAAAAGGAAAGAATACAGAAGAAGCTTTGTCGGGTTGTTAACCGGTTCAAACCAGATTGCGATACTCCCCGGGTTATCAGCAACGCCGTGAAAAAGTTCAAATCCCAGCGCGGTGTTAATCCGAACACCGATATCCGCCACACCGAAAAACTGCTGAGCAACACGGGGCACAATATCACCAAACCAGCTGCCGAAAAGCGCTCCCCAAAATACGGTTGCAATACCGCACCAGAAATACATATCGACAGTCTTTTTGAGTTTACCCGTTACTTTAAACTTGAACTTTGCTATACCGCAACCGATTGCCATCAGCAGTCCGTAGCCGGCGTCCGAAAGCATAATACCGAAAAGCAAATAGTAGAAAACCGACATAACCGGGTTGGGGTCAATATCCTGTTTTGAGGGCATCGCGTACATCTCGGTTATGGGTTCAACCGCCGCAACAAAAGGTTTGTTTTCAAAAAGCACCGGCACACTGTCGGTTTCATCCGGATTTGTTAATGTCACGGCAACAGTAAAACGGTTTTCCAGCTTTTTAATCAGGTCTTCTGCCTTTTGCTCGGGCACATACCCGCCCATCACCATAACAAAATCACTGACGCACACATTCTCCAGTTGAGCGTATTTGTCGCGCCTTATTTTAAAGCAATCGCAGGCAAATCTGATTTCATCCCGTTTTTCCGCCAATGCGATAATTTTATCTTTGGCTTTTTGGAATTTTTCCTCTTCACTTGAAATCTGAGCGCCGATTCTGTCAAACCGGACACGGGGCGGATGCTTTGTAGCATCCGACGGATAGGCAAAGCCAAGCGTTCGAAGCGCAGAAAAAACCTCTTCACTGTTATCCTTAGCGCACAGAGCGAAAATACAGCTTCTGTCTCTTGAGTTGCTTATAATCTCGCATTCAACACCGACATCTTCACCGATTAACGGCGAAAGCGCGGTTTCAAGCGTTTGCTTGGTATAATCCGCAGGCAAAGTACCTATAAACGCCGCCGTTGTATCAGTCCCCTTGTATCTCATGGGAACATCAAGGTCTATCCATGGTTCGATAAGCTTCCTTGCCGCTTCAAGGCGTGCGACACTGACTTTCGTATCCGAAACCGTCTTTTCACATGAACATATGTCATAACAATAGGACAGGGTTTTGTCGATTTTTTCGGATTTTTCAAGGTATTCGCTCATGCTTATCTCGGGAAGTCCCCGAAGGGATGCCGTAATGGGCTTTTTTTCGGGAGCATATCTGTCAATAATTGACAGCGCCGTTAAACAAGTATCAAGATATTTATCAACCTGCAAAGCAGTCTGCGCCGTTGTAAGGGGAGAAAGACCGGGCTTTTCTTCCGAATTGAAAAGCTCGACTACGCCCTGCACCTGCAAAAAGTCAAAAACTTTCTTGCTTTCCTCCAGAACAGTTACTACTTCAATTTTTTTCATCTTAACTTTTGCCAAAGATTCATCACCTCTCTTTCAAAAGTAATATTTGATTAAGCACTGTCAAAACAGCACCGACTCCATTGCTTTCTCCGCCGCAATGTCAGATTTGAGCATTGCATTATCTTCAATCTTCGCGGCTTTGGTTTTTGCCCCGGATACGGCGGCTTTAATCGTTTCTTCGGCCGTTTTGCGCGCAGCAAGTATTATCTGAGCGGCGTTTTTCCCGGCTTCATCAAGAATCGCCTGCTCATCTTTTTTTGCTTCTTCAGCGGAGTTAAGTTTAATCTCCCTGGCTTTTTCCAGCGCCTGATCGTAAGCTTCGTCCGCCTCTTTTTCAGCCTGTAGAACTGCATTTACAATTTCAGATGCCATTGTTTTACCTCATATACTCTGTTTTTGCCGTAGTATAAACAAACGGTTCTTTTATTATGATTGTCACGCTGTAGCTGACGCCGTCACCCGGATATGAATATTCACTGCCGTCTTCATTTAGGAGCTCATATTCTTTGACGCTGCACGGCACAATCTCAAAATTACCGCCAAGACCGGAAAACCGCCTTGTGTAAAGAAGGTTTTCTTCTTTGTCTTTGACAATCATCTCAACATTTTTCGTTTCACCGGCGCCGAAACGCTTCAAAAAGCCGAAGTCATTAACTTCAACGCCATAGTCAAAACTGATTTCTGTTTTTCTTTCTTCGTCTTTGTTTTTTGTTACCTTTACAAGCGATAAATCGCTTTTGTTGACAACAAGGCTTTGGTCTGTTTCGCCCGTAAATCTGTTTTGAATGTCAAAATAATATTCGCTGTCTTTTGAAACGGTATTAACAATTCTCCCGGGTTCAACATTGCACCCGACAATGTTGCTCAAAGCCTTTTCTTCACCTGAGAATTCATTATCGGCGTTGACATAGCAATAAAAAGAATCCATATACTTTTCAAATGGCAAACTATCAAAGCCGAATGAATAAAGTTCCTCATTATAAACCTTTGACTTGCAGGCAGTAATAATGTGACCGGAATGATCAAAAACATATCCTGTCATATATTCATTGCCGCTTTCCGATTTTGAAAAACGGACTGAACTGTATTCTTTCACAAGATTTTCGGATGTGTTGGCTGCGATTATTTTCTCAAAACTTAACTCGTCTTTATTTTCCGTCAGAAAAGCATCGGGTAAAGAAATATCGCTCAGGCAAAACGGGAACAGCGTTGAAACACCGTTACCCTTTTTAAAAGTGAAATCAAAGCTGCGCTTTTCATCACCCTGAGAGAGAGTAACGGCGACAGTGCCGCTTTTTTCATCACAGACAGCGTCAATATCATACTGAGCGCTCACCGCTTCATAATAGCTCTGATATGGTTTAAAGACAAGATATAAAACAAGCTTTTCTTCACTTTGAGTTATACCTTTTGAATACGAAATATCGGATATTTCAAAAGGTTCTTTACCCGGTCTTACCGCTCTTTGAAGTTCAATGGCGTTGCTGTAAGCGAGCGATATTGTTCCGCCTGCAGCGTGTTTGACAGCGCAATAAAACCCGACAACATCCCAGACAATGTTTTCATAATCAAGATATGATTTATCAAGACCGTTAAGCGCAAGCGCCAGAGCAACGGACAGATTTTTTGTTCCCTGAACAAAGCCAACTTCCTGCTCGGGCGAATCACCGGCGGCTATTTTGTCATCGTAATAACTGTCAAGACTTTTTATGTTGCACGAACAAAGCGAAAGGGCAAAGCCGGATATCAAAAGAATAAATAAAAGAAAAGCGGTTATTCGTTTACCGGTTATCATTTAAGAGGAATAGACGCATCATATTTTGTAAGCCATGTGCCGGTAGCGAAATTTCTGCCCCTAATCAGGACTTCATTGTCATATACCTCAAAAACAAGCCCTGTTCCGTTAGCAAAATGTCCGCCTCTGATTACATCCGGATACATGTAGCACGGCAGGTTGATGAGCGTGTAACCGTCGTACCTTTCAACAGTCGCATACCCCTTGCCGGCATCTTCGGCGATAAGTCCGGTGTGAATATGACCGCTGACATAAAACACATTTTTGTGTTTCTTGATAATTGACAAAATCTGATCCGAAGCTTCGCCTATACCGCCCCTTTCGGGAACATCGTCTTTCATTTCCCATGTATAGGGCAGACCGTGAGTGCCGTTTATCGGCTGGTGGAAGAAGACAAAAATGGGAAGGCGGGTAAGGGAAGCCAGATTCATCTGCTCTTCAAACCACTCTATCTGGCGCTGTGAAACCGTTGCCGCTGTGCCGCCGTCTTCACTGCCGAGCACTATCATATAGCATCCGCCGACTATCTCGGAATAATAGGTCTCGTTGATATCGCGGTTTGCAATAACCTTATTATAATGCGCAAAAGTGCTCTTAATTGCTTCGACATCGTCAACTTTTCTGCCGTTTTCATCCACATATTCATGTGAACGGGTGTCATGGTTGCCGATTGCAATAACCGCTTTATCGGTTATTCCGTACTTTTTCAGTGCAGTTGCAAAGGTATCCCAATCCTTATCATAACCTCTGTCGGTATTATCGCCGTCAAAAACAACGGCATCAAGCGGAGTTTTAGCATCTTTAATATCGGCAAGACCCAGTTCAAACATACCCTGACGGATAAAATTATTTTTCATATGAACGTCCGACATAGCGGCAAAGCTTGCTCTGCAGCCGTCCTGAGCGGGCTCAATCTTGCCCTGTGTTTTGCCGGGAATAATAACGCTTGCAACTGTCATAACGGTTACAAGGAACAGTCTGACAGCTTTTACAAGATAAGTTAAAACCATACTGCGTACCTCTCACAAATATTTCTGTTTATTATAACACAGGACTGGCAAAAAATAAACCAATAAATCATTTTTTTCTTGTTTTCACTTTCTTTTTCGTTGTTTGGGCCGTATAATAGTGAAAAACAGGAACACGGAGGAACGATATGAAACGAAAAAAGAAAAGAAAAACAAATCTGCTGATAAAAGAGCTGAGCGAATTAAATCCGCTCCATTTTTTGTTTCTCACGATCGCAGGCGTTATAAATGCTTTCGGCGTAACTCTGTTTTTGTTCCCTGTAAAGCTGTATGACAGCGGCATTTCCGGCCTTTCCATGCTGCTCGACCAGGTAACTCCGCCCGCTCTCACTCTATCTGTTTTTCTGCTGGTTCTGAATGTTCCGGTTTTTCTGTTCGGATTAAAAAAACAGGGGCTTGTTTTCACAATATACTCACTTTACGCTGTCAGCGTATATTCGCTTGTTTCGTTTTTAATTATGCATGTTCTCCCGATTAATTTGAATTTTGTTTCACCTCTGGCAGGGTCAGACCTGCTTCTTTGCGCGGTGTTCGGCGGTCTGATTTCGGGAATAGGAAGCGGTTTGACCATTCGGTTCGGCGGTGCAATTGACGGCATTGACATCCTTTCCGTCATTTTTGCCAAGAAAATCGGAATTTCAATAGGTTCTTTCGTAATGATCTTCAACACCATTTTGTACATTATCTGCGGAATTGTTGTCAAAAGCTGGATTTTGCCCCTGTATTCGATTGTCACCTATTTTATCGGTTCAAAGACTGTCGATTTTATAGTTGAAGGTTTTGACCGTTCTATGTGCGCAATGATTGTTACAAACAAAGCCCCCGAAATATCAGACGCGCTGTCGGAAAATTTTAAGGCGAGCGGCACTATCGTCAACGCAATCGGCGGATATACCAGAGATGAAAAACAGATTATTTATTTCATTGTCAATCATTTTCAAATCAGTAAGCTGAAAACAATCGTCACCGACATTGATAATAAAGCATTTATATCCCTGCAGGATGTATCAGATATAGTTAAGCATTCAACATAAACAGTAATATTTTATAGATAAATAGATAAATAATGTATCTTAAACTATTTACCGATTGACTTGATAGGTTGAAAACTGTATAATGGAAAAAAACTATTAGCTGTGATGAATATGAAAGAATATATTATTCGTGAAACCGATGATTTTCTGTCGCTCTCAAAACTTTTTAATGAAAGCGGAATGGGTGTGAAAATCGAAGAAAGGATGCCGGACA
>JAILFM010000029.1 GCA_024697575.1 Clostridiales bacterium
TACTTGAGCACAGAGCAATAGGCTGTGACGCCATGGGTATCGGCTCTGCTCCGAGTGAGGCGAGGGGCAACGCCGGCAATATAAGAAGGTTTATTGAACAGGCAAGCGAAATCGGCAAAAAACTCAGTGAAAACGGCATGACATTCAACTACCATAATCACGATTTTGAGTTCAATTATCTTGATGATGCCGGGTGCAGTATGATGGACCTTCTGATTGAAGAAACCGACCCAGAGTTGTTTCATTTTATTCCCGATGTTGCTTGGATTGATTATGCAGGCTCCGACCCTGTTCAGATTCTTAACAGATTAAAAGGCAGGGTCAAGGTAATCCACTTTAAGGACTATATAATTGATAACAGCAATACAAGGCGCTTTGTCTCGCTCGGAAAAGGCTGTGTTGATCTTAAAGCCTGCTATGAAGCGGCTTGTGAAAACGGTGTTCCTTACATAATGTATGAACAGGATTGCGATTGGGTCGACGGCGATGCGTTCAAAGCCTGTGAAGAATCATGGGATTTCATGCAGTCCTTACAATAATAGGAATACTATCGTAATATGATTTATGTTGTCAGACACGGTGAAACGGACTGGAATAAAAGCGGTAAAATGCAGGGGCGAACGGACATTGAACTTAATGACACAGGGCGTCTTCAGGCTGAAAAAGTCCGTGATGAGCTTTCGGGTGTTAAGTTTGACTTAGTTTTTTCCAGCCCGTTAAAAAGAGCGGTTCAAACCGCTGAAATAATTACAGGCTCCGAGCCGGTAACGGACTATCGACTTATTGAAAAAGGGCAAGGACTCCTTGAAGGCGTTGACCTTGATGAAATTAAACGCCTTAAGCTTATGCCGTCATATTCTGATGGAGATTACGGCGTTGAACCGTGGTCAAGCGTTAAAGAAAGAATAAATTCCTTCTTTGATGAAAAATCGGAGTTGTTTAAGGGAAAAAATGTTCTTATAGTGACTCACGGCGCAGCATGCGTTCGCATACGCGTAAGGTTTGAAGGCGAGCCGGAGGACGGCAACTATTTTTTGCTTATTCCGCCGAATTGCAAGTGCCTTGTCTATTCGGGTAATCAGCATATTTAATTCTTATTTTATACATTTTTTTGATTTGCGGAGGTAAAAAAATTGAAACTCGGTATTTACGGTTACGGTAACATTTCTCGCGGTGTTGAGAGCGCGGTTATGCAAAATCCGGATATGGAACTTGTTGCTGTTTTTTCAAGAAGAGACCCGTCGACTGTTAAAACGGTTTCCGGCGTTAAGGTTTATTCTGTTGATAAAGCGGTTGATTTCAAAAATGAGATTGATGTTATGATTCTTTGCGGCGGCAGCGCGACCGACCTGCCTGTTATGACTCCGGAGGTTGTCAAAAACTTTAATGTTGTTGACAGTTTTGATACTCACGCGAAAATCCCGGAGCATTTTGCCCGTGTTAACGCGGCGGCAATTGAAAGCGGTCATATTGCGATTATCAGCGGCGGTTGGGATCCCGGTATGTTTTCACTGACAAGGCTGTATTCTACCGCTATCTTGCCGCAGGGAACGGATTATACATTTTGGGGACGCGGCGTAAGCCAGGGACATTCCGACGCTTGCAGACGCATTGAAGGCGTTGTTGACGCAAGGCAATATACCGTTCCGGTCAAAGAGGCTGTTGACAAAGTTAGGAGCGGGTCAAATCCCATTTTGACAACCCGTCAGAAGCACACACGTGAGGTTTATGTTGTTGCCGCTGAAGGCGCGGACAAAGCAAAAATTGAAAATGATATTAAAACGATGCCTAATTACTTCAGCGATTATGATACAACCGTTTATTTTATCTCAGCTGAAGAAATGAAGGCAAATCACAGTGAGCTGCCTCACGGCGGTTCTGTTATCCGCACCGGGAAAACAGGCTTTGACGGCGGACACAGTCATGTTATCGAATACAGCTTAAAGCTTGATTCAAATCCCGAGTTTACCGGTAGTGTTCTTGTTGCGCTTGCAAGGGCGGCGGGCAGAATGAATTATCGCGGTCAGTGCGGCTGCAAAACCGTTTTTGATATTGTTCCCGCGGATTTATCACCCTTAAGCGGCGAAGAACTCAGAGCAACGCTTCTCTAAGGAAACGCTGATTAAATCGGGGTGTTTAGAACGGCGAGCAGATTTTTCGACTGATGAAGTCGAAAAATTGCAGAAATAATTTGTTTATTTCAAGATTTGAGACAAAATCAGGCGGAAAAGATGCCGCCGTTATGAGTGCGGCGATTTAATCAGCGTTTCCCTAAGTGAAAGTTTTTCTATTATTTCGGAGCTGGCAGGAATTTGATGAATAATAACGTAAATCAAACCACGGAGTTAAAGCCGGGTTTTTCCCGTATCGGAATATGGGCTTTTTCGATAGGAACAAGTATCGGCTGGGGCTCGTTTATAATAACCTGTAACACCTATTTGCAAAAATCGGGGTTACTCGGTACGGTGTTCGGTTTGCTTATAGGTATGGCGGTTATACTCGTCATCACCCGGAATCTTCAGTATATGATTCGCACCGAACCCGATGCGGGCGGAATCTATGCGTTTGAAAAGCTTGTCAACGGTAAGGATTTCGGATTCATAGCGTTTTGGTTTGTTCAGCTGACTTACCTTGCTATATTGTGGGCGAATATCACTTCTGTTCCTCTGTTCATCAGGTTGCTTCTCGGTGACACATTCAAATTCGGCTTGCATTATAAGATATTCGGATATGAAGTATGGCTCGGTGAAGCTCTGCTTTCAATTGCCGCTGTTTTAATTGTCGGGTTCCTTTGCGCAAACAGCAAAAGGATTCCGAAAATCCTGGTAACCGTTTCGGCGCTTGTATTTGTCATTGGTTTTACGGTTTGCGCAATAATTGTGGCTCTTAAACACAAAAATACATTCAGTTATTCTCCTATGTATACGGAGGGGTCTTCGGCTTTCAGGCAGATTGTCCGCATTGCCGCAATTTCACCGTGGGCATTTATAGGCTTTGAAAACATTTCTCATTTTTCGCAGGAATACTCGTTCCCGGTGAAAAAAGTCCGCCCAATTCTTATCTGGTCCGTTGCTCTTACAACTTTACTTTATATTTTTGTTTCTGTGCTCTCGGTTTCCGCTTATCCTCCGGAATACGCAAGCTGGCTTGATTATATCCGCGATATGGGAAATTTGAGCGGTATTAAAGCTGTTCCCGCATTTTTTGCCGCAGATCATTATCTTGGCAAAACCGGTGTAATGATATTGGCTTTTTCCCTTTTCGGCGTAATTCTGACAAGCCTTATCGGAAATATGCTTGCGTTGAGTCGCATTCTTTTTGCGGCAGGCAGAGACGGGGAAGCACCGCGCGCGCTGTCTTTCCTTAACAAAAAAGGTATCCCTGTCAAGGCAATTTATGCCATTTTGACTATTTCTGTTTTTATTCCTTTTCTCGGCAGAACTGCAATCGGCTGGATTGTTGACGTCACCACTCTCGGCGCAACATTGATTTATTTACTTATTTCTCATGCGGTGTTCCGCCATGCGACTCAATCAAACAAAAAAACGGAAAAATATACGGGAATTGCCGGTATTGCTCTTATGCTGGTTTTCCTTGTGTTGTTACTTGTGCCGGGCTTATTGCCTTTCCATGCTATGGAAACGGAATCTTATGTGCTTTTCATTTTCTGGTCGCTTTTCGGGCTTGGGTATTATCGCTGGCTTCTTAGGAAAGATACCGGACATGAATACGGTAAGCGCATTATGGTTTGGATTCTTCTTCTGGTTCTTGTGACATTTGCTTCAATGATGTGGGTATCGCGTGAGACTGAAAATGCCGCTAATAAAGCTGTTCACCAGATTTTTGAATATCATGAAAGCCATTCTCCGGATGACTCAATAGAGTCTGTCAAGGAGGACAGAATAGAGTTTCTTGAAGAACAGGCGAAGAAGGTCAGCGGCACAAATACGCTTTATACAGTTGTATCCTTAGGATTGTTCCTTGTTGTAATTTTTATTCTGTTAAACAATTACAGAGATACTCAAAAACTCGGTAAGCGTCTGATTCAGGCGGAAAAAGAAGTTGAGGCAGCCAAAAAGATTGCACAGTTCAAAGAGTCGGTCAATATGTATACGCATATAGCTCGGTCTCTTGCCCGTGGTTATACTGACATTTATTACATAAACCTGGAAATTGACGAGTTTATTGAGTACAGTACCGAAGATGAAAATAATGTTTTAACAGAGATTAGGCACGGAGAGGATTTCTTTGATTATTTCAAAAATTATGCATTGAAGTTTGTTTATGCCGAAGATCGGGAAATGGTTTCAAACGCTATGGAACGCCGGGAGTTTCTGGATTCACTCAATCGGAATAGAGTGTTCATGCTGACTTACCGCAATATTACAGATAAAGGTCCGATATATGTTACCATGAAAGCTTCGCGTATGGAAGATGACGAACGTTTTATGGTTTTGGGCATAACCGATGTTGACGAGCATGTCAGACATCGCCGCGAGGTTGAGCGTATGTATGAAGAAAGGCTTGCTTATTCCCGCATGAATGCGCTTACCGGCGACTATCTATGCGTTTATGTTGTTGAACCGAAAACAGGTCAATATCACGAATTCAGTGTAACCAAGGAGTTTGAAGAGTTTGCGCTGGCTAAAGATGGAGACGACTTTTTCGGTACAACAAGAAATAATGCCGGCAGAGTTATTTACAAAGATGATTTAAATAGTTTTCTTTCAGCTTTTACAGAAGAAAATGTTTTATCTGAAATAGTTAAAAACGGTATGTTTTCGTTTAATTACCGTCTTGTTATGAGAGATATCATTAAATATGTTCAGATTAAAGCCGCTATCATTGAGGAAGAAAACGGTAAGAAACTGATTATCGGTGTCAACGATATAGACTCTCAGATTCGTCAGGAACAAGAGCAGGCAAAACGCCTTGCTCAGGCGCAGAAAAAGGCTAATATCGATGCGCTCACAGGCATAAAAAACCGCTACGCTTATCTGGAACTTGAGAAGGATCTTGACCGCCGGATAGCGGAGCGAAAATGTGAAGATTTTGCAGTAATTGTCGCTGATGTTAATAACCTTAAGGAAGTCAATGATACCCTGGGACATAAGCAGGGTGACAGGTTCATCTCAGATGGCGGCAGGATACTTTGTGATACTTTCTCTGACAGCTCCGTGTTCCGTATAGGCGGTGACGAGTTTGCGGTAATTGTGCGGGGTGTTGACTACGATAATATTAATAGTCTTTTAGAAAACGTAAGTTCATATAACAGGAAGGCTCTTGAGAGTGGCGGGGTTGTTATTGCCTGCGGAATGTCAATATTCAGTGGTGATTCATGCGTCGCGTCTGTATTCGAGCGCGCCGATCGCAATATGTACAGGAACAAAGTTGCACTTAAGTCGGAGATCTGAGAATATGAAAAACAGTATTGTTAATTTAAAACTGTGTAAAGTGCTTCTTTTATTTGCTGTTCTTTTGCCGGCTTTGATTTTTCCGATGAAGGCCCGGGCGAAGGAGCAACAAAAAGAGGTGAGGGTGGGCTGGTACGAATCCCCTTTCAATACCACAGACGAATCGGGAAGAAAGTCCGGCTACGCTTATGAATACCAACTTAAGATTGCGGCTTATTCAGGCTGGAATTATCGCTATGTAACCGGTAGCTGGTTTGAACTTATGCAGATGCTTGAAAACGGCGAGATAGATTTGATGAGCGATGTTTCTTTTACCGAAGAACGCGCCGAAAAAATGTTTTTCTCCGAATTGCCTATGGGAGCCGAAGAGTACTATATTTTTCTGTCTCCCGGCAATACGGAAATTTCGGTTAACGATTATTCCACTTTAAATGGTAAAAAGATTGGCGTTAACAAAGGAAGCGTTCAGGTTGACATTTACCGGGAGTGGGCTGAGCGTAATGGGGTTGAGGCCGTTCTTACAGAGCTGACTTGCTCGGAAAAACGCTCTCTTCAAATGCTTTCGGAAGGTGAGTTCGATGCATATATCACCCCGAATATTCATATTGATTTGTCCAAACTGGTTCCGTTTTGCAAAATCGGTTATTCTGATTTCTACTTCGTTGTGAATAAAGACAGGCCGGATTTACTTAATGAGCTTAACGACGCCTTGAACCGGATTCAGGGAGAAAATCCGTTCTACAATCAGCGAATGTTTGAAACCTATGTTCAAACCTTCGGAGCAAACGGTTTTTTGTCTGATAAGGAGGAAGCGTGGCTTAAAAGCCATGGTACGATACGCGTGGGTTATCAGGATAACTATCTCGCATTTTGTGCAAAAGATAAAGATACAGGTAAATTAACGGGAGCACTTAAAGAATTTCTTGAAAATGCCGAAAATTGTTTTAAAGGTTCGCACATTGATTTTGAGCCTGTTTCTTATCCAACGGCGAAAGAAGCGATAGATGCGCTTAAACAGGGAAAGGTTGATTGTGTTTTCCCTGCCAATTTAGAAGGCTATGACGGAGAAATACAAAAATTGATGATTACCCCGTCACTGATACGGACCGATATGTACGCGATTGTCAGAACCGTTGACTATAAGGTATTCAACAGCAAAGAAAATGTTATTGTTGCGGTGAACAAAGGCAATCCGAATTACGACACATATTTGAGCAAAAATTTCCCAAACTGGTGTCCGGTGTATTTTGAGAATACCGCAGATTGCCTTAAAGCCGTGTCAGAAGGCGTTGCCGATTGTGTGATTATAAGCAGCTTCCGATATAATAATATTTCCGGAATTTGTGAAAAATACCATTTGACAACTTATTCAACAGGCGTTGCCCTGGATTACTGCTTTGCTGTTTCTAAGGGGCAGACGGAACTGTATTCGATTTTCGCAAAAGCAATCGGTCTTGTCCCTGGTTCTACCATAAACGCAGCGCTTGCGTATTATGTTGCACAGGACGCAAGGATGACATTAGGGGATTTTATATTTGAAAATATCACTTTTGTGGTTATCGGTGTTTCTTCCGTTATACTTTTAATCGTTTTGTTGATGGTACGCAGTATAATTTTGGAAAGAAAAGCCAAAAAACTTATTTTATCTACTGAAACCGACGATCTGACAGGACTTTATAACCGCGATTATTTTTACGAGTATGCAAACAGGCTTAGCCGTGAACAGCCGGGTATAGCAAGAGATGCAATAGTAATTAAGGTGGAGAAATTCAATTCAACTGATATGTTTGACGCAAAGCAGTTGAATAACAGTGTGCTCAGGATTATAGGCAATGAGGTAAAAACTGTTGCAAATGAAAACGGCGGTATAGCCGGAAGATGTGAAAACAATCAGTTTGATATTTATTTAAAACATTTAAACGATTACAGGCCTTTGCTGGAACGGTTTCAAAACAGACTTAATAATCATATTGACAGTGCGGGTGCCCGTATCAGCATGGGCGTTATGCAGTGGAAGGCAGACTTTATGCCGGTTCAGCTTTTTGATATGGCATCAACTGCGTGTAATTCGGCGCATGTGCTTCATAATGATCGACTGATAATATTTGACAAGGAGATGCAGGAAAAGGAATTCCTTAACAGAAGGCTTCTGAATGACATTAACCGTGCGCTCGATAATTATGAATTTGAAGTTTACTATCAGCCGATATTTGATATCAATGACGATAAGCCGAAACTTACGGGAGCAGAAGCTCTTGTAAGGTGGCTGCATCCGGAACTCGGTATGATTTCTCCCGACAGCTTTATTCCGCTTTTTGAAAAAAATGATTTAATAGGTGAACTGGATAAATATGTTTGGAAACAGGCAGCAAGGCAGGTTGCCCGGTGGAAGGCTGAGTTTGATATTACTGTCCCTGTGTCCGTTAATATTTCCAGAATAGATTTGTTTGACAAAAATTTAAGCAACACACTTGATGATATAATCATAAAAAACGCCCTCACAAGGGATTGCATAAAACTTGAGGTTACGGAATCAGCATATACCGAAGACCCGGATCAGGTAGTAAATACAGTTGCAAATCTGCGTAAAAAAGGCTATATTGTTGAGATGGACGACTTCGGCGCCGGCTATTCATCGCTTAATATGCTTTCCGAAATGCCTGTTGATGTGATTAAAATGGACAGGGCTTTTGTCCGCCATATTGAGACAAGCGAAAAAGATGTTCAGCTTGTAACTTTAATACTGGAAATTGCAAAAAAACTGGGCATACCGGCTGTGGCTGAGGGTGTCGAAACCGAAGAACAATTCAATATTTTGAAGCAGTTTGGCTGCGCATTTATACAGGGCTATTATTTTTCACGTCCTTTGCCGCCTGATGAGTTTAAAAGAAAATATCTTGGAAAACGCTGATTAAATCGCCGCACTCATAACGGCGGCATCTTTTCCGCCTGATTTTGTCTCAAATCTTGAAATAAACAAATTATTTCTGCTATTTTTCGACTTCATCAGTCGAAAAACCTGCTCACCGTTCTAAACACCTCGATTTAATCAGCGTTTCCCTTGATGAGTCAAAATAACAAACCTTTTTTGGAGAAAGCCGTATGAAAAAGCAAATGAATCGCGATGTGCGCTACAAAAAGCTTTTAATTGCCTGGTCATTGCTGGCTGTTATTATGGCAGCGGGTATTTCATTCGCCGGAATAAAGGTTTTATCTTCACAGGTTAGAACTGACAGGGAACAGGCAGTCATAGGCGCAGCTAAAATAGCTGCCCGGGAAATTGATTCTGACCTTATAAATACCTGGCTGGAAGATGGTAAGGACAGTGAGTATGAGGCCGAAAGACTTATGCTTGAAAATGTGCTTAACAATACTCCGTACTTAAAGTATTTATATATATACCAGATAAGACCTGACGGATGTCATGTTGTGTTTGATACAGACCCGGAAGGAGCGGGAGAACTCGGTGATATTCAGCCTTTTGATGAGTCCTTTGAATCATACATTCCGTTGCTTCTCAAGGGCAAGAAGGTTGATCCAATTGAAAGTAAAGGCGCTTTTGGCTGGCTTTTGACACACTATGAGCCGATTTACGATTCTTCAGGAAAGTGTGTTGCTTATGCCGGGGCTGATATATCTATGGATGAAATTCAGCAGTATATACATGATTATGTTTTGCCGATAATTCTGATTGCCGTTGTTTTTCTCGCCGCGTGTGTTGTTGTCGGTCTTAAATTGACGGTTAACTCCCATAAAGCCGACGAACTTGAGATTCTTCAACAGCAGCAACAGCGGGACAAACAGTTGATTCGTGAAATTATAGAGTCTTTTGCGAAGGTAATAGATATGAAAGATTCTTACACTCAGGGACACTCATTTCGCGTTGCGAAGTATACGGCTATGCTGACAGAAGAACTTGGCTATGATAAAGATACTGTCGAGAGGTACTATGACATTGCCCTGATGCATGATATAGGTAAAATCGGTATTCCAAACGAGGTTCTCAATAAACCGGGTAAGTTAACCGATGAGGAATACAGTATCATTAAATCACATACCGAACGCGGCTGTGATATTTTACAAAGTATCAGTCTAATGCCTGAAATTATTGTCGGCGCTCAGGCTCATCATGAACGGCCGGACGGCAAGGGCTATCCTAACGGACTTAAAAACGGTGAAATTCCACGCGTAGCCCAGATTATTGCCGTTGCCGATACATTTGACGCCATGTATTCTGACAGACCTTACAGAAAACGGATGAATTTTGATAAAGCTGTCAGTATCATCAAAGAAGTGTCGGGAACTCAGCTCACAGATGATGTGGTTGACGCGTTTGTGCGTCTTGTGGAAAAAGACGAATTTCGCGCGCCGGATGACACCGGTTCGGGAACCTTTGATGATATTTCCAATATCCGATAAAAAACGGAGATAGCTTATATATTAAAAAACAATAACCAACTGTCTGTGAATATAAGGCAGTTGGTTATTCTTCTTGGGTCTATCTCATTTTATCCGATGCACTGTGGATTAGACTTCTTATCTGATAAACGCTTTCTTCGGTTGAGTTGCTGAACGCGATAGAGTACTTGACCTGAATTTCAACCCGTTTTTTGTTATAGTCTTCTACGCTCTTTTCAAGCATTTCTGTAAACAGCTTCGCTTTGGAAACAGAACAATCCTCATAAAGCCCCAGGAAATATCCCGGTCTGTTGCAGCCGATAAATCCGTAATTGCGGGACAGACGCTTAATAATTTCGCCGAAATCACTGAGCATCATGTCACCCGCCGAGCGCCCGAGAGTGTCGTTGACCTTAGTCAGATTGTCAACCTGGATTATCATGCAGGTAAACTGTTCTTCAAGCTGTTTTTCTGCCAGCGAGTTTATCTGAATGTCGCACATCTGGCGGTTTGGAAGCTTGGTGAGTTTATCGGTATATATAAGGTATTCCAAAAAGTCCTTAAGTCTGCCTATAACAACCGCTCCCGCACAGCCGAAGAAGAGAAAGAAAACAACAGCCAATGCGATATAAAGCTTGATATTCACTTTTTGGGATGTGACAACCGAGTTAAGGGTGTTAAGGTGACTTGCGCCGAGGTATTCATTTAGTTCCTGCGCCGTTGCCTGAATGATTTCATACTCGTCGTTTAGCAGTGATACAAGGTCCTCAATATCTTTTTCAATATCTGTGCTTAAAACCTTATTTTTTTTGTTTTTTACAAATACTGATTTTATATATTCGGCGTGCTTTTTATCTATCTGGTCGTTTTCAATAGATTGGTTTAAGAGTACATATTCATCAATAAGGTCGTCATATGTTGTGGTAACATATAAATCTCTGTCCTTACCGTCAACATCCATGATAATCGAAGATTCTGTGTTTTCAGAGCGTTCTCCGTTTTCATCGGTATAGTTGTTTATGTTTTTCTGTGAGTAATTGTCAATAAGAAACTTCAGCTTTTCGACCTTTGCGGTATTATTATCAATGCTTATTGTAAGCGAATCAATCTTTTCCTGCTGATTTTTAAGAAGCAGGTCATTGTCCTTTGTATATCTTTTCTGCAGTATCTTTGCATAAATATACGGGACTTTATTGTTAAGTATATAGCTGTAAATGTTTTCAAGGTCAGTAAAGGTATAACCTGTTGCGGAAGCCCTGAAATCAGGATAATCATGTTTTTTCTGAATCAGGTAGTTATCAACATCTTTTACCGACTGCTGGATAATCTCGGCACTTTCAATATAGTCATAATCGTTTGAGCTTATGTTTGAAGCATTGTTCGGTAAAATAAACAGATCAACATATTTTTCACTGTAAAATGAATAATAGTTCTTTATGATGGCATCCAGCATATTGCCCGCGTATCGCATTGATTTTTCCGAATCCGCTTCATAGGTTATAACATAGTCGGTCGGAAAATAAGAGTATTCTTCGCCTTTTTTTATAAAAGCTTCTTTTTTCTCCTCTTCTTCTTCCGGGATAACGGCGCGGACCTTGACCTTTGATCGCACCGCGTCAACCGAACAGTTAAGACCCAAATCCTCAATAGCTCCTTTAATTACTGTTGAAGAATAAATCTCGGAGACATCAAGTTTTGAACCGTTTGGTGTCAGACCGTCTTTAATTGCTGTATTTGAATACTGAATTGCCATCGTGGCGGTATATACCTGTTTGGAGTTTGCGTAATAATAAACGGAAACAGCGCCTATAAGCGCAACAATTAAAATCAAAAATTTTCCTTTAGAGAGGTATCTTATCAGCTGAAATTCTTTCATTTCTCAATATCTCCCTTAAACTTACGGAATTTTAACCAGATAAGAAAATAAAACAAAAGCAAAAGCCCGGCTGCCAATTCAAAAAGGACGTCAATGTGAAGCGTCTGAAATAATGAATTATTTACAGCTTTGAATGTCAGATAGTCTTTAGTCCTGTATTTGATGTATGTCTTGTCAATATTCTCTATTCGTGATGAAAGTTCGGAAAACTTATCACGGATATCATTAATCATTTGGTTGGCTTTATTTATGGTAGCTTTGCTGTTTTTGCCGGCGGACATTTTTGACATAATATCCTGATTGACGGTTATTTCTTTTGAGGTTACCTGCGCCGAGGCAAGGTAGTCATCCGCTCTGTTTGCGATATAGTCCATGCCGGTTTTTGTCTTTGACATATAATAGGATTTTTTATCTTCATCAATCGAAGGTATCATCACAACGCTTATCATGTTGTCGTCATAAACCCGGATTCCGTCATTGTGAACATTGTAAGCCGCCATATCTTTATTGTAACTTATATTTTTAAGTTTATTGATATAAGACAGTGAGGCTATGTAGCGTGCTTTGTCATAAGAACATCCGGACGCAATGACAAATGCACGGTATTTGGCTATATCATAATCTCTTATATCTTCAGCCTTTTGGACAAGAGACTTAAAGGTTTCGTTTGATTCTGATTCGATAAACGATTTGCTCTGCTTTGCTCTTGTGTTCAGATATTTTTCAATTTGCTGAGCTTTGATGTCAAGTAAATCTGCGATTTCCAAATACTCTTTATCGTTGAATATATCAATATTAAAGCTGAGAATAGAACGGTTTTCGGTGTATTTTGAATAAAAATCGTCTTTATAAGCCTTGCAAAGAAAATTCAGAAGCTCTTTGCTTTTAACTCCCTTTATTGAAGCCGGTTTATTTAGCTTAATCCTAAAGGTAGTTGAAATGTAATAGTCACCCTCAGAGAAGGATTTGTTATTTGTCGAACTGATGGTAATTGCGTTGCTGAGGTTTTCAACATCTGTGTTGTCAAAAACAATTCCGCAATATTTCAGCGCATTTTCCGCAACATCGGTGCTTGAGATGTTGTAAGCGTTAAAACGCGTTGCGTTGGGGTTTAAACCGTTTGCTGCCTCCTCATAGTTAAGGCTCATTTCGGCTGTTGCTGTGTTGCTGCTTTTATAGGCAAAGTAGCATGCCGCTAAGCAGACAGCTAACGCAACATAGACAATAATCCTTACGCGCAGCTTTATCATGGCGATTAAAGCTTTTTTAATGCGTGAATTGTTTGAATAATTAGTTTCAACGCTGTCAACAACTCCGGCGACAGGAAACAGTATATCTTTGACTGCACGTTTTGGGGTTCGTTTGACCTTTGGCAGAGCAGCTTCGGATATTTCAGGCTGTTTTGTTTTTTTATTACCCACTTTGCGCTCCTCCTTTCATCACATTAATACCAGCATACATCAACGACGACAAGCTCGGGCCGGTTGTTGATTCTCGGTATTCTGCGCGAGTCTCCGAGACCCCGGCTGATTACTACCTGCGTGCCGTCCTGAGCAGTAACAACGCCCGCAGTTAAATCCGGCAGGAATCCTTCTCCCGTGCTGTAAATCCCGCCGATATAAGGGATTCTGATAAGTCCGCCGTGAGCGTGACCTGTGAAAGCTATGTCAATCCCTTTATCGAGGAGCTTTTCTTTAAACAGCTCCGGGTAATGAGTCAGACATAAACGGCAGTTCCCTGTGGGCTCAAGCGATTCCATGAATTTTTTGGAATTATTTGTCTCGATATCATACTGTTTTAAATCATCCGAAACAGCGACAATCTGGACAACTGAGTTTTTGACCTCAATATCAACAGCTTCATTTGACAAAAGATCAACGCCGTGTTTTTCCAATTTTTCGGTAAACTGCTTATCCTCAAACAAATACTGGTTTATTTCATTGTTACCGTAGCATGCGTAAACCGGTGCCACTTCACTCAGCTTATCCGAAAGAGAAAACAGAACCGAATAATTACTGTCTTTGTAGTTCATCATATCCCCGGCATAAAAAATCAAATCAGGGTTAAGATTTTTGATTTTTTCTATAAGGCGGCTGTTGTTTTTCCCGTATTCAACATTATGCAAATCGGCAAGTTCAACAATTCTGATATTGTCTGACACCTTGTCGGAGCGGATTTGATAAAACGTCACCGTAAAGTTTTGGTTTATCAAAATATTGATTCCGACCGTTAAACCTGAAGCGATAATCATAAACAGCAGTATAAACAAAAACGCTTTAAGCAATCTGTGTTTGTTTTTACCGGTTTTTATTTTATGTTTACTCATAAATCCTTTATCCTTTAATCAAGATTAAGGGCTTTTGCCAGATTTGAATGCGAATTATTGTCGCTGATTTTTTTTGCGGGGGTACCGGCAATTGTTATTCCGTTATCCTCAAAGCTTTTTGTTACCACGCTGTTTGCGCCGATTGCTATGTCGCTGCCGATTCGGATATTGCCGATTATCGATGAGCACGGACCTATAAAGCAGTTGTCGCCGATATGCGCCGCCTGACTCTGACCGTTTGTTGCGCCGATGGTGACGCACTGATGTATTCTGCAGTTTTTCCCTATCCTGGCGCTCGGATGAACAACTATGGGTCCCCAATGTGCAATGGAAAGACCTTCCTCGAAGGTGTTTGGGGGTATGTGAAAACCGCAAAGCTTTCTGCCCTTTTTGCGAAGCTTGTAATGAAGCCATACCGATATTATCTTTCCGAGCGGGCTTTTTTTGCAGTTCATATAGTATTCGGTTTTGCGCAGCAGAATTTCATACTGCCATATTTCATCACCCGCAATGCGCGGCTTTTTTCTTGTTTTATATAGAGCAATTCTGTCCTGCTCCAGATACCGCTTTAAATCGGCTTTGTTTTCAATCATAATCCATTCCTCATTTACTTTCGCCCCTGACGGCATTTAACAAATAGTCACTGCTTGATTTTTTCAGATTTTCAATGTATTCATACACTTTATCATAATCTATTGTGTCGGTTTCACTGAAATTCTGATTTATATCTATATTTCGGTTTTCTATTCCGAATTGTTTAAGCAAGGCGTCAATTTTTTTGACACGGCTTTCAATTGATGCGTATACGCGGAAATTTTTACGGTTTATAATCGAAAAAACAACGCCGTGAAAAGTTCCGGTGTAAACATATTGTGCCCTTGCGAACATTTCCGCCCATTCAAACGGGTTTAATTTTACGGACATATGAGAATACATTTTATCATATTCTCCTGCGCCGAGGACTTCGTAGCCTTTTTTATGCGCATTGTCGATTATTTTCTTTTTTATCTCGTGAGGGATTCCGTTGCAATAGTAGAAAAGAATATACGGCTTTTTGGTCAGCTCGGCTATCTTTTCATTATTAATTTTCGGCATTTCACTCAGGAAGGTGGGGTCGCACACTAACTCCGGCGTTTTTCCGACAGTTCTTTCGCAAAGCTCCTGAGCGCCTTTGTCTCTTGCCGACAGCGCCGTAAAGCCATGCATTGCCTTAACGACATTATCGGGGATTTGCTCTCCGGTTGTTTTGCCCGTACTCGGGGCGTAGGCAACAATCCGTTTTGCAGTTAAGCCGCCGCTGAATTTAACAAGTGAAAAGCTTTTGCCGTCAAGATAATTCCATACTTCATCACTGCCGATTACTATGCAGTCAAGATTCAGCGCATTGATTTGCCCGGCGTTATAAACTTTTTTTGTCAGATTCAGATATTCTTTGCGCTCTTTTGCAAAAATAGCGGGCTGTGAAATCTTGTTAAGCCAGGATTTCGGGGTTTCGCTTCCCGGATAAAACCTGAAAAATCCGCCCACATTGATTATATTCTGTTTGGGAATTATATAGTTGATAACATAAACTTCATCGCTTGGAAACAGCGATTTGAGCTTTTCCTGCAGAGCGTAGCACTGCAAAAACGCTCCGAAATTATTTATGCTGTGGTGTGTTAAAATTCCAATCCTCATTACTGTTTTTCTTTCCAACCGTTATATAAGCTCAGGTAAAGATTCTGCATTCTTTCGGCTTCGGTTTTTATGTCATATCCCGCTTTTTTCACTTCATCAGCGCGGCTTATCCTTGCTTTCGGCTTGAAATCAAGTATAATCTTTGCCCAGGAAGCGTCGCTGTCTTCAAGAGATGAAAACAAAACATTATCGGTGATTTTAACCTCCGGTGTTATTGTGTCGCACAGTACGCACGGCAAATCGGATGCCTGCGCTTCAACCGCGACAACCGGCAGACCTTCGTAAAGCGAAGTCATTACAAAAACATCAAACGCACTGTACCATTCGTTGACATTTGATAAAACTCCGGTGAAAGTTACCGCATTTTCTATACCGAGTTGCTTTGCCTGTTCCTTTAACTTTTGTTCCAGTTCGCCGGTCCCGATAATCACAAGTTGCGCAGCGGGATTGGATTTGTGAACCAAAGCAAAAACATCAAGAAGCTTTTTCTGGTTTTTTTGCGGGGCAAGCCTGCCGACATGACCGATAACAAGCTTGTCGCGAAGAGCATATTTGCTGCGTATAGATTCTCTTTTTTCCTCACTGAAAAGAAAATCATCAACATTTATCGCGTTGTGAATCAGCTGATGATTCCTCTCCCACCTTTTTTCGGAAAAGTAAAATCTGCCTGCCGCCTCTGAACAGCCCCAATAATCGGTGGCTACATACTTAATCATTGGTCGAATGAGTTTTTTGACCTCATTTTTAAGACCGACGGGAACAGCTGTTGCGTGAGCGTGAGCGATTCTTATGGGTATATTGTTTTTTTGAGCCGATTTAAGCGCATACAGCATCAGCGAGCCGTTATGTGTGTGGATTATTTTATATTCGGGATTCTGCCTGAACAGGTCTGTCATGTAATCAACATATTTTCTGTAGCTCATAAATCCCGGTGAGACAAATATTCTGCCGCCGAGTTCACGGATTTCTTCGTCATAGTCCCCGGGTTGAGGCTTGTTAGCTAAAAAATCGAACTGAACCTGACTGCGGTCGGTGTTTCTGTAAAAATTCATGAGCATTGTTTCTATTCCGCCACGGTCCATATTACTGACGGATTGCAGTATTCTGATCATAATTTCCTCGCAATTATTTTTATTGCAGAATCATTTTCGGCTTTTTTTGATTTTCTGCTTCCGCTTTTCTTTTTTTCAGCCGCCAACGGTCAAAATTGTTAAGATACAGCGGATTATCACTTCGCAAAGGCGACTCTTTTATCGGCGAAAAGAAAAACGACATCGGGATCATCCGTATCACCATACTTGACCAGTAGTAAAACATTGTGTTGTCTGTTAAGTATGTGAAGAGCATATATATGTTTATCGACATAAAGCAAACGGCGACCTTTTCTCCGCATCGGCTTATATACCAGTGGGTTTGTAAGATATAGTAGCCTGTTATCCAGAAAAGGAATCCCCAGAAGCCCATTTCAACATACATTTTCAGAATATCATTATGCACCGCCGTTATATCGACAACCTGATCTTTTGTGTTGTGCATGCTTTTTAACAGCTGAACGCAGAATTCATAGCCCTTTCCTCCGTATGAAGGGGAAACTTCATAAAAGTTTGAAATGTAATCGTATATTTTTTCTCTTCCGTTAAGCTCTATTTCATGCTCTATGCAAAAGCGTGAAAAAGTGCCGTTTTGTATGATAATGATGTAAAAATAGCAGAATGCAACAATTGAAACCGATGTAAAAAGAAGAAGTCTGATTTTTCCTTTGGCACTTAAAAGAAAACAAAGCAGTGTGAACATTACAGCAATAAGAAGGCTTAAAAAAGCTATTCTCTTTAAACCCGCGAAAAACAGGAACAAAGCTATTCCGGCATAGATGTAGCGGTATTTTTCCTGCGGACAGAAAAACAGGTAATACACGACATATACTCCCATAACAAATGTAATGTCGTGGATTTCAATGGCGCGTATAAATTTGGAATTCGTTATTACATCACTTGCGCCGAAAGAAGTTATGTTTGCAATCATATCCGAAACAGCGCCGCCTATGCCGGTTGTTGCTGCGCCGATTAAAATGATAACGATATTCGCTCCGGCGATACCGAAAAAAGTATAGGTTGCCGCCTTTTCCTCAAACATATAAACAGCGCAAAGGACAATCGCAATGTTTAAAAGCTGATATGAGACTTTTGATGTGCCTTTGATAATGTAGCTTAAAGACTGCAGGTCAATAATCCATATCAGAATTGAGCAAATTATAATCCCGACGACTATCGAGGAAAAGAGCAGGGCAAAGCGGTAAAACACTTTGAAGTTTTTAAGATTTCCCGACCAAAGAATGTACATAAGCGCAAGACCTACAGCCCCCGCCGATACCACTTTCGGCAAAGCTCCCAGGGCAGCGTTAAGCACCTTATAGTCACCCATTGCGGCACCGAAAATGAAGAAAATGTAAAAACCGATATAGAATTTTGATGTTTTCGTATATAATTTCTGCATTTCCTCACTCACTTTATCTTTGCTTGAAGTTTTTAACTGTTATTCTTTCGGAAAATTCTGTATACTGCGCTTGACTTATAAAATATCTTTTCATTTCTCATTAACAGACCAAGAATAGCAAACTTTTTTCCTTTTAACAGCGAGGCTGCTAAAAGCCATTCCCGCCTGTCGCTAACATCCGCGTCAAAATCCGCTATCGCGCTTTTATAAGGTTCGCTGTCAATGAATCTCAGGAAGTCCTCTTTCCTTTGTGATTTGGGTTTTGGATTGTCTTTATGAAAAACATTAAGCCGCATGTAATCAATCGCCATTGCCATAATCCGGTTGTTTTTATATCTTTTTTCAACATCGGTGTTACCGTGATAAAATGTTTCAATACATTCTTCAAAATGACCGATAAGCATTGCGAATACTTCACTCAGATTCTCACTGTATCTTCTTGTTATTCCACCCGGATTGTTGCGATAGTAATACATAACATACGGCAAATATGCAATCCGTTTTGCGTAATAGTAGGCTTTGGTGTTAAAAACAGAGTCCTGCGCTTTTTTCTGACCCACGGGGAAAAGCAAATTGTTGTCGGTCAGAAATCTTTTTCTGTAGAGAGCGCCCCATGCCGCGTGATAAAATGCGCGGGACGGCAGGCAGAGTTTTTCGGTTATTGTTTTGTCAAGGCAAAGGCAGGACATGCTGAGTTCTATGCCTGCTCCGTCGGGCAGGGGATTAAGCTCTGATACGACGCATGGCTGTTCTGCAGGTTTGTTTTTTACAAATTTAAGACGCTCAAGAATTATAATGTCTTGAGTTTCGTCGATAAATTCAAGTGCTGTTTCAACAAAATGGTCTGACAGCAAATTGTCCCCGTCGGCAAAAAAGACCCATTCTCCGGCAGCTTCCTCTACGGTACGGTTTCTTACGGCGCTCAGGCCGCTGTTTTTTTCCATATTTATGTATCTGACATTATCGTGTTTTTCGGCGTATTCTCTGCACACTTCACCTGAATTGTCAGTTGAGCAGTCGTCAATAAGGAGCAACTCGGTGTTGCTGTTAAGCTGCTTTGCTATTCCTTCTATATGTTCGCGTAAAAATGATTCATCAAGGTTATAAACTGCGGAGCCGATTGTAAGTTTAATTGACATAACTTGAGATTTCCTTTGCGCAAATAGTCATTACGATACTACTGATCTCGTTAACTTGACAAGAAAATCAGTGTAGGGTATAATGTCGGTCAAATTTGTAAAGGCGGTAACGGAATGTACAAATTTAAAAGACTGTTTGTCTATATTAAAGTGTTTTTCATCATGACAGCCGCAAAAGCGGTCAGTTTTTTTGTCAAAAGCAGTAAAAATTATAAAGACCTCTGGATTGTTTCAGAAAGGGGAATTGATGCCAGGGACAATGCCTATCACTTTTTTAAATATCTCAGAGCAAACCATCCGGAAATAAATGCCGTTTACATAATTTCAAATGATTCACCGGACTGTAAAAAGGTTGAACCGCTGGGGACCGTTGTTGAATACGGCAGTTTCAGGCATTACCTTTGTTTTGCCCTTGCAAAAGTTAAAGTCAGCACCCATATTGACGGTTATTCACCGGATATACTCTTTTTTCATAAATTCGGGAAGCTTTTTCCGGATAAGTCAAAAAAGATTTTTTTACAGCACGGCATAATCAAAGACGATTTGGCTTTTTGCCATGCAGACCAGACAAATATTGATATGTTTGCGTGTTCGGCAGTTCCGGAGTATGAATACATCGACAAAAACTTCGGCTATAAGCCCGGCGTTCTTAAACTAACCGGGTTATGCAGATATGATAACCTGCGTAAAATTGAAAAGCCTGTTCATAAAATTCTGTTTATGCCTACATGGCGCTCGGCGCTTCGTACCTGCAACAGACACACCTTTGAGCAAAGCGAGTACTTTAATAAATACAACTCGTTTTTAAACAGCAAAAAGCTTTTTAATCTGCTTGAGGAGTACGACTTTGAACTGGTTTTTTACCCGCATTTTGAGGTGCACCGTTTTCTTGATTGTTTCAGCACCGGAAGCGACAGAGTCAAAATAGCCGATTTCAAGAACAATGATGTTCAGAATTTACTGATTAACAGCGATATTCTTATAACCGACTATTCAAGCGTTTTCTTTGACTACGCTTATATGAGAAAGCCGATGGTATTTTTTCAATATGATGAAAACGGGTACCATCAGGGACATTACAAAAAAGGGTATTTTGACTACAGCAGGGACGGTTTCGGAGATATTGCCGACACCGAAGACAGGGTTGTTGACAGCTTGAGCCATATCATTCAAAGCAATCTTAATCCGGATAAAATCTATCTTGACAGAATGAACTCTTTCTTCAAATATGACGACACCGATAACTGCAAAAGAAATTTTGAAGAGATTTGCAAACTGCTTTAATCCGTTATAAATCGTTTTTTTTTTCGCTTTCTTTATCCCGGCGAGCTTCAAAGCAAAATTTACAGCCGGTTTAAACTCAGGCAGAATACTGCTGCCTGCCGCATAGACAATATTGGCTGTAACTGTTGCGATTATTCCGTATGCGATAAATGCGGGTATGCCGTCGAGCTTTATCGTTTTGCAGATAAAATAACAGATTGCACCGGCAACTGCGGTAATAATCCATGTCCAAAGCAGTTTCAACATATACTTTGACTGCTTTTCTCCGGTAAAATAGTGCTTAAACAAAATACGGGTACCCCAGGTTCCCTCAATAAATACAATGCAGAAAATTGTTGAAAGCATAACGCCGCTCACTCCGATAAACCGTACAAGCAGAATATTGAGCGAAAGGTTAACAAAGGTTTCAACAATGGGGCGGTATCTGTCTTGCCACCAAAGCCCGGCGGCATCGCGGTAAATATGGCAAACACGGCTGAAATGAGTTGAGAAGAAATAAATGCAAAAGATTACCATAATGCCGTCGCCGAACATCATTTTTTCGCCGAGCCATAGCTTAATAAACTGCTGCAGACAGCCGGCAAAACCGACTGTGAGCCACGATGTTAACCACATATAAAGAAGCTGAATTTTGTTAAAATCGGCATAATTCTTTTCTTTGTTTTCAACAACGATGGAATTACCCACAGATGCCGTTACGCTGTTTGAAACCAGAATCATAATGCCGGAAATTGCGTTTATAATAAAATAATAGCTGTTATACTGACCGAGTATTTCAAGCCCTAAAAATGCGGAAATAACAATGCTGTCAAGTGAGTTTCTGAAAACGAAGCTGACTTTGTGTAAAAACATTCCGGCAACACGCTTTTTGATGTTCTCTATTTCGGCTTTTGGTACAGAACCTTCACAGCGAAACTGCGGGTACATTTTGTTTGAAAGAACATACAGCGCCAGATTTTTAAGAATTGTCGTTACCGGAAGCGCCAGAGAATACAGATAATAGGCAAGATATTGGTGATTGTGAAAAACAGCAATTGCGGCAATCTGAAGGACGGTTGTTCCTACCTTGAAAATAGAATAAATATTGTTGTTTGTCGAGTACCTTTGCCCTGCTGTGAACAGGGAAGAGCGGTATGAAAACATAAGATACGATAAAACCGTATTTCCGAGGTTAATCAGAAACAGAAGATAGAGGCTGAGCCCGTCAGGCAAATCTTTTTTAACAATAATGTGCAAAAAAGGCATTATCGCAAGACCCAAAGCCGTCATAACGCCGGCTATCCAGCGGTAGACGGTGCGGTACAGCTTCAAAAGTGCGCATACCGTCGCTGTGTCGTTTTCTGCAAGGGGCTTATACATGCTGTAAACCATTGCGGAACTTATGCCCAGTTCAGACAGCGCCAGTATTTGCAAAATTGATGTAAATAAACTGTCAAGCCCCAAATAAACATTACCCAGGTAGTAAATCAGAACGGTTCTCATAACAAAGTTTGTCAGCATTATGACAAGCTTGTTGACAACCGAGGTTATTATATTTCTCTTTGCGTGTTGTGTTCTTGATGCCATAGTATCACTTTTCTGAATATTTTTTGTTTTGAACCGATTTATATATTCCGAGAGTCAAATCGGTAATATTGTCCCAGTCATATTTCGCGGATAATTCTTCACGCTTTTTTTCAACATCCGACGGTGTTATTCCCGCCTTAAAATCGCAGTCTTTAAGCTCGCTGTGTTCAAGGCAGTAGTTTAACACCTCTTTAAGCGACTGCGTGTCGCCGTGTTTAAATGAATTTCCGTAGCCGTCAAGACAGTCGGTGTTTTCGGCAATGTCACTTACAATTACTCCGGCGCCGTATCCCACCGCCTCAAGAAGGCTCATAGGCATACCTTCAATATCGCTTGGCAGCACATAGACATAACAGTTTGAAAAAAGCTCTGCAAGAGTTTTTCCGCTGACAAAATCGGTGAAAATTATATCTTTTGTGCCTTTTGCCTTTTCAAGAAAGGAGCGGATGTATTCCGTTTCGGGATTAATGCTTCCGGCAATTACAAGTTTTTTATCGGTATTGAGTGACTTATAAGCGTCGATAAGATAATCAAGCCCTTTTTCGGGGGTTATTCGCGCCAGAAAAAGAATGTAGCTGTCTTTGACAAGCCCGTATTTACTCTTTATTATTTCCGCATCTTCCCTTTTAACACGGTTTATGCCGTTTGGAATAATCACCGCTTCGCAGCCGTAGGTGTCCTTAAAATATTTTTTAACATTTTTTGACAACACTATAACTTTGTCGGCGTGCTTTGCCGCCATTTTTTCACCGAACATAATGTATTTTGAAGCAAACCCGCCCCACTTGCTTCTCTGCCAGTCAAGCCCGTGTATGGTGGCGACAACCTTTTTGCCGAAAAGCTTTGCAATGGGGATCATGGCGCAAGGTCCCTCTGCATGAAAGTGAATGACATCATATTTTTTGAAAATGCATTTTATCGTTGCAAAAAAAGAATATACAAGCGCATTAAGCGAGGACCTTTCAAAGGTTTTTACCTCAACAATCTTAACATTGCGGTAACTATTGATTTTTTCTTCTTTGCAGTGCCTGTTATAAACAACGACATCGTTGCCTTTCTCAGCCATCCTTGTTGACAGCTCCTCAACAACAACCTCCACACCGCCGCTTCGGGTTGGTATTCTTTTATGTCCTATCATTGCAATTTTCATAATTTTTACCCGACTTTTTCTCTATTTGACATCACTCTTTATTATAACATAATAATAGTATATTTCAACTTATATAGTGAATTTCTACCATATTATCAAAATTTCTCTTATATTTCATTGCTTTTTGACACAAAATACAAATTTTCGGGAGGGTAAACAGTGGAAAATCACATTGTAATAAACAACCCAAAGGATTGCTGCGGCTGTGCTGCCTGTCTCAACATTTGCCCCAAGGATGCTATCATAATGGTCGAGGACGATGCGGGGTTTATTTATCCCAAGGTTCAAACATCTATTTGTGTAAACTGCGGAATGTGCAAAAAAGTATGCGTATTCTGCAAAAAAAATGTCGGTGAAAATCCCGAGCTTAAGGTATATGCCGGTGTTATAAATGACACAAATACCCTGGAAGAATCTTCATCCGGCGGTGTATTTTCGGCTTTGGCAAATGCCGTGCTGCAAAAGGGAGGCGTTGTTTTCGGCGCAGCGTGGCAGGACGATTTTTCGCTTTGCCACTCAGCCGCTCAAAACGGCGAAGAACTCAGGGAACTCAGAGGCTCAAAATACGTTCAAAGCTTTATCGGCACATCCTTCAGGCTCGCAAAAGAGCTTTTGGAAGAGGGAAGGTTTGTTTGCTATTCCGGAACACCTTGCCAGATTTCAGGGTTTAAATCTTATCTCGGAAAAGATTATGACAATCTTCTGACCGTCGATATCATATGCCACGGTGTGCCCAGTCTGAAGATGTTAAAGGATGACCTTATGTTTGTTACCGGTGAAAACCCGGACGGGATAAGAGATGTTAAATTCCGTGACAAAACCTTCGGCTGGGGAACAAAAGGCTCAGTAATAACGGAGAATAGAAAAGTGAAATACAATGCCGGAACATCTCCTTATTATTTTTATTTTTTGAAGGGTGAAATATACCGTGAAAGCTGTTATAGCTGCCGCTTTCCTTCGGAAAAACGGCAGGGTGATATAACTCTCGGTGATTACTGGGGCATTAAATCTGAACTTATAGAACAACTCGGCGATATTAATCCCGACCTCGGTGTTTCATGTGTCCTTGTCAACACCGAAAAAGGGGAAAAGTGGCTTGATGAAGTGAAGAACACTTTGTCTTTGGCGTTATCAGAACGCAAGAGCGTTGAGAAACGAAACGGTCAGCTTGTAAGAGCCAGCACTCCGTTACCGGAACACCGGCAGCTGCTGGACGGTTACATAACTAATGGTTTCTCATCTTTTATAAGCGGATATCGTAAACATACAAAGGATCATATCATAAGGAATATTAAAAATCTTATTCCGTCGAAAATCAAAAGAAAAATCAATGATTTTCTGTCAAAATCTTGAAAAAACCGAAAGTTTTTACTATAATATTAAATGACGAAGCATGTTTTCCGGAGGCGCTTACACATGGCATATCTTGAGTTTGGAAAGATTGACGAGGCTACTGAAAAGAGATTAGAAAAGATTATCAACAGTGGGTCTTTTAAATCATATTGGCGAAAAAAGAGAGCTTTTGATATTATCGTTTGCTCGATAATTTTAATTCTTGCAACAATACCCATGTTACTGGTTGCGTTGTTAATATATATTGACGACCCTCACGGCAATCCTTTTTATAAACAAATCCGTATCGGCCGCCACGGCGAAGAATTTTATATGTATAAATTCCGCACCATGTACGTTGACGCCGACAAGCGTAAAGCAGAGCTTATGGATCAAAACGAAATGGACGGACCTGTTTTCAAAATCAAAGACGACCCGCGCATAACAAGGCTCGGAAAATATTTACGCAAATTATCAATTGACGAATTGCCTCAGTTGTTCAATGTTGTTCGCGGCAATATGAGTCTTGTAGGTCCGAGACCGCCTCTGCCGAATGAGGTTGCTGAGTATACCGATTATGACAAGTTACGACTTATTGTTACTCCCGGTATCACCTGTGACTGGCAAATTGCCGACAACCGTAACGATATTCTGTTTGACCGCTGGATTGAAATGGATTTGAATTACATAGAGAACCGTACAACATGGGGTGATCTGAAGATTATTCTCAAAACTCCTTTTGCCATGCTGTCTGCAACCGGGAGATAAGAATTAAAAAAGGCCTCTCTTGACTAAACAATCAAGAGAGGCCTTTTGGCTGGGGAATAGGGATTCGAACCCCAACAGGCAGAGTCAGAGTCTGCAGTGCTACCGTTACACTATTCCCCAACAGAACAAGTGGTATTATACTCGAATTTCGGCAATTGTCAAGAGTTTATTAAAAAATAAATATTTTTTATGTAGGTTTGTCAATGATGTGTTACAAAAACAGCGATTAAAAAATTTGCCCTAAATTAACGAAGGCGTTGATGTAATTGGCGGGAGACTTCCAGCCGAGAGGACGCATGGGAAAACGATTGTATTTCCTATTGTGAACACCAAGTTGCCTTTTGAAATCATCGAACGAATAAAACTTATGCGAGGCATAGAAGTATTCGTTGTCTTTGCGGTGTGATCGCTCGACTTTTCCATTATGTCGAGGGGTGTAAGGACGGATCAGTTTGTGCGTTATGCCACACTGTTTGAGGCGCGCCTCAAACAGTGTGGGCGTCGGCCTTTTGGATGTTCCCAGGCGTTTTGTGAATTCCTGACCGTTGTCAGTCTGGACGCATTCGATCGGAAACGGAAACGCACTGATCAGATGTTCAAGGAAAACGGCTGAACTGTGTGTACTGTGTTCTTCAAATGCCTCTAAATAGCGAAATCTGGAGTATTCATCAATGGCTGTATACTGATAGAATTTCTTGCCTTTTGCTTCATTGACCAGGCAGGCTTCCGGAACGAATTTGACGTCGATCTGTACGCGCTGACCCGGGTACTGCATCTGTTCGTATGGTTTTGGGATATATTTGGGATTCGGCAGCTTTTCCGCTTTTAATCCCATTCGCTTCATTACACGATATAAACCTGTAATGGATCGCGTATAACCTCGCTGTCGAAGTTTTACCCAGAAGACG
>JAILFM010000067.1 GCA_024697575.1 Clostridiales bacterium
CATGAGAGCGCGTAAGGGTCCGGAGAAATAAGGGTAAAGACAAGCATCGAAGGCGAAGAAACGCTGACAGAAGCGAAGTTTTTTAAACTTTCGGAATAAGCGGGCGAAACCCTCGCTTTTTCAAAAGAAAAAGAAATGTCATTAGCCGTGACCAAATCGCCGTTGCTGAAATAAGCCTGTGACAAAGTGACATTGACCGAATTACCGCTTATAATCCCGCTTTGCGCAATGGCGCTCACGGGCTCATACTGACCGTTAAGAGTGTAAAGCCCGTCATAAACAAGGCGGGAAAGCTGGTAATTAACCTGAGTTTCACATTCAAAGGGACTCAGCGAATCGCCCTTTGAATAAGCGAGAGAAACGCTCTGAGAAGCGACAGACTGTTTGCCCTTCTTATTATTTGAATTGCTTTCGCCGTTTTCACCGCAGGATGAAAGCGAAAAGCAAAGTAATACAGCGACAATAACCGAAACTATTTTTTTCATTTATGTTTAAGCCTCCGGTGAAAAAGAAAGAAGAGTTTTAATAACATGGCCGGCGATTATAAGCCCCGCACAGCCGGGCACAAAGGGCGCAGACGCAGGAGTCCTGCCGTCACCGACGACAGGCTTTACAGGAGTTTCGTCGGAATAAAGAACGGTAAGCTTTTTGACTCCCCTTTTTTTCATTTCAGTTCGCATAACCCTGCACAGAGGACAGACAGAGGTTTTATAAATATCGGTTATATGAAAGCGTGTAGGGTCGGTTTTGTTACCGGTACCCATGCAGGAAATCAGATTAACGTTTTTTTCATAACATTTGACGGCAATGTCGATTTTTGCGCTGACGGTGTCAACGGCATCAACAACAAAATCATATTCTTCGGGATGAAAAAAATCACTGTCACCGGGAAGATAAAACAGGTTGAAAGTATCAACGCGGCAAAGCGGATTAATGTCAAGAATTCTCTTTGCAATAACGGCTGTTTTCATTTCACCCAAGGTCGAGTGAAGAGCGCAAAGCTGGCGGTTAATATTGGTAACATTCACTGTGTCGTTATCAACAAGAGTAATGCTGCCTACACCCGCCCTTGCAAGAGCTTCGCAAACAAAAGAACCTACACCGCCTACACCGAAAACAATAACTTTTTTATTTTTTAAAACTTCAATGCAGTTCTCACCGAAAAGCATCTGCGTTCTTGTAAACTGAGTTTCCATTCTAAAAACAATCCTTAAACATAGTGTTATTAATAATATGTTTTTGTTGTATTTTTGTCAACATTGGTTTATAATTGAAAAATGAAAACTTTGTATTTTCAGGGGTAACAAGATGAAATTAGGAATTGTCGGTCTGCCGAATGTCGGCAAAAGCACGCTTTTCAACGCTATAACCAACGCCGGCGCACAGAGCGCAAATTACGCCTTCTGCACGATTGAACCGAATGTGGGGGTTGTATCGGTGCCGGACGAAAGGCTTGATAAATTAGCCGAAATATATAATCCCGTTAAAATCACGCCGGCTTTTATCGAATTTGTTGACATAGCCGGGCTTGTCAAGGGCGCGTCAAAAGGCGAAGGGCTTGGCAACAAATTCTTGGCAAATATACGCGAGGTTGACGCCGTTATACATGTTGTCAGGTGTTTTGAAGATGACGATATTGTCCATGTTGATGCAAGTATTGACCCGGCAAGAGATATTGAAACGATTAATCTTGAATTAATCTTTTCGGATATTGAGATTGTAGAAAGACGCATTGACAGAGTTGCCAAAGCCATGAAGGGCGACAAAACCCTCGCAGGCGAAGTTGAATTTTTCAAAAAAGTCAAAGAAAGTCTTGAAAGCGGAATACCGGCAAGAAACATCGACTGTGATGAAAATGAAGCCGAGTGGCTCAAAGACGTTGCGCTTCTGACCGCAAAACCTGTTATTTACGCCTGCAATATGAGCGAAGATGACTTCGCAAACGGGATTGAAAACAACAAAAATTACAACACCGTGTGTGAAATAGCAAAAGCCGAGGGCAGCCGTGTTCTGCCGATTTGCGCACAGCTTGAGGCGGAAATCGCGTCATTAAGCAAAGAAGAAAAAGAAATGTTCCTTTCGGAACTCGGCATTGAAAGCGGCGGACTTGACAGACTTGTCAAAGAAAGCTATGACCTGCTCGGGCTTATCTCTTACCTTACCGCCGGCCAGCCCGAGGTCAGAGCCTGGACCATCAAAAAAGGCACTAAAGCTCCTCAGGCGGCGGGCAAAATACATTCAGACTTTGAGCGCGGATTTATCAGAGCTGAGGTTATCGCATATGAAGACCTCATTAAACTCGGTTCACTGGCGGCGGCAAAAGAAAGAGGGCTTGTCCGCTCGGAAGGTAAGGAATATGTAATGAAAGACGGCGACGTTGTGCTTTTCAGGTTTAATGTGTAAAAGAGAGATTTTCAAAAGGGACTTTAAAAAACAGCCTGTTTTTTAAAGTCCCTTTTAAGATTTTAAAGTATTTCGCCCATCATTCCGGGTTTGACCATAGCAGCGTTTGATTCGTCTGTATCAATGTGCATAGCCCAGGCATATTTGGGGCTGACCCTTACAATAACATCGTCAAAAATAAGTTTTCTGCCGTCGGAATCAATTTTGACAGAAACAATCTGTTTATCTTCAAGACCGTATTTCTCAGCATCTTCGGGAGTAGCGTGAATATGTCTCTTAGCGGAAATTACGCCGCAGTCAATTTCAACCTCACCGCAGGGACCTACAAGCTTGCATTTGCCGCTGCCGGCAACATCGCCGCTCTCTCTGACGGGAGCGTCAACGCCGATTGAACGGGCGTCTGTAAGTGAAAGCTCAACCTGATTTTCGGGGCGGACGGGACCTAAAATCGAAACGGCGGGGAACTGACCCTTTGAACCGATAACGGCGACTCTTTCATTTGAAGCAAACTGACCGGGCTGTGAAAGATCTTTCTTTTTTGTCAGCTCATAGCCGGCGCCGAAAAGAATTTCAAGTGTTTCTTTGGTAACATGAACATGCCTTGCGGAAGTTTCAACAAGCACTTCTTTTTTCATAAAACATATCTCCTGTAATGTTATTTATTATTTTTTCCTGCCCTAAACAAGGCAAGGGTATACTAAACTTATTTACATCTTTTGTCAAGAAACAACAGGGTTTCATTCTTATTTCTTTTTGATTGCCGCTTTAATCCCCGCCGCGGCAATGGCAGCTGCGCCGGCGGCAATCACGGCAATTCTTTCTTTAACTTTTTCATCCGCATCACGGAAATATCTTAATTCAGACGACGGCTTTTTGCCGCAAATCATATCGTAGGTAAAAACCTGTGTTTCAAATTCAGCCGGATTATTTTCATCAAGAACAAAGAGTCTGACTCCCCTCTCACGGCTGCCGTAGCATCTGAAAGATGCGCAAGGGGTCTGGATAAAACGAACGCCGTCATAAACGCCGTCAAAGCTGTTAAGGTGATCGTGACCGCCGACAAGAGCCAGAACACTGCCGTCCTGTTTAACGGCATCAAACAGACCCGCATCGTCATCGCAAACGCAGGGCATTTCACCCAAAACACCGACAGCCTTCTCATTATCAAGGCAGACATAGCCGCCGTCTCCGTCTTTTATCGCTCCCGGTGTTTCAGCTTCGCACTTTTTTAACAGCCCGTACTGCTGTTTAATAGGAACATGCATAAACATCAGCGAAGGCACGCTTTCGCCGCCGTTGGCAAAGCGCAGTTCTTCGCTTGTTTTTTTGAACCATTCGGTGGTCTGCGGCTTTATTTCGCAGTAGCTTCTGCCTGTTTCTTTATCGTGCCAGGCAGAGTCAAGCATCCAGAGGTTAAAAACAGTTTTTTTGCCGTCGGAGGACAAAACGGGAATGTTATAAGTGTCACAGTCAACCTCAGGGTTATCTGTATTCATGGGCAAACAGTTTTCATAGCGTCTGAAAATACCAATATGCTCTTCTTTGGTGACGGCGTTCACATCGTCGTGATTGCCGTAAATCATTGCGAAGGGAATACCGCGCTTTTCACAAGGCACAAGTATATGCTCAAGCGATTTTACAAGCCTTTCGTAAGTCGCATACCATCCGTCGGCAACCTTGCGCGTACCGATTCTTGCGTCAAGAAGGTGATTGCCTAAAATGTTGTCACCTGTAAAAAGAACAAGGTCGGGCTTGATACAATCATAAGCCTTGTCAAGCATATGAGTCATTGCGCGGCGGACATGTACCATATCCTGCGCATCACTGACCTGCATAATAACGAGTCTGCCGTTTTTATTGAATTTTATCGCATTTGTTTTTTTCATACTGCCCCTTCATGTCACGAAAATATAACCGGTTTCAAAGCTCTCACAATCCGGATTGCCGGTAAGTGTTTTCATAACTTTGTAAAAAACAATTTCTCTGCCGTCCAAATCAATATGAGATTTAAGCAAGGTGGTTATGTCGCCGTTCTCATCACAAGCGGACTGTGTGTGCTCATACCTTGCCGAGTTAATGAAATTAAGAACATCCTTGGGAGTGAAAAAATATGACATTGACGCAATTTTTTCACAAAAGGTTATTTCGTCAAGAATGTCGGAAATCATATGCCGAGATTCCTGCGAATATTAAGGACAGTCACTTCCATTAACGGCATATTTTCTTCCATTTCACGAACAAGCTTTATATGAGTTCTTGCCCTGACGAGATTATGATCGGGATAATCGGTTTTGAAATAAACATCGCCGTTAAGATAGTCACCCAAAAAACGCATACCGCATTCCAAAGTCATAAGTTTTGCCGAAAACGGCAGATATTTAATCTCATTTTCGGTAAGACTTTTACCTGCGCATTCGAGCCAGCCCCTTGTGAAAGCCTCAAAATTCTCAATCAGAAAATGCACTTTATCAAGGTCTTTTTCATCCTCTGCGGCAGAGGATGCGCCGAAACGGATACTGTCACCGAAATCATACAGAGAAGAACCCGGCATAACGGTGTCAAGGTCCACAACGCAGATACCCTCATTGGTATCGTTATCAAACATAATGTTATTCAGCTTTGTGTCATTATGTGTTACTCTCACGGGCAGAGCGCCGCTGTCAAGCATTGAGGTTACAACGCCACAGTCTTTTTCACGGGAAAGGAAAAATTCAATCTCATCGGGTACATTTACTTTTCTTCCCGATATATCATCCTCAACGGCCTTTTTAAAATCCGCAAGGCGTGAGACAGTGTTATGGAAATTAGGAATCGTTTCATTCAAAGTCTCAATCGGATAGTCTGCAAGAAGTGAAAGAAATTTGCCGAAGGTTCTTGCGGCTTTTTCAAAATCCTCAACACACTCAACGCTTTGAAGAGAATGTGAATTTTCAATGAAATTATAGCAACGCCAGAATCTGCCCTCGCTGTCAATATAATACGGCTTCCCGTCACGGGCGGGGTAAACAATCAGCCCCTCGCGAAGAGGATCGCCGCCGTTTTCAATTATCTTTTTATTGATGTGCCTTGTAACGCCGACAACATTATCGGTGAGCAAAAGCGGCTCTTTAAAAACATAGGTGTTCAGCGCCTGAATGACATACCTGACTTTTTTGCCCTCATTAATAAATGTAAAAGCGAAGGTGTCGTTTATATGCCCTTCACCGACAGGCTTTGCGCTTTCAAATACGCCGTCAATCGCAAAAGCCGAGGCAAGTTCCTTTTGATTAACCGGTTTTGAATTCATATATTAAACCCCCAGAGTTTTTTTAAGATATTGACCTGTATATGATTTATCACACTGAGCGACCTGTTCCGGCGTTCCGCAGGCAACAACAAGCCCGCCGCCGTCCCCGCCCTCGGGTCCAAGGTCAATAACCGTATCCGCCACCTTTATCATATCAAGGTTATGTTCAATTACAATCACTGAATTGCCCCTGTCAACAAGCAGGTTAAGAACATCAATAAGCCTGTGCACATCCGCAGTGTGAAGCCCTGTTGTGGGTTCATCGAGAATATATACGGTTCTGCCGGTCGAAGTTTTGGAAAGCTCCGTTGCAAGCTTCACTCTCTGAGCTTCACCGCCCGAAAGGGTTGTTGAGGACTGTCCGAGCCTTACATAGCCTAAGCCGACATCGTAGAGAGTCGCAAGCTTTCGATATATTTTAGGCAAAGAAGCAAAGAAATTCATTGCTTCCTCAACCGTCATTTCGAGTATATCGGAAATATTTTTGCCTTTATACTTAACCTCAAGAGTTTCATGGTTATATCTTTTACCGCCGCATACTTCGCAAGGAACATAAACATCTGACAAAAACTGCATTTCAATTTTTAAAATACCGTCGCCCTGGCACGCTTCACACCTGCCGCCTTTAACATTGAACGAAAACCTGTTTGGCTTATATCCTCTCTTTTTGGCATCCTGACTCATGGCAAAAAGCTCTCTTATATCGGTAAAAACACCCGTATATGTGGCGGGATTTGAGCGCGGCGTTTTGCCAATCGGAGACTGGTCGATATTAATCACCTTGTCAACAAATTCAATGCCGTCAATTCTATCGCATTTACCGCAGATTTTTTTAGCTCCGTTAAGTTCACAGGCAAGGTATTTGCTCAGTATCTCATTGACAAGCGATGATTTGCCGCTGCCGGAAACTCCGGTAACGCATACAAATTGACCGAGAGGAAAAGAAACGTCAATATTTCTGAGATTATTTTCCTTTGCACCTCTGACAACAAGAGATTTACCGTTGCCTTTTCGCCTTTTCTCGGGTACGGGTATCTTTTTACGCCCGCTCAGATAATCACCGGTTACGGACTCTCTGCATTCAATAACATCCTGCGGAGAACCTGAAACGACAACTTCACCGCCGTGAATACCGGCTCCCGGACCGACATCAACAATATAATCTGCGTTAAGCATAGTTTCTTCGTCATGTTCAACCACAATCAAAGTGTTGCCGATATCGCGAAGATTCTTTAAAGTGGACAGAAGCCTTGCGTTGTCACGCTGGTGAAGGCCTATACTCGGTTCATCGAGAATATAGAGAACACCCATCAGTGACGAACCAATCTGGGTGGCAAGGCGAATGCGCTGCGCTTCGCCGCCGGACAGCGTTGCGGAAGCCCTGGAAAGGGATAAATAGCCGAGGCCAACGCTTAGAAGGAAATTCAGCCTTGAACGGATTTCTTTAATAATCTGCCTTGAAATAAGTTTTTCTTTGTCGGTAAGAACAAGTCCGTCAAAAAAAGCAATTTCATCCGTTACCGATTTTTCTGTCAGCTGAGCTATATTAATACCGCCGACTGTCACGGCGAGCGACTCTTTTTTCAGCCTTGAACCGCCGCAATCGGGGCATATTTCATCGCTCATACACGATTCAATCGCGCTCCTTGCCGCTTCGCTCCCGGTTTCACTCCAGCGCCGCTCAAGGTTGGTTATTATACCCTCAAAATCGGTGGTATATTCGGACTTACCGAAGCTTGTTTCACGCACACATTTTATTTTTTTGCCGCCGGTGCCGTAAAACAGAATATTTTTTGCTTCTTTGGAAAGTTTTTTAAAAGGAGTATCAAGCGAAAAGCCATATTCTTTTGAAAGAGCCTCATAATACATTCTGCCGAACGAATTCGGCTCCGAAGACCAGCCGCCAGCTTTGACGGCTCCGTCGTTAATCGATAGGTTTTCATCCGGAACAACAAGAGAAGGGTTAACCTTCATAAAATTACCCAAGCCGGAACATTTTTTGCACGCGCCAAACGGATTGTTGAAGGAAAAGGATCTGGGCTCAAGCTCTTCAACGCTGACACCGTGCTCCGGACAGGCGTAATTGAGTGAAAACATCATTTCTTCACCGTCCTGAACGCTGACGGTAACCAAAGAGCCGGAAAGATTTGTCGCTGTTTCAATTGATTCCGCAAGGCGCGAACGAATGCCGTCTTTCACAATCAGCCTGTCAACAATAACATCTATATTGTGTTTTTTGTTCTTGTCAAGCTTAACCGTTTCATTAAGGTCATATACGATTGAATCAATCCTGACCCTTGCAAAGCCCTGCTTGCGGATTTGAGTAAGCTCTTTGACAAATTCGCCCTTTTTGCCCCTGGCAACGGGCGAAAGGATCTGAATTTTTGTTTTTTCTTCAAGTTCAAGGATTTTATCGGTTATGTCATCGGTTGTCTGCCGGTGAATTTCTCTGTTACACACCGGGCAGTGAGGCACGCCGATGCGGGCATAGAGAAGGCGCATATAATCATAAATCTCGGTAACGGTGCCGACAGTTGAGCGCGGATTTCTGGAAGTCGTTTTTTGGTCGATTGAAATAGCGGGCGACAGTCCGTCAATGCTTTCAACATCCGGTTTATCCATCTGACCGAGGAACTGGCGGGCATAGGATGAAAGCGATTCAACATAACGGCGCTGACCCTCGGCGTAAATTGTATCAAATGCCAATGAGGACTTGCCGCTGCCGGAAAGCCCCGTAAAAACCGTGAGCGAATCTCGCGGTATTGTAACATCTATATTTTTGAGATTATTAACCTTTGCGCCTTTGATTATGATATTTTTAGCCATTAAAAATCCTCATACGAAAATGCGGTATAAAAAACATTATCACTTTAAATTAACAATAGTCACGCCGTCTTCACCCTCACCGTAAACGCCGAGCCTTGAAGACTTGACAAAAGGCGAATTCTTAAGATAAGAAGTAACCGCTTTTCGCAGCGCGCCGGTTCCTTTTCCGTGAACAATGGTGAATTCTGCAAGGCCGGAGCGAAGGGACCTGTCAATAAATCTGTCAAGTTCCAAAAGGCACTCGTCAACGGTCATCCCTCTTAAATCAAGCCTTGTATCAACCTGCATATTAAGGCGGCTTTCGCCGCTGAATGACGATACCGGTTTTTTATCCGCCGGTTTATCACCGGAATCGTTCAAAAGGCGAAGGTTTGATATTTTAACCCTTGTTTTGATATTTCCTGCCTGAACAAGAGCGGTTTTGTTATTATCGTCAACAGAAATGACACTCGCCTTTTTGCCGAGGTCACGAATAAGAACATTGTCACCGTTTGCAAGCGGACGGGGCAAAACATAGTCTTCATCATCGTCCTGAATGTCCATTACGGGGTCAGCCGCACTGTCAACGGCGGCAACGCCCTTTTTAACCGCAGCCCTTGCTCTTCTTGCAAGGTCGTCAATATCTTTGGTTTTTTTCTGTTCTTTTTTAAGCTGTTCAATCTGCTGTAAAAAGGTGTAAGCCTCTCTTTTGGCACCGTCAATTACCTTGACAGCCTGATTTTTTGCGTTTTCAAGCTCTTTTTCACGAAGCGAGAGCATTTCTGCCTTAAGCTTTTGAGCCTGTTCATATTCATTCTTGGCTTTTTCACTCAAAGCCTGAGCTTCTTCATATTCACGCTCAAGTTTTTTGCGCGACTCATCGAGCCTGTCAACAACATTTTCAAACTGTCTGTTTTCACCGGAAATCAGTTCCTGCGCTCTTTCGATTATGTCATCCTCAAGCCCGAGACGCTTGCTTATCGCAAGAGCGTTTGACTTGCCGGGAACACCGATAAGAAGCCTGTATGTCGGGCGAAGGGAAGCAACATCAAATTCACAGCTGCCGTTTTCAACCCGTGAGGTATCAAGAGCGTATGCCTTAAGCTCGGCATAGTGAGTGGTAGCCGCTGTTTTCACCCCTTTTTCGCGAAGCTTTTCGAGAATTGCCATAGCAAGCGCAGCGCCCTCAACGGGGTCGGTACCTGCGCCGAGTTCGTCGATAAGAACAAGACTGCGTTCCCCTGCGACAGATAAAATATCTATAATAATTGTCATATGCGCGCTGAATGTTGAAAGCGACTGCTCAATGCTCTGTTCGTCGCCTATATCGCACAAAACGCTGTCAAACACAGACACTTCGCTTCTGTCACCCGCAGGAATCATAAGACCGCACATTGCCATAAGAGTCAACAGACCGAGGGTTTTTATAGACACGGTTTTACCGCCGGTATTGGGACCGGTAATAACAAGAGTATCAAAGTTTACACCAAGGTCAATATCAACGGGCACAACCGTTTTGGGGTCGATAAGCGGATGCCTCGCCGATTTAAGTACGATCCTTCCCTCGTCGTTAAGAATAGGAGGAGACGATTTTGTGCTGTAAGCATACTGCGCTTTTGCGAAAATGAGGTTCAGTTCAACAGCGCATTCATAGCTGTTTTTTATACTTTCCGCAAAGTCGCCGGCAGAAGATGAAAGCTCATAAAGAATCCTTTCAATCTCTTCACGCTCTTGAGCCTGTAAAACCCTGATTTCATTGTTGAGCTCAACAACACCCATAGGCTCAATAAATACTGTAGCTCCGCTTGAAGAAGTGTCATGAACAAGGCCGGGAACATCGCCTCTGTGCTCCGCCTTAACAGGCACAACATACCGCCCGTTTCGCTGAGTTATGATATTTTCCTGAAGATATTTATTAAGATTTTGGGAGCGTGTAAATCTTTCAAGGTGCTCTCTTACCTTTGATTCCTGCTGCCTGATTTTACGGCGAATCTGAGAAAGAGCGGGTGAAGCGTTATCCGATATTTCTTCCTCAGAAACAATAGCGTTAAAGATTGCATTTTCAAGATAGCGATTCGGTGACAAAGAACTGAAAAGAGGGTCAAGCACACTTTCAATCCCCTCATTTGATTCACGCCACTGTGAAAGAGAGCGTATTGCCCGCAAAACAGCGCCGATATCAAGCAGTTCCTTAAGGTTAAGAACACTGCCCGCCGCGGCGCGCGCAAGCGGATTATTTACATTTTTAAGTCCGCCGAAGGAAGGACCCCCGAAACGGGCAAGCAGCATATGCGCATCCTTCGTCTGGTTCAAAAGGGATTGCGCCAGCGAAAGCTCCGTCTGCGGCTGCAGCTCAAGGGCGGCAGTACGTGCATCTTCGCATGAAGTAAACTGCGAAAGCTTAATCAATACCTTATCAAACTCGACCGAAGACGAGTGCTTTTTATATTCCTGCATTATTTTCCCCTTTAAGTCAATCCGCCGTCAACGGTAATTACCTGTGCAGTGATGTACGAAGCCTCACGGGAGCAAAGGAAGGAAACAACATCGGCAATTTCATCCGGTTCGCCGAACCTTCCGAGAGGTATTTCATCACAAAACGCGCTTTTTTCTTCAAGAGACAGATTACTGTTCATTTTTGTTTCAACAGCGCCGGGAGCGACGCAGTTGACCGTTATTCCGCTTGGCGCAAGCTCCCTGCCCAAAGCTTTTGAAAAACCGATAACCGCCGCTTTTGACGCGGAATAAACAACCTCACAGCTGGCACCGACACAGCCCCACATTGAAGAAATGTTGACTATTCTGCCGTATTTTTTCCTGACCATAGAGGGCACAGCCGCCATGCAGGTGTTATAAACGCCTTTCATATTAACGGCAAAAATTCTGTCATATTCTTCGGGAGAAGTGTCTGTGAGAAGCTTAACGCTCGAAATTCCGGCGCAATTAACAAGCACCGAGACGCCCCCGAAATAATCGAGAGCGTCACGCATTTTTTTATTAACTTCGTCAAAGGACGAAATATCACATTTATAAAACCTGCTTTTGACATTCAGGCGTTTAAGCTCGCTTGACAGCTTAAATGCGGCGGCATCGTCGCTGTGATAAAAAGCCGCTATGTCAAAACCGTTCTTTGCCAACGCCAGAGTTACGGCAAAGCCGATGTCCCCCGTGGCTCCGGTCACAACAGCAAGATTATCCATTGTTCTGAGCGTTATTGTAGCTGATAAGCTCGCCTTCGTCATTAATCATCGTTGACAGATCTTTATATCCGCTGACTGAGAAGAGATTCTGGTTTGCCCAGTTCTCTCTTGATTGATATTCAATGATGGTTGAAGAACTGCCGTCGCTGATTTCAAGGCGCTTAAGCTCCTCGCCGTCAAAGAAATACTTCGCAGTGCTTGTATCGGTCTGATAGGTTTCAACTTTATAGACTTTACCGTCGGGGGCGGTATACTCGCCGCTTGAAACATAAGTGCCTTTATTTTCTTCCTGGTTAATCAGCTCAAGATAGAAGGAGTCTTCCATATCCTCGGGCATTTCAAGATAAACCTTGAGGTCGGGAACGGCAAGATATACCTTCTGTTTGCCGTCTCTCTTAAGGACAAGGCCGCGGCAGGTCAAAGTTGTTTTGCCGTCTTCGGAAATCGGCAGATCCATTTCGATACACTTTTCGTCGCCGTAAACACTGTATGTAAGCGGAACATTGAGAGTTGTTCCGTCGCTCTCGGTTGAAACAACCATTTTGATGGTGCTTTTCTTTTCGGTTGAAACGGCATTATAAAAATTCTGAACAGCATTTGAAACAGGCTCACCCTGTTTGTTGGTAGTAACAACAACGGTCTTTATCTCATTTTGCTTAATGGTGCCGCGCTCCATCTGAAGCTTGGGCTGAGTAACTCTTGTATGAAATGCCTTTTGAGGATTGGTGACGCCGCCTAAAGCGCCCATAACCTCAACCATTTCTTCAGCCGCGGTTTTGGTTGTTGTAGGACCCTTTGTTGTTTTGGAAACAACCTTTTTCTCAACAACAGTTTCTTTTTCTTTTACGGTCTTTTCTTCGCCTTTATCGTCGACGTAGTACATTTCCGTACTGCCCTCTTCGTTTGTACGGGTCAGAATCGCCTGGGTTTCGCCCTTATCGTCAACTGCATACGCCTTTGTTTCGACCTTATACTCGTCGGAATCCTCAAGCTTCTGGCACGCGGTAGCGCAAAAAAGCGTTGTAAAAGCAAGACCCAATGCTAAAATACCTTTTTTCATATATACCTCCGGAAATAACATATTCTCTTAAGAATCACAGCGCCGATTGTCCGGCACCGCTGATAATATAGACTATTTTTATTTCAAAATCAAGGCGAAAATATGAATTTTCTATATACACAATTTACCCGGACTTTAAATGGCGTTTCCGTAACAAACTTACGCTGATTTAAACAAATATCAAATCTTCAATTTGTGTATTGTGCACAGTTGATTTATACCGTTTCTTATGATAGACTTAATAGAACATTTGTGATTAAAATTTCTTTTAGATACGGGGGATTATTTCATGGACAATTGTCCGAAATGCGGCAGAAAGCTTAAGCTGACAGACTGGAAACCCAACTGCCCCGGGTGCGGAGTAAATATCGTTTATTACGGGCGTGAAGAAATGCTTGACCTTGAGGCAGACAAGGCTGAAGAGGATCACGCGAAGCTTCAAAAGAAAATCGACCGCCTGAAAGCGGCGTTTATCGGCTCACCTCTTTCGATAATAAGAATATTCCTGTCCCTTTTACCTATAGGAGCTTTGATGCTGCCGCTTTGCACGCTGACATACAGCGGTCCGCTGATTGAGCAAACGACGGCAAAGGTCAATGTGATAACAATCTATAATCTTGTTTCCAATCTTGATTTCGGCGCAGTGACAACATTCATGTCGTCAAAACTCCTCAATAGCTCCGCCACTGCGTATTTAGTTGGTATTGTCGCGGTTCTTGTTTCGCTTGTTTTTGTCATTATCGCTCTGTTTGCGCTGATAGCCGCATGCGGACCTAAGGGCAATATCAGAAACATAACAAATAACTCAATATCAATCATCGGCGCAGCAACCGGTATTGTGGCATTCAGCATTTTTTCAAAGAGCATTCACGGTGTATTCCCGGAGTTTATCAGCGGAACACTTTCAATCGGCGCTTTAATTTATCTTTTGAGTCTCGTTTTGCTTTTGGCAATCAACATCGTTATTGCCGTTAAAAAGATTCCCGTAAAGTACAAGAAGGTTCTAATCGGCGGGCTTGACAGTGAATACTATTATGAGCTTAAAAATAACGGAACTGATATCAAAGAAATTCACGCCATGATGGACGAAGCGCTGAATAAAATCGCCGAAGAGAAAGAAGCAAAAAAAGAACATGACAAGGCAAAAGAAGCTAAAGCCGATGAAGGCAAATAAAGTCCCGCAAATGTCAATTAATATGTCAATTAATATGTAATTTTTTTATTGGAATTAATATTGACATTTTAAGTCCAGAGTATTAATATTGGTTTGAAGAGCGACGGAGTTCTCCTTTGGAACTCTGTCTTTTCAATGTAAAAAAAACGCTGATTAAATTGCCGCACTTATAACGGCGGCATCTTTTCCGCCTGATTTTGTCTCAAATCTTGAAATAAACAAATTATTTCTGCAATTTTTCGACTTCATCAGTTGAAAAACCTGCTCGCCGTTCTAAACGCCCCGATTTAATCAGCGTTTCCCAAAAAATTTTTTGAGGTGATGAAATGGAAACATTAGGCTATTACAACGGAAAATTTGACGAAATCGAAAAAATGACTATCCCCATGACTGACCGCGTCTGCTGGTTCGGCGACGGTATCTATGACGCTACCTATGCACACAACCACAAGATTTTTGACACAGAGGCTCATGTCAACAGGTTTTTCAACAGCGCAAAGCTTCTTGACATTGTTATGCCTATCGAAAAAGAAGAGCTTATCAGCCTTCTTAACGACCTTGTCAAAAAGGTTGATTCCCCCGATCAGTTCGTTTATATGCAGGTTACACGCGGCTCAGGTCTGAGAGGTCACAACTATTCCAAAGGCGACCAGAACAAAGCAAATCTCTGGGTTACTCTTACCCCGTCAAAAGTTGCCGACACATATAAACCCGTAAGCGTCATCACCTATGAAGACAAGAGATTTTTATACTGCAATGTTAAAACTCTTAACCTTATCCCCTCCTGCCTTGCGGCAACCGCAGCGGATAAAGCCGGATGCCATGAAGCGATTTTCCACAGAGGCGACATTGTCACCGAGTGCGCGCACTCAAATGTTTCGATTTTCAAAGACGGTAAAGTAATTTCTCACCCTCTCAATAACGAAATTCTTCCCGGAACAGCGAGAATAAGACTTCTCAGATTTGCAGAAAAGCTCGGTTTCGGCGTTGAAGAGAGAGAATATACCCTTGACGAGCTTATGAACGCAGACGAAGTTGTTATTCATTCAACAGGTTCCTTCTGCATTCCCGTAAGCACCGTTGACGGAAAGCCTGTCGGCGGCAAAGCGCCCGAAATGCTCAAAACAATTCAGGATGCGCTTGTAGCTGATTTTGAAGAGCAGTGCAAAGCCGACTGATTGAGGTGAATTCAATGACAAGAGACGAATTAACACTGATTAACCTCGGCAAAAACCTTGATTCTTTGATGAATCTTGACCCCAGAGGTTACGGAGTGTGCAACATTCTTTATGAAGGCTCATCAGCCTTCACGGGCGAAGCGATGAGCATTCACGCCGCCAAAGGTCTTGTTGCCAATGTCAAAAAAGGTGAAAAAGTATTTATTTTAACCGGTTTCGTGCTTTTACCCTGGAACGAGGCTGAAACCGACGGCATTATTTCTTCAACCGTTTTTGCCTCCTTCCTTATCAAAGCTTTCGGTGCAAAGCCGGTTATGCTTGTCCCGGATCAATGTATAAAAGCTATCGAAAAAATGAGCAAGGTGCTCGGCTTCAATATAACAAATGACCTTGATAACATCGGCGAAAACGAAGTCTGCGTTGTTGTTTTCACAAAGGACGATACAAAGGCTAAAGAACAAAGTGAAGAGATACTTTCACACGGTATGCCTTGCGCGGTTATTTCTAACGAGGCTCCAGGCAGAAACAAGAACGGATATTATCACAACGCCGTCGGTGTTAACACTACCGATGTTGAAGCGAAATATCCGTTCTTGTTTCTGCCCGGAGCCTCGTTAGAAATAACCGCGCAAGGCATACCGTGTGAAAGTATCTCTTCACTTT
>JAILFM010000078.1 GCA_024697575.1 Clostridiales bacterium
TCGTCGTATCCCTCGTACCCGCAGAAGTACTGCAGATACGGGTTCTCTTGGATTTGCAAAGCTGTTTCTTCATCCGAGTAACCGTATTCCGCCTGGATGATCCGCGCACCCAAAGCCAGCCGCAACGGCTTTGCAACATTGCCCTTGTGGTTCGTGAACAGTGCCGCGTACCGTTTCTCGATCTCGTTCCACGGGATCACCATCGCCTTTTGAACCCAGCGGTTGCTTTCCTTCAAGTTCATTCCCATTGGCTGTTTGAAATCTGACAGCCTTATCTGCCCGTCGCTATACCGATACATACATTACCTCAAGTGCAAGCTTTTTGCCCGTTTTTCGCCTTTTTTCTTGCACTGATTATACCATATTTCGACCGCTTTGTCTTGATATTGTACTGGTTTTTGTTTGTTCAGTAGACATTAAATAATAACGGATATGTCGCAGATGTAATTGTGGGTCTTAATGGAGACGGCTCTGCAACTTTATATGACCTTGTGAATATATACAGCAAAAAAATAACAGAAGTGCCGGTTAGTAGGGCAAGTCAATTGACTCCCATCCAGTCTCACAACACTTCTGTCGGGGTAGAATATAGCACATCAAACGGCTTAAGTCAAGAAAAATTTTCAACCGCCCGCGACACCGAATACTTCGACGCTATCGAAAAGTACGGCGAGGACAGCAAAGAGGTCGAGGAGTTGGTAAGGAAGGCGGCAGAAGAAGGGGGATATTATAAGCAGTTATATCACGGAACGCCTAACGGCGTATTTTTTGTATTTAAAAACTGGCAGTATTTTACTGAAAATAAAGAATATGCAGACCGTTATCAACACCCGGGAGCAAGTTCAAACGGTTATAAAAAGACAGCATTAAACCCCAAGACATATACCGTCGCTTTGTATTATAATTCAAAAGTGTTCGATACCCGTACAAAAGAGGCAAAAAAAGTATTTTATGACGAGTTTTACCGCAAATACGGCAATGGTACTGATTTAAGCGAAAAAGGGTTACCCGATTGGACGGACGGAGATGACCTTGTAGAATTTATTGAAGATAACGAATATGATTATGATGTAATTCTTGTAGATGAAGGTGGCACTGGAGGATACGGAGAAGAAGTCAAAGACCGGGGAATAGCTTATATAGTCAAAAACAGCGCACAGATAAAATCCCTTGACCCCGTAACCCGTGATGATGAGGGCAATATCATTCCTCTTTCAGAGAGGTTTAATTCAGAAAAAAGTGATATAAGATATTCGACACCCCGTGATTCCGAAAATTTGATTGACCGTTACACAGAAAAAGAGTATAATGCAAGAGGTTGGGTAGCAGTCAACAAAGTAATTACAGTCGCCGAATCGAAGAGCCTTTATTCACAGTTTGCTGATTTCAAGAAAAACGGTTTTAAATATCCTGTGACAAAGAGCGGCGAGGCTTGTATAATCGTCAACGATGATAAAAGTGAATCAACACATCTTGTCCTTATCAAAGGAACAATAAAATCGCCGACGATTTCATCTGTGATTTCTGTAAATGCTGAAAATTATGCATTAAAAATCTGTTTGTTGGAGGACGTCAGATATGAAGGCAGAGTCTTCGAGAATATTTCCTATATTGAAAGAATGGGTAGAGAAAAGTTATTCGCCGTCATCACTTGCAAAGATTATGGAACATTTAGCAAAATCTCACGATCCGGACAGCAACTTAGAAAAAGCAATAGCTATAGTACAGCAAGGAGCTCAGCAGGGCAGTACGGAACAGGAAATAGTGAACAAGATACTACAACTGAAATAACCGACAAGTCATCGTCAAACGGCGGTGGCTTTTCTAATGCCCAAAATTCATTTTCTACCAGTCGCGATTATGAAACCAATCCTATTTATGCTCTTGATATGAGCCAAGCAAAAGATATGTTGCAAAGGGCTTTTAATGCGGCAAATTTTTTGGAATACTACGACGGCAAGTTCAAGAACGGTGATGAATGGCTCAAGAGCGAAGGCCTCAGAAACATTGCACTTGAAATTGAAGCAAACCAAGCGCTTTACAAAAAGTTTATTGAAGGACATCCCGGTTGGGTTGAAGGCAAATTTACCACCGAGGATGTTTTACAGGCTTACCTTGACGGAACACTTGTAGGAAAGTCAAAAGAAAATGCTGCCCGCATTGATAGATCACAAAGTGATAATAAAGCAGACAGCAGATTCTATGCTCCTAAAACGATTGAAGATGCAAAAGCGCAGTTTGAAACTGCAAAGCAAAAAATCACAAACAGCAATCGTGAAGCAGTTACAAAAGCAAGGGCAGATATACTTTTCTTTGCCCATGAAAAAGGTGCAGCTGCCGCGCTTGGTGTAAGTGATACCGAACTCAATAAATTGCTCAGACAGTGGAGTAGGTACTCTTCAAGAGCGAGAGAAGCATCTATCAAGATAAATGAAGGCGCAGCAGTCACCAATAGGTGGACCGGTATAGAAAATCTTTCAATACTCAATAGGCAAAACATAACAGCGGATAATATAAAATCAATGGTAAAATCCGTTGAGGGTAATCCGAGTGATTATGAGGTAGGATATATCAGCAGAGCTATGCTCTCACTTGATACCCATATTGATTGGTCATGGCTGAACTTTAAGTTTGATACATACCAAGGTGTTAATCAGAGCAGAGGAATGGGCAGTCGCTGCCTTGGATATTATGATGACAGGCAAAGCCTGATTCATGTTACTGGGGACGGCAATGTTGTTTCTCACGAAATGGGACATGCACTTGATAATCAGTGGGGCCGCGAGGTAACAGGCGGAAAACGCCGCCTGGAATTAACAGAGCTTCGTATAAATGATGATGCCATTGTATCGGATGAAGCAAGACAATGGATAAAGAATTTCAAGCTGTTTATTCAGGATATTACAGATTCATCGGATATAAGCAGCCAGTATTATCAGAGCGCCAACGAAACCTTTGCCCGATTTGTATCAAAGTTTGTTGCATGGAACGAAATGCTATCAACCGGCAATGAATATTATTTCCGAGACAAGTCGTATGTAAATGATAAATTTACTACAAAGCAATTCGTTGAATTTGCCCGCTTATTACAAGAAAAATCCGCGCTGAATTTGTCTTTAGAGACAAACAATAATAATATAAGTTTGTCAGATAAGAAAGAAGCGTTTTTAGAGGAAGCAAAACAATTTAGGACAGATATCATTCCTCTGTCGGAAAGGTTTAATTCGGAAAAAGAGGATATAAGGTGGTCTACGGGCAGAGAGGACATTATAGATTTGTCTGACGACAACGAACTTGCAAAACTTATATCTGACAAACACGGCGCTCCAAAGTACAAAATAATAAACGAATATATCTATGACATTCTCGGCGGTCAAACTGTAACCATGAGCGACGGCAAAAAAGCAATAGTGGACAAAAGAGACGCGTTGCATATTGCGCATAAAGCCGGAAACAAAAAAACCGCTGAAATATCTCAGATAAAACAGCTTGTGGAATATGCCCGACTTGTTGCCTACGAAGAAGAGGACAAATCAAGGAAGAAATTCACAGATTCTTATTACTACAAGGCAAATGTAAAGTACAAGGACGAGAAGTATCCTGTATACATTAACTTAGGAAAAGCAAAAGACGGTACTTATCACATATACGATTTAACCCAAAAATTAAGAGATTCTGCCCACCGAATTAACGATGTGGAGCGGCCCGTAGGTAACGCTCTGGAAACAGAACTCTTGGAGATAATGTACCACCTATTCTCGGCTCTGTCAAGTCAACTTTGCATTTTGTCGAAGAAAACGGCGAGCTTAAACCTGTTTCCGCCGTCGAAGCCGCCGAAATCAACTGGAAAAACAAGGTTGAATCCGGTCAGACAAGCGCTGATGGGGATGTTGACATACGCAACAACAGTCTTTCCTCAAACCGCGAGGTTGAGGGACAGATAGGTTTTGAGGGCTATGATATTGAGGCAACACCCGCAAAGAAAAAAATAAACCTTCAAGAAGAACGGCTCAAGGCAACAATCGAAAGGCAACAGAAAAAACTTGACTCTATTGAAGACAAGCACGCTAAAGAAATAGAGCTGCTGAACAAAAGAAAAGAGGCGGAAATCAAAAAGGCTGAGAACGTTGTTGAGCGGGAATGGATTCAAAAGCAGAAAAAGAGTTTGAATTATCAAGCTGCCGAGCAGAAGCTTGCTGACGATGTCTTTTACGGCGCAAAGCTGAAAAAGCAAACCGATTCAGTAAAGTCAATGTATCAAAAGAGAATGCAGGAGCTTAAAACAAAGCAGAAAAACGAGCTTGATACGCTGAAAAAGCAGAACCGGGCGGAAATTGCAAGGCAGAAGAGAAGCGCCGATTATCAGGTCGCCGAGCAGAAGCTTGCGGACGATATGTACTACGGCGCAAAAATAAACGCGAGGGCCAAGGCATACGCCGACACTGTTGAAAGAAGAGACCTGAGAGAGAGCATTCAAAAATACAGCAATACAGAACCCCCGGCAGAATCTCATCAGAGGAGACTGTCAGGGGTTTTCATATTTTTGTTATTTGTCTTTAAAGATTTACTGTTCTTCCGTCTTTTGAGTATACGGACCAAAGCCGTACTCGGCAAGTTTTTTGTAGATCCTGTCTTTCGGGTCAAGCAAAGTGGAGATGCTCTCATCGTGGTTGAGGGTGTCAATGATATACGCGCAATATTTTGACATATCCACGCTAACATACCATTCCCTTGTCAACAACTCGGGGTTTGTATAGACCAGGTTCGTCGTGAACACCTTGTCAATAAAGCCGCATTCATACGCCTTGTCAAAAGCCTCAAGGCCGTTGCAGAACAGGCCGAAAGATGTAAATATGAATATTCTGCCCGCCCCTAAAGCCTTGAGCTTTTGGGCAACCTCGATCATTGAGCCGCCCGACGAAATCATGTCGTCGATGATGATGATGTCCTTACCGCTGACGTTGTCACCGAGGAATGAGTGCTCGATGATCGGATTAGTTCCGCCGACAACCTTTGAATAGTCGCGGCGTTTATAGAATGTTCCGAGCTCCAGCCCCAGAACACTTGCGAAATAAATGCACCTGCCCATGCCGCCCTCGTCGGGTGACACAACCATCATGTGCTCGCTGTCGATCTGCAGATCGCTGACATTGCGGCACAGGGATTTGATCATCTGATAAACCGGCTGAACACTTTCAAAGCCCTTTTGCGGTATCGCGTTCTGAACTCTGGGATCATGGGCGTCAAAAGTTATGATATTGTCAACGCCGAGGTTAAGGCACAGCTCGCGTAACATATCCGCGCAGTCAAGAGATTCGCGGGCGGTGCGACGGTGCTGCCTGCCCTCATAAAGCATCGGCATTATCACGGTGATTTTTTTGGCTTTGCCGCCTATTGCGCTGATCGCTCTGCGCAGGTTGGCATAATGATCGTCCGGGCTCATTGAATGATTTTTGTCCCCGAACATTTCATATTTAACGCCGTAGTTAAAGGGATCGATAAGAAGATAAATATCGTAACCGCGGACAGTTTCCCTGATCACACACTTACCTTCACCCGTGCCGAAACGCGGGAAGTCAGCTTTGATGACATAAGAGTCACGCTGATAGCCGTCATAATGGACCGTTTCGTGAATTTCCTCATTGCGTTCTTTGCGGCTTCTTACAAGGTAGTAGTCGATTCTTTCAGCCATTTCTTCACAGCCGGGCAGGGGAATGATGCCGAGCTTGCCTATGGGGAGAGAGGAAAACTGTGCTTCAGCCATAACAACCTCCAAGCGTATTAATTAAATTGAGTGTTTATCTGAACGCCTGTTTTATTTTAACCTTTTTCATCTGTTAAGTAAAGCAAAATCAGAAAAAATTGAATGAAAAAACCGCGATAGAAATATCGAATATTTCGGCAAAAATGACGAAAACTTATTTGATATGAACATCAACCTGGCTGAACGGAATCTCAATGCCGCATTTGTCAAATTCAACCTTAACCGCTTCCTGCATATAATAAAAGGTCTGCCAGTAGTCGGAAGTTTTGCACCATACGTAGCACGCAAGGTTGACACTGCTTGCCGCATGCTCAAGAACGGCAATTATCGGTTCGGGCGAGTCAAGAACATATTCGCATCTTCTTGCGACCGATTTCAGGCACTCGCGGGCTTTGTTAATATCGGTGTTGTAAGATATTGAATATACGAGGTCGATGCGCCTGTCTTCCTGCGCGGTGTAATTTACGATATTACCGGCTGTTATTTTTGAGTTCGGAACGGTAACGCGTTTATTGTCAAGCGTCAGAAGTACGGTGTACATCATCTGAATTTCCTGTACTGTACCGCTGACGGAATCGATTTCAACATAATCGCCGGATTTAAACGGATGGTTAATAAGAATCTGAATGCCGCTTGCCATCTGAGCTATGCTTTGCTGAAGACCTATACCCGCCGTTACGCCGGCGGCGCCGATAGCGGTAACGAAAGAGTTGACATTGATGTTGATTTTTGATAACGCGGTTATTAGAACAGCAAATTTAACGGTAATGACCGCAATTGTTTTGATGAATGTGTGAATTGATGAATCGACACCCTTGAGAATAAGAGCTTTTACAACAACCTTACCGATAAAGTCAGCGACAATAAACCCGATTACGAGTATTGCCAAAGCGGTAAGAAACATCGGGAATTTTGAGATAATCAAAGCTTTTATGCCTTCATAATCCCCGTCTTTAATCATCTGCGCAAAATCGTTCTGATATATATTCAATTTTCTTCTCCTTTACTCTTTTGTTATCATAATCATCAGCGTCCCGCTTTCGCACCGGATATCAATGCTGTTTTCTTTCCACTTGTTACTTATGCCTATGGGGAAAGTGTTCGTTATCGTAATATTATCGGCGCAGTATTCAGCACCTTTTATCGTAACGCCGGAACATTCATTGGTTAATGAAAAAACGGAAACGAAGAAATTATCTTTTTTCTTAAGATTGATGCTGCCGTCTTTAATAAAAAATATTTCCGTATTTTCGCTTTTAATATTTATTTCTCCATTATGATGTAAAACATAGTTACAGCACTGAAGGTTAGCAAAGAGATGGTCAACCCTTCCGCCGAGAGCGCATCTGAGTGATATTTTTTTCATTCCCGATTCCAGCGCGTATTTAAGCGCATAGAGAGTATCGGTATCATCCTTTTTGACAGGCAGTTTAATAATCTTTGTTTCCGGCGGAACAATTCCGTGAAAGGAATCAAAATCACCCACAAAAATGTCGGGAGTGATATTGTATTTTAGGGCATATTCCATACCTTTATCGCAGGCTATGACAAACTGATTTGGTTTTACATCATCCAGAGGTGAAATCTCACCGCCGGATATAACAACACATTCCGTGCAGTCGTATGGATTTTTCATTGATAATAAAACTCCTTGCCGGGGATTTGCAGTTTATCAGTATCCGGTAAATTCAAATTAACTGTTTCAAAATATGTGTTGCACATTTTTTCCATATCGTTTCCGGTAATAAAGCTGAATCCCGCGGATTTTACTATGTATTCGCAAAAAGTAAAATCCTCAAAATATTTATTGGTAAGAAGGAATTTGATGTTTGATGTCCCTTTGGCAATGAAATTTACGCTCAGCTGAGCAAACTCCAGAAATTCCTCAACCTTATCCGGATTTTTATCGGCTAAATCATTTGAAGTGACAACACAGCATGCGGGTCTGTCATAGCCTGTGATTTTTTTATACTCTGCATTAAAATCGGTGATAATTTTAAAATCTTTATTTCCGAATATAACCTGTGCGCAGTAGGGCTCCGGGAGGATACAAGCCGATATTTCCGATTTATTAGCTTTGTTAACAACAACTTCCGGATTATCCGAAAAAGAAAACATCCCGTCACTGATTTCAATACCGTTTTCAGCGAGAATATATTTAAATATGGATTTTGTGTTTTCGTTTGCTCCGCCGACAGCAACATTATTGTAATTCGCGATTGACCTGAGAGAAGAGAAGTTTTCATCCGATGAAATCAAAAAGAAATTATCAATAAGGGTGATGGCAATAATCCTGATATTATTGTATTCCGAAACAAGATTTTGTGCTTCGTCAACAGGGAGCGAGGCAAAATCGGTTTTACCGTTTTTAATTTTTTCTATAACCGTATCAATGTTTTTATCATAATCAAATTTATAGCTATAATCTCTGTCGGCTTTCATCTTTGTCAGCGCCAAACCGCCGATATCGTCAAATACGGAAATATGCATTTTTTCTGCTTCAGGTAATGTTGATTCAGTCGGTGATGTTTCTGTGTTTAGAATGTCATTATTACCGGTTTTGCGGCATGCGGCGAGAGAAATGGCAACAGAAAGAATAAGTATCAGCACAAAAGCTTTTTTCAAAAGCAGAACACCTCCGTGATTTAACATTCCGGCTATCAATTGACATTATTATATAGCCGTAATGTTGATATGTCAATAGAGTACGGTTGTGGTCAACCGAAACAAAACAACAGTATGTTGTGTAAAGCTATACGGCTTTACAGATATTGAAAGCCAACTATCTGACATCTTTACAAGAAAATAGTGAAAAAGCCTGTAATTGTCCGTAAAACGGTACTTTTGTGAAAAAATGAGTCAGCAAAGTGAACAACTTTCGAATCTAATTTCTAAAAAAGAAAAAACTAAAATGAGTTATTCACTTCTTAACACAGTTATTCACATTTTTTACCGAGTTATTAACACTAAACCGAGAGTTATTCACGGTTTATAAAATCAAAAGGATCAGACGCATATGTAATGTGATTTTACTTTACATACGCGCCTGTTTTCAATTATTGAGCATATTGTTGACACCGGGTTAATGATTGGTTGATTTTCGGTTAAATTCTTGTCTTTTCAGCCTTTTTGACAGACAATTTTACCGTTTACAATAACTTTTTTGATTTTTCCCATTTCTTTATCAAGAATTACCAAATCGGCTTTTTTGCCGATTGATATACTTCCGATTTCCCGGTCTTTATGAATAACTTTTGCCGGGTTAATGGTTACCGATTTAGTTGCCTGTTTGATGTTAATGCCGAATGACAGCAGATTTTTGAATTCATCAAAAAGGTTAGTTACCGAACCGGCGAGAGTGCCGTCTGAAAGTCTCGCGTCATTTGATACAATTACTTTTTGACCGCCTAATAGGTATTCGCCGTGCGGCATGCCTGCCGCGCGCATTGAGTCACTGATAACAACTGTTCTGTCTTCACCGAGTATTTTAAAAGCTGTTCGCAGTGAGGGCGGACATATATGAATGCCGTCGCATATCAGTTCCGCTGTAACGGTGTCGCTGTCAAACACCGCGCCCACACAGCCTGCTTCACGGCTTGTCAATGGTGTCATTGCGTTAAACAGGTGAGTGGCGTGTGAAATTCCCCATTCAAAGCTTTTTGTTGCGGCGGAATAATCACTTGCCGTATGAGCTATGCTCACTGTGCATTTTTTTGAAATTGATTTTACAAAGCTTTCGGCTCCTTCAGTTTCGGGAGCGATGTCGGAGAGAACAATCTCGCTGATTTCATTAAGCCTGTTAAAAAAATCTGTATCGGGTTTTAATATGTGTTCTACCGCCTGAGCGCCCTTTTTTGACGGACTGATAAAAGGACCTTCCATATTTATGCCCTGTATTTTTGCGCCCTGTTCTCTGGCTTTTGCATTTTCAATGTTTTCAAACGCTTTCTTCAGGCTTTCAAAAGGCAGTGTCATCGTTGTCGGACAAAATGAAGTGATTCCCTTTTGAACAAGCGCATTACTCATTGTCAATACGGCGTTTTCGTCTTCGTCGCTTGCGTCACATCCCATGGCGCCGTGAGTGTGTATATCAACAAAGCCGGGCATAATGATAAATTCTGACATATCTATTCCATCGCCGCCGATGATTCCGATATTTTCTATTGTATCTTTATTTATCTGTATATCGCCGGATGTAAAATCAAAGTTTTCATTGAAGAAGCGGCAGTTTTTCAGAAGCATATCTTTCCTCCGGATATAAAAAAGGAGCAGCGCTTTTTGCCTGCTCCGAAATTTTCTTTATTGGCAGTTAAATTCTGCTTTCAATAAAATCACAAAGATCGCTGACTGTTTTAATCTTTTCCAGCTCGGAATCCGGTAATTCAATACCGTATTCGTCCTCAATTGACATAACAAGGTCAACAAGGTCAAGGCTGTCTGCACCGAGATCCTCCGCGAGGAAAGATGACTTTTTAACAATGTTGCGATCAACCTCAAGCTGTTCGCTGATAATTTCGACTAATCTGTCAAAAACCATGGCTCTTCTCCGTTAAACTATCGACGATTAATTTGCAGCCTCACAGCAGGAGCAGGAAACATAGTTTTCTTCGGAATCTGCGTCAGCGTTCTTCTTTTCAAGGAATTTCTTTACTGCGAAATAAACACAGGCGCACGCAGCGGCTATACCGCCGACTATTGCTATAATCTTGATTGCCTTTTTAATGCAGTCCATAATTAAACCTCCGTATTGTAATGAATGTTAATTACTTTGCAAGTTTCGCAAGGGCAGATTTCTTGTGGGCTGCATTATTCTTATGAATAAGACCTTTTGCAGCAGCCTGATCAACCTTTTTGATAGCTTCTTTGATAAGAACGTCTTTTTCAGCAGCGTTGGTTTCTGCGGCGGCGTTAGCTTTTTTAATAGCGGTTTTAAGCGCGGTGTTGCGTGACTTGTTTCTTGCTGCTCTTGTCTTGTTGACAATAACTCTTTTCTTCGCAGACTTGATATTAGGCATGGTTGCACCTCCTTCTCTCTATATACCTCGGGTATCATAGCACAAATAATAAACCATTGCAAGATTTTTTTTTAAAATCTTTTCAGTTGTTTTGTTTTCGTTCGATTTCGGGAAAAATAATCAAATAAAATGAAAAAAACTGTTGCATTTGATGCAGACAGGTTATATAATGATGGGGACTTATGGGGGACTATGGGAAACATAACCGGAAACGGATCAACGGTTTTACCGAGCATTTTTATGAAAGGGGAGATTGAAGTGCCTGCGGGACCTGTACAGGAATGCCTTTGCGGAACTGAACTGAGAAAAATCGACAGCGCCGGCAGATTATCAATCCCCGCCGGTTTTCGCTCCCGCTTCGGGTCTTCTGTGTATCTGCTTAAAGCTCTTTCAGGTGATAAGTGCCTGATTGTTTATACCGAGGAAGGCTGGCTTAGTTATTACAACGGGCTTTCCGCAAAGTATGAGGGGCGCGCGCTCGTTGTTAAACAGCGCAGGTCCATAGGCAATTCCAAAAGATCCTTGGTTGACAAGGACGGCAGGATAATTATCAGCCCGGATTTTCTTGATTTTGCCGGCGTTGAGAACGAAGCGCTTGTGGTTTGCTATCCGGACAGGGTTGAAATCTGGAGTGAAGAAAACTGGCACAGGGCTCTTGAGGATTTTGAAGAGGATGACGTTGAGTGGACACCGACATAACTTTATCACCGTCAGGGTTTAACCACATACCGGTGCTGTTTGCCGAGTCCGTTGATTCGCTTGAAGTTAAAGAAGACGGCGTTTATGTGGATTGCACTGCAGGCGGTGGCTCTCATTCCGCCGCCATTCTTGAAAGGCTGAAAAACGGCAGACTGATTTGTATCGACCGTGATCCCGACGCAATCGATAATTTAACCGCAAGGTTTTCTGGTGACAAACGGGTGAGCGTTGTTCATGACAATTTTTTTAACATAAAAAACATTTTACAGGGGCTCGGAATCACATCGGTTGACGGTGTTTTAGCCGACCTTGGTGTTTCTTCCTATCAGCTTGATACTGCGCAGAGAGGCTTTTCTTTCCACAATGAAGGTCCCCTCGATATGAGGATGAGCCGTCAGGGTGTCAGTGCTCAGGATGTTGTCAATAATCTTGACTTAGCTGAGCTTTCAAAAATAATTTCAGCCTACGGTGAAGAAAAGTTTGCCCGTCAGATAGCGAACGCTATTGTCAAAGCAAGGCAGTCAAAAAAGATAGAAACCACCCTTGAACTTGCCGATATTGTCAGAAACGCCGTTCCCGCAAAGGCAAGGCGCGATTCTCACCCGGCACGCAGGACTTTTCAGGCGATTCGCATTTATGTCAACGGTGAGCTTGACGGTCTTGAGAATGCGGTTAAAGATATGTTTGAGTGCCTTAAAATCGGCGGCAGGGTGAGCGTAATAACATTTCATTCGCTTGAAGATAAAGCTGTAAAACAGGTCTTTTCATCTCTTTCAAAGGGGTGCACATGCCCCAAGAATTTTCCGGTTTGTGTTTGCGGCAACAAACCGCGGGCAATGGTGTTTAAGAGTGTTTCGCCGTCCGACAATGAAACTCAAAAAAATCCGAGAGCAAGAAGCGCCCGTTTGCGCACGGCGCAAAGGCTACTGTAGTGACATTCGTTTACCATTTAACTATTATATTTATATTCAGTTGAGGAATTCAGAGATATGGCAAGTTCCGCTTTGCAGGTTGTTGATTTTGGGTTTGACGATAATTTGGCTTTGTCAAACGCTGTTCGTCAGCCGCTATATGTACCCGAGGAGAAAAAGAGAACAGCGCTTCGTCAAAGACGCAGACCAAAATTGCGCCTTAAAAGCGAGGTTAAAAGAATTGCCGCAATTTCCGTTGCCGCAACAGCCGTGCTTTTGATGGCGGCCGCTCTTATAAATGTCAGAATACAGATTGTTGAGACACAGAATAATATTGCTGTTATTGAACGGAAAATCAGCACACTTGAAAGCGAAAACACTAAGCTTGAGGCGGAGCTTAACGCTGTGTTTTCAGCTGATAAAGTTGAAAAATACGCTACCGAAGTTTTGGGTATGCAGAAAATTGAACGCAATCAAATACATTATTTTGAAAAGAATACGGGCGATGCCGTTACCGTGTGTAACGGCAAAGAAGTCTCAAAATGAGTGTCGGTATTCGTCGGTAGGAATAGGCAAAGTCGGGCTGCCCGAGGTGAAGCGAATTCTCTTCGGCCGGCTTTTTTCGTTAAAGGGTTATCGGTGAGCTTATGAAAAAGGATTACAGACAATCGGTTAATTTCGGGATAAGAATAATATCCGTTTTTTTGGCGGTATTAACTGTTTATGTTACCGGCAGATTTGCCTATGTGGTTTTTGCGCCGAACACGGGCTACAGGGAAAACGCTTCTAAATCACAGTGGTCAAGCACTGAATTGACGGCGCTAAGAGGCAATATCTATGACAGCGAAGGCAATGTTCTGGCAAAAAGCGCATTTGTCTGGAAGTTTTATGTTATTCCGAAGAATTTCAGATATATTTCAGACAAAAGCCCCAATGAGCCTATCAACGAAGGCTTTAAAAAGCGGTTTTGCGATGATATTTCAGCTGTTATCGGTATTGAATCCGATGAGCTTTTAAAGAAGTGTACACTTGAATACAGCGATACAGAAACCGTAACAGACGAAAACGGCAATGAAAGCCCAAAGCTTATAACGCCTGAACGCGTTTACATCAAGTCAAAAATAGAGAATGACGAAAAAGAAAAAATCGAATCGGCTCTCCATAATGAAAAAGGAGAAAAAAAGACCTACATTCAGGAAATGAATACCGAAAAAGGGTCTTGGGAAAAGAAATTCAGCTATACTCAGGTATGCGGCTTTGAAACCGATGTTAAACGCTATTATCCGTATTCAACCTTTGCTTCAAATCTTATCGGTATGGTTGAGGCAGACGATAACAGCGTAGGGCAAACCGGAATAGAGGCGTATTACAATACCAACCTCAAGGGAGTGAACGGCAGAAAGACATCTTACGGATCAAGAACCGATGACAG
>JAILFM010000100.1 GCA_024697575.1 Clostridiales bacterium
CGGAATTATACGAGCCGACGGCATGGGACTGTAGGGACGGTTAATAACCTTCCCTACAGTCCCATGCCGTCGGCTCGTATAATTCCGCATTCCGCATTCCGCATTCCGCACTGAATCAGGTTCCGCATTAAATCAAAAAAAGACTTGAATATCATTCCTCTGCCCTGTATAATGTATTTTAATTATATTTAATTTAAGCCCGGAGGGAATATGAGCAGATATCTTATCATCAACGCCGACGATTTCGGCATGTGCAAAAGCGCGAACGACGCGATTTTCGACCTTTTTGAAACCGGCAGTGTTTTTTCCTCAACGATAATGATTCCGTGCCCCGCCGCGGATGACGCTGTTAAATTCGCCGTTGACCACCCGGAATATGCCATAGGCGTTCACTTAACGCTCACCAACGAGTGGGAGGAGCGCTGGCCCTGGGGCTCGCTCACCGGCGGCAAGTCCATTGAAAACGGCGAAGGGCGTATGTGGCCCGAAAACGAGGATTTTGAGGCTCACTGCACATATGACGAGGCTATCGCCGAGGTTTACGCCCAGATTGAAAAGGCGGAAAAGGCGGGCATGAAAGTTGTTCAGGTTGACAATCATATGGGTTCGCTCTACGGTATGAACGGGCGCTACCTTATGCTGCCGAAGATCTTCAAGGTCTGCAAAAACAAGGGATATCCGTTCAGAATGTGCACAACCCCCGTCAGGGAATACTGCCCCGAGGGCGTTGACTACAAGCTTTACAGCCTGTTCTGCCACATCTCAAAGGTGATTTCAAAGCTCTATAAGGTGCCTACGCCGGATTACCTTATCCTCACCGACCAGGTCGCCTGCCTCAAACACACCGAAAGCTATGAGCAGTTCAGAGACGCCTTTCTTGAATTTCATTCGCATATACGCGAGGGCATAACGGAGACCTTCATTCACCCCGCGCTTGATACCGAGGAGCTGCGCAACATCACCGGCACCTGGCAGCGCCGCTACTGGGAATACCTTCTTATGAAAGACCCTTACACCCACGAGTTTTTCAAAAACAAGGGCATTGAGCTCATAAGCTACCGCGAGCTCATAAAGATGAAAAAGTGATATGAGACAAAGTATCATCGACAAAGACGGTTACGAAAAAAGGTGCGGCATCTGCGCTCTGGGCAGGCTTTCGCCGGACGGTGAAAGCGTCCTTTGCCCCAAAAAGGGCATTACGGATATAAACGGCATATGCCGCCGCTACAGATACGACCCTTTAAAGCGCGTTCCGCGCAAAGAGGCAAAGCTCCCCTCATATAACAAAGAAGATTTTGAGTTATAAAGCCAAGTAATATAAGAGAAAAGGTCAGGAAACAGGAAGATGATAAAATTCGGTACCGGCGGCTGGCGCGCCGTTATCGGCGACGACTTTACGCGTGAAAATATCCGCCGCGTCGCCGCCGCGTTTGTCAGTATGGCCAAAGAAGAAAACAAAGCGGATAAGCCCGTCATTATCGGCTATGACAGGCGGTTTCTGTCAATTGCCGCCGCCAAGTGGGTCACGGAGGTGATAGTCAAGGCGGGCATAAAGGTCTGGTTCCTTCCCCGCTCCGCCCCGACTCCGCTGATTATGCACACCGTTTTGAAAAACGCCCTTCACTTCGGCTTTGAAATCACCGCGAGCCATAACCCCTCCGAATATAACGGCATAAAGCTGATTGTGGAAGAGGGCAGGGACGCTCCGGTCGAAGTGACCGAAAAGCTTGAAAAGATTATTCTGAGCGTTGAAAATATTGAATCAACGGATTTTGACGCCGCCGTCAAAGAGGGGCTTGTTGAATATAAGCACAACCTTTTCAACGACTATCTTGACGACATCACCACCGCCGTTGATATGAAAGCCCTCAGGGCAAGAGGGCTCAGAGTCCTTTTTGACTGCATGCACGGCTCGGGCGTTTACCCGCTGATTGTTGTTTTCAACACCGCCCGGTGCACCATTGACACCATAAACCTTAACCGCGACGCGTATTTCGGCGGTCAGATGCCCGCGCCCAGCGAAGAAAGTTTACAAATCCTTAAATACCAGGTCAAATTGGGGGGCTACGATTTCGGCATTGCCATGGACGGCGACGGCGACCGTCTGGCGATTATCGACAAAACCGGCAGATACATCAACGCCAACGAAATTCTCTGCCTTCTGTATTATTACCTTGTCAAATACAAGGGCTGGCGCGGCGGGGTTGTCAGAAACCTTGCGACCACCCACACCCTTGATGCAATCGCCGCTTCATTCGGCGAAGAATGCTACGAAGTGCCCGTCGGCTTTAAGTATATATCGGCAAAAATCGACGAAATTGACGCTGTTCTCGGCGGCGAAAGCTCCGGCGGTCTGACCGTACGCGGTCACATCCACGGCAAGGACTCCGTTTACGCCGCTTCGCTTTTTTCTGAGATGATATGCGTCACGGGCAAAAGCCCCTCGGAGCTTGTCGACGAGATTGAGAGCATATACGGCAGGCGCGTTCTTGTTGAAGATAACTTAACCTTCGCCCCCGAAAAGAAAGAGGCTGTCAACCGCCTCATTATGGCGGACAGACGCCTGCCGGCTTTTGACGAAGAGATTGAAAAGGTCAACTACATCGACGGTTGCAAGGTGTATTTTAAGAACGGCGACTTTGTAATCTGCCGTTTTTCCGGCACGGAGCCCCTTCTGCGTATCTTTGCCGAAAGCGAAAAGCCGGAAAAGGCCCAAAGCTATATCGACCGCTTCAAGGAATTTGCGGGAGTTTAATCAAGGCAGAAGGCAATAAACCCCTCAGTCTCACTTCGTTCGACAGCTCCCCTCAAAAGGGGCGCTTGTAGCGGGTGGTGATTATGATCCGTGCGAAGCACCCTCACTTCTGACTTCATACTTCTGACTTCATACTTGTATAGGATTCAGAATTAAAAAGAAAGGATTTCATATTATGTCCACTGTCTTATCCGTGCGTAACCTTAAAAAGGCTTACGGAAGCCACGTTGTTCTGGACGACATCTCGTTTGAATACGAAAGCGGCAAAATCATCGGTCTGCTCGGCCCTAACGGCTCGGGCAAAACGACCCTTATCAAAATCCTCACCGGTCTTATCCACGATTACAGCGGCGAAGTGCTGATTGACGGCGGCCCCGTAGGCGTCAGGTCAAAGGCTCTTGTCGCCTATCTGCCGGACCGTTCATACCTTCACGAGTGGATGACGGCGGCGAACGCCATTGATATGTTCGCCGATTTCTACGCCGATTTTGACAAAGCCAAGGCTTACGAAATGCTCAGAGTCTTTGAGCTCAACCCGAAGCAAAAAATAAAGACTATGTCAAAGGGCATGAAAGAAAAGGTCCGCCTTATGCTCGTTATGTGCCGCAACGCGAAGCTGTATATTCTTGACGAGCCCTTCGGCGGCGTTGACCCGGCGGCAAGGCAGTTCATACTTGACACCATTCTGGCAAACCACCCCGAGGATTCGACCCTTCTCATTTCAACCCACCTTATCTATGACATGGAGGGCATACTCGACAATGTTCTGATGATAGGTCACGGCAAGGTTTTGGTTGACGCAAAAACGCAGGAGATAACCGGCTCCGGGTGCACCGTTGAACAGAAATTCAAGGAGGTTTTCGGCAATGCTTGGCAAGTTGATTAAAAACGAATTCAAATCAAACCTTCACTCAATCGGGCTTATCTATGTTGTAGCTCTTGTGTGCATGGCTTTTATGGCTCTGTCATATGTTTTCAAAATCCAGTGGATAAGCATAGTAGCCACTATCGTCCTTATCTTCGCGGGCATTCTCGCCGTTGTCGTCACCTTCGGCTGCGTTGTTCTCAATTTTCAGAAAACGCTTTATAAAGACCAGGGCTATCTCTCTTTCACCCTGCCCGTAACGTCGGGTCAGCTGCTCACGGCCAAGGCAATATGCTCCTTTACCTGGATGCTCATAAGCTATGCCGTCGCGCTGGGCGTTTTCATAGGCGTTTATCTTTACTCGAGCGCAATGGTGGGCGACGACGTTAAGATGGCGGCGAACCTTCTTCTGACCGTTTTCGCGGACCTGCCGTCGAAAAAGATTATTATTGAGGTTATCGCCCTTCTGTGCCTTTCAATGTTCGTGATGATGGTGCTTCTTATAGCGGAAATCTATTTTGCGATAACGGTCGCGAACACAAGGCTGCTTCAGAAATGGGGCGTGTTCAGCGGAATTATCACATTTTTTGTGACTTTCTTCGCTACAAGCGCCGCCTCCTTCTATTTAACTCAGAAAATTCCTTTCACCCTTGTTGTTACAAGCAGCGGCATTTATTACAGCACCATGGCGACAATGACAAACGGCACCGTCGGCCTTCAGTTCGGCCTTGCGGGATTTATTTTCAACATTGCGATGATAGCCGTTCTGTTCACCCTCACAAGCCGTCTTATGAACACCAAGGTCAATATTAAATAAATGAAAACCGGTATTTTCGGCGGAACCTTCAACCCGCCGCACTTCGGTCACATAAGGCTTTGTGAAAACATGGCAAAGGCGCTCGGGCTTGATAAAATTATTGTTATTCC
>JAILFM010000130.1 GCA_024697575.1 Clostridiales bacterium
AATACACAAAGTATCAACTTCGATTTTTGTATCATCTGACGAAAAATCTTACTTCGCAATCCGCATACCTGAATTGTGCGGTATTGCCCTTGAAATAAACAAATTATTTCTGCGATTTTTCGACTTCACCAGCCGAAAAACCTGCTCGCCGTTCTAAACACCCCGATTTAATCAGCGTTTCCTTAGTTGCCGGAAATAATAATTTTACATTCGGCGTCCTTGTCATCCATTATGATTTCATTGACGCTCATGACCGTGATTGAACCGCTTTTCGGATTTTTAATGCTGTCAACCCCGGAAATTATCTGAGCCTGCACATCAGATTTTTCAAATGACAGGTCTGCCTTCTCCATACGGCAGTTTATCATTTTAAGACCTTTGCAGTAGCACAGCGGCTGTGTGCCGGTGACCGTGCAGTTTTCAAAGGTAACGTTTTCACAGTACCATGCCAAATATTCGCCGTTGACAACGCTGTCTTTGACCAGAACGTTTTTTGCGTGCCAGAAGGCGTCTTTGGTGTCAAAACGGCAGTTTGTGAAAACACAGTCTTCTATATATTGAAAGGAATATTTTCCGCTGAGAGTTACATTGTCAAAATTCAGCCCCGAAGCGCGGAACATAAAATATTCACCGACAGCGCTGCAGTCTTTCATCTCAACATTTTTTGTGAACCAGCCGAATTCCGGCGAAACTATATCGCAGTTATTGATTTTTACATCCGAGCACTCGCGCAGCGCTTTTATACCGTGCATTGCGGTATTATCTATCGATATATCTTCGGTGTACCAGAAAGCGGCGCGGCACAGTTCGGTCATCTCACTGCCGGTGACGGTAATGTGTTTGCCATGCCAGAAGGGGTACCTGAGGTTAAAAAAGCAGTTTTGCGCGGTTATATCCGAGCTCTCTTTAAAAGCGCTCTCACCGTCCGCCGGACCGTCAAAGCGGCAGGTAAGCGCTTTAACGCTGTCACTGCCGTATAAAGCGCGCTCAGTGTCAAAGGCCTGATTTTCAATAACAGTCATATCAAATCCCCACAGTAATTTTTTGGAGGCTGACCGGCGGAATAGCCCGTCCTTTTTGAAAAATTATATCTGCAAGTATTTTTGTTGTCAATTAATAAAATGTAAACATATCACCCTGTTACAAAAAGTTGTTCAAAATCGGCGTTCAAAAACACAAAAAAATTCAAAAAAGTGTTGACAAACAAAGCTTCGTTTGCTATACTCTCTTTTGCTTGAAGCAAGAGCTTTGAGCGTTATGCGAGAGTGGCGGAATAGGCAGACGCGCACGTTTGAGGGGCGTGTGTAGCAGTACGTACGGGTTCAAGTCCCGTCTCTCGCACCAAAAGTCGCTTAGGCGGCTTTTTTTTATATCGGGGCTTATGCGGGCATTTTTTTGCTTCAGGCCATCGTTTTTGCCTGTATTCAAATGTATGAAATACATCGGGAGAATTATATGATAAAAGCTGCGGTTTTTGACCTTGATCACACACTTTTTGACAGGTACGGGACGCTTCGGGCGATCATGCCGCCGTTTTGCGCAAGGTTCGATATGTCGGTTTCTGTTGAAGTGGCAACGGAGCTTATGATAGAATATGATAAGCTATATGTCCACACGGGGTGGGAACAGATTTATTCCCATCTTGTATCAAAGGGAGTTTTTCGTACTGCGCCTACATTTGATGAATACAAAGAGGCGTTGCTTGATGAGTTTTCAAAACAGAGCGTTGAATATCCTTTTACAAAGCCCATGCTGACAAAGCTTCGTCAATCGGGAATCAAAACCGGACTTATAACTAACGGCAGGAGTGAAATTCAGCGCGGAAAGCTCAGGCAACTTTCCCTTGAACCTTATCTTGACGAAATTATAATCAGCGGGGAAATCGGTTTTCATAAACCTTCGCCGGAGCCGTTTATGGAGATGGCAAAAAGGCTTTCTCTTGAGCCGCATGAAATAATATTTGTCGGTGATAACCCGGAAACGGATATAACCGGCGCGCGTAATGCGGGCTTTGTGCCCGTTTGGGTGGCGACTCTCGGCAGGTGGACAATACCGGAGGTTGAAAAAACAAAATACTCGGTCAACGATGTCAGTGAAATACCCGATCTGATAAATATTATAAATGAAGAGGAAAAAAATGGCTGATCTTACAAAACAGGAACTTAAAGAAACTATGATTTCAATGCTCTCGCACAACTACGGCGTTACGCCGGAGGAAGCGACAGACGAGCAGATTTACAAAATCCTTGCGACTATACTCAGAGATGAGTGCCGTAAAAACCGCCGCGCTTTTGAAAAAAAGTCAAAAGCCGCAGGTCAGAAGCAGATTTATTACCTTTCCATGGAATTTCTTATGGGCAGGAGCCTTAAGAACACCCTTTACAACCTGTCTTTGACCGAAACCGCCGGAGAGGTTCTGAGCGAATTCGGCGTTAATCTTGAAAAGCTTTATGAGCTTGAGCCGGACGCGGGTCTTGGTAACGGCGGCTTGGGAAGGCTTGCCGCCTGTTATCTTGACGCGCTTGCAAATGACGGCTATCACGGCATGGGTTATTCAATTCTTTATGAATACGGTATTTTCAAGCAGAAAATTATTGACGGCTGGCAGACAGAGATGCCTGACTTCTGGCTTCCCGGCGGCGAAGCGTGGCTTATTGCCCGTGAGGATAAGGCTGTTGAAGTTAAGTTTGAAGGCAGAGTTGAAGATTCCTGGGGCGACGGATTCCATTATGTGGATCTTGTTGACTGCAAAACGGTTAAAGCCGTGCCTTATGATATGATGGTTCCTTCAAAGGACGGCGAGAATGTCGCAGTGCTCAGGTTGTGGAGCGCTAAGGCGGACGCTATCAATATGTCCGCTTTTAATCAGGGCAACTACGCCGCCGCTATGGAAGAAAAAGCTATGGCGGAGGTTATCAGCAAGGTTTTGTACCCTTCCGACAACCATCAGGAGGGCAAGTCGCTCAGGCTCAGACAGCAGTATTTTCTTGTTTCCGCATCCATTCAGGATATAATTTCAAAGCATCTTTCCGTTTACGGCAATCTTGACAACTTTGCCGAAAAGAATGCCGTTCATATCAATGATACGCACCCCACAATGGTTATTCCGGAGCTTATGAGAATCTTTCTTGATGAGTGCGGTTTCGGCTGGGATAAGGCGTTTGATATTGTTTCAAAATGCTGTGCTTACACAAACCACACCGTTATGAGCGAGGCGCTCGAGTGCTGGAGCGAGGAGCTTTTCAGCCGTCTTCTGCCTCGCGTTTATCAGATTGTCAAAGAGATTGACAACAGATTCAGAAAGCAGATTTGGGACGCTACCGGGGATGCCGGCAGGGTTGAAAGAATGGCGGTTATTTCCGGCGGTATGGTTAAAATGGCAAACCTTTGCGTTGCCGTGTGCCACAAGGTCAACGGAGTTTCCGCCCTTCACAGCAACATTCTGAAAGAAAGTCTTTTCAAAGAATATTATGATTTGATGCCGGATAAGTTTACAAATGTAACAAACGGTATCGCTCACCGCCGCTGGCTGTGCCAGGCTAACCCCCGCCTTACGGAGTTTCTGACGGGTCTTATCGGCGGCGGATTTGTCCATGACGCTTCCGAGTTGTCACACTTAAGGGATTTTTCCGATGATAAGTCAGTTTTGTCGTCTCTTTCGGATATTAAAAAGGCCAACAAAACCGATTTTGCAAAGACGGTTCTTCGCAAAACCGGCATAGCTGTTGACCCCGAATCTGTTTTCGATGTTCAGGTCAAACGCCTTCACGAGTATAAACGCCAGAGCCTTAATGTTTTGAACATTCTTGCGCATTATCTTGAGATTAAAGCAAATCCGAACGGCAATTATGTGCCGCGCACATATATTTTCGGCGCGAAGGCGGCGAGCGGCTACTACATGGCAAAGAAAACAATCGAATTGATTTTTGCCGTTGCGGGCGTTATTAACAACGATCCCGCCGTTAAAGACTTACTAAAAGTCGTTTATCTTGAGGATTATAATGTTTCTATGGCGGAGGCTCTTATGCCCTCGGCGGATTTCAGCGAACAGATTTCGCTTGCCGGTACCGAAGCGAGCGGAACGGGCAACATGAAGCTGATGATAAACGGCGCCGTCACGGTCGGCACAATGGACGGAGCGAATGTTGAAATATACGAAAATGTCGGCAAAGACAACATTATCATTTTCGGAATGAGCACCTCCGAAGTCAGCGAGATGAAAAAGGGCGGCTATTGCCCGATGAATTATTATCAGAATAATGCCGAGATACGCGCTGTTATTGATTTTATCAACAGGGGTATCGGCGGCAAGAATTTCGGCGAAATTACAAGCTCGTTGCTTTACAGCGACACATATATGGCTTTGGCGGACTTTGCCGATTACCGTATTGCGAAAAAGAAGACAGACGCGCTGTGGCTTGACAGGGAAAAACTCAGCCGTATGTCGCTTCATAATATCGCCGGCGCGGGCTTCTTTGCGGCAGACAGGAGCATTAACGATTACGCCGTTAAAATCTGGAATGCGGATACGCTGAAATAATATATGATGAGCGACGAAGAGCTTATGAAAGCTGCCATTGAGCAGGCGCGCATTGCCGCCGCTGAGGGCGAGGTGCCTGTGGGCGCGGTGATAGCTAAAGACGGCGAGATTGTTTCCACCGGCAGAAACCGCCGGGAATACGGCAAAAATGCCCTTGCCCATGCTGAAATTGAAGCTATCGACAAGGCATGCCGGGCATTGGGCGGCTGGCGGCTCTGGCAGTGCGATATATTTGTCACTCTTGAGCCCTGCCCCATGTGCGCGGGCGCGATTATCAACTCCAGAATCAGAAGACTTGTTTACGGAGCGGCTGATACAAAGGCCGGCTGCGCAGAAAGTGTGATCAATCTTTTTGACCTGCCGTTTAACCACAAACCCGAAATTGTTTCGGGATTTATGAAGGAAGAGTGTTCAGCGCTGCTTTCTGATTTTTTCAGACAATTAAGACTGAAAGGGACGGAGAAATGAAAGAGTTTTTTTCATTCATCGGCGGAGATATTTCCGCTAACTGGGTTTTTATCGTCAGGCTTTTGCTTGCCTCCGCCTGCGGGGCGTTTATCGGGACTGAGAGAGGCAGAAGACACAAGGATGCCGGCATAAGGACGCATATTATAGTGTCCCTCGGAGCGGCTCTTATGGTGCTTGTCTCGAAATACGGTTTTCTTGATATTGTTTATCTTGACTCGGTATCGGTTGATGTTTCGCGTGTCGCTGCAAGCATCGTGTCCGGTATCAGCTTTCTTGGCGCAGGTGTGATTTTTATCAGGGATATTTCCATAAAGGGTTTAACCACCGCCGCCGGTATATGGACAACCTCCGCCGTCGGCATGGCGTCGGGCGCGGGTCTTTACACCCTTGCCGTTGCCGCAACAATAATGATTATTCTTTTTCAGGTTCTTTTTCACAAATATCTTTCAAGCATTGAAAACAAGGTTGATGAGGTAACAATCGTTATGGCGGATGAAGAATCCGCGCTTGGAAAGCTGAAAAAGCATTTTGAAGACAGAAGAATTTTGATTGACTCCACAAAATTCAAGCGCAATGTGAAGGAAAACACCATTGAGATTTCCGCTTCAATCAAACGCCCTGCTTCGCTTTCAATGGAGGATATTGTCAGCGGTATGTGCGGAGATAAGGATATTATTTCAATAGACTGGTAACGGCTGTTTAACAGAGCGTTTCCCTATATTTTTACAAGGTGATATTACGGAATGTCATATATTTCTTATCGTGAAGTGATTGGCAAATTGCAGATGCTTCAGGAATACAGCAATCTTCTGACGGATTATAATTGTGATGAAAGACAGCTGTCCGATTTTCGCGATACGGTATCAAAGCAGATAAGCGCTGTTCAGAAGCATATGGATGATCTGCTTTTACATTCGGCGGATAGTAACGAGCCCGATGATTATAACGCCATAGTGTCGCTGATTCAGGGCGGCAATGAAAAACAGCCGGCGGAAAATCTGATTCCCAAAATCAAGGGCGCTCTTATCGGAAGATTTGCCGGGTGTACACTCGGCACTCCGGTTGAAAACTGGAGTGTTGAGAATATGCAGAAAAAGGCGGAGTATGAAGGCGGGAGTTTCCCGCCGACCGATTACTGGAAAACCGTCGGCGAGCCTTGGCGCACACACTACGGTGAAACTTGGCTCACAGCTCAGCGCGATTTGATGTGCGGCGTTCCTCGCGACGACGATGTTACCTATACGCTTATGTCACTGCTGATTATGGAACGTTACGGAAAATCTTTTACCACTGATGATGTCGGCGCGTTCTGGAAAGAATATCTGCCCATGGCGTGCACCGCTGAGGAGATGGCGCTGGATAACCTCAGGAAGGGCGTTCCCGCCAAACAAGCGGCAGTTCATAATAACCCTTATGCCAATCTTATTGGCGCGCTTATCCGTGCGGACGGGTTCGGTTACGCAAATGCCGGCGACCCTCACGCCGCGGCAAAAGCGGCGTATAATGACGCTTTTTTAACTCACCGCAGGGACGGTATATACGGTGAGATGCTGTTTGCCGCCGCCATTGCTGCCGCGTTTACATGTGATGACGGTGTTGAGGCGGTGAAAACCGGAATGAGAGAAATTCCGCTCACAAGTAAGCTCTATGAAGCCATGCAGTGGACCTTGTCGGTTCTGCCGGGTATCGGCGACATATATACCGGCAGAAAACTTGTTGACGAAAAATTCCCGGGAATGCACTGCGTTCATACGATAAATAACGCCTGCCTTATTTTAATTGCGCTGCATCTCGGTCAGAATGATGTCGGCAAAACTATTTCCGCCGCAATCGGTTTGGGGCTTGATAACGACTGCACTGCCGCAACAGCGGGCAGTATAGCAGGCGCAATAGCGGGTGAAGAAAAAATACAGCCTCACTGGTCGGCACCGTTTAATGACAGGGTGCGCACATATATCAACGGTTACCCCGAGTTCAGTATTGACGATGTGGCAAGGCGCTTTGCGAAGCTTAATAAGTTACGATGAGTAAAAAAACAGACTGACACGGTATCAGAATTGCGATACAATGCAATTGCTGACGCTATGTCAGCTTTATTAAAAAATAAATTTTTAATTTGCGGGAGCTGACAAATGAAAGTATTGCTGATAAACGGCAGCCCGAATGCAAAGGGCTGCATCTGGAGAGCGCTTAGCGAAATACAGACAACTCTTGAAAAAGAGGGCGTTGAGTCCGAAATAATTCACATAGGCAACAAGGATATTCGCGGCTGTATTGCCTGCCTCGGCTGCAAAAAAACGGGGAAGTGCGTGTTTGATGATATTGTTAACGAAACGGCGGAAAAGTTCAGGGAAGCCGACGGCATTGTAATCGGTTCGCCCGTTTACTACGCCTCAGCAAACGCCACCGCTGTCGCTTTTATGGACCGCCTGTTTTACAGCACTCCGTTCGATAAGGCGTGGAAGGTCGGCGCGGCTGTTTCTTCCGCAAGGCGCGGAGGCAACAGCGCAACCTTTGACGAACTCAATAAATATTTCACTATTTCCGGTATGCCTATAGCTTCCGGTCAGTACTGGAACGCGGTTCACGGCTTTTCAGCGCAGGATGTCGAAAAGGATGAAGAGGGCTTGCAGCAGATGAGAACGCTTGCCAGGAATATGGCGTTTCTCATTAAATCCATTTCTCTTGGCAAAGAAAAATACGGTGTTCCCGACAGAGAGCCGTTCAGCAGAACGAATTTCATAAGGTAGTTTTTGGGACCACGAGGCCAGGAGTTCGAATCTCTGCACTTCGACCACATTAGAACGGTTATTTTGATAGAATAGCCGTTCTTCTTTTTGTGCTTACATCTTGCGTACTATTTGACTTTTTTCACATAAACACATTGCGTTCCATTGAACATTATGCTATAATCCATCTTGCGTACTGCTTGATATTTTAAAGAAAAATACTTTGCGTACTATTGGAGATACAGAATATGATAAAAAGAAAAATTTATGCAAAGATGCTTGAGTGGAAGCAATCGGCAAACGGAACGAAGGCTCTTTTGATTGAAGGCGCACGGCGTATCGGTAAATCGACCGTTGCCGAAGCATTCGGTAAACGGGAATATAAGTCATATATACTGATTGATTTCAATAAGGCAAGTAAAAGAGTAAAAGATTTTTTTGATGATATAAATAATCTTGATGTTTTCTTTCAGTCTCTCAGTCTTGAATACAATAAGAAATTATTTTATCGCGACAGCCTTATTATTTTTGATGAAATTCAGAAATATCCGAAAGCAAGGGAAACAATTAAATACCTTGTGGCTGACGGGCGATATGATTACATAGAGACCGGTTCTTTGATTTCCATAAAAGAGAATGTTGAAAATATCACCATTCCCTCAGAAGAAAGAAAGATCAATATGTACCCTCTTGACTTTGAGGAGTTTGCAGAATACCTTGGTGAATCGTTGCTTCTTGAACACATAGCGGATTGCTATAAGAAAAAAGAACCCCTTGAACGATCTCTTCACACAAAAGCAATGAGATTATTCAAGGAGTATATGCTTGTTGGCGGTATGCCCCAGGCTGTTGTAGCTTATGTTGAATCCGGAAGGGATTTTGATAAAGCGGATATTGAGAAGAGGGATATCCTTGCTCTGTACCGTGATGATATTAAGAAAGTTTCAAGAAGATATAATTCAAAAGTTTCGGCCGTATTTGAGAATATTCCTGCATATCTTTCAACACACGAAAAGAAAATAGTGCTTTCGGAAATCGACAGCGGAGCCACATTTGATAAATATGATGAACCCCTGTTCTGGCTTGATGACTCGATGATATGCAACTTATGCTATAAATGCAATGACCCAGATGTCGGCTTTTCATTGAACAAAAATGAATCTGCCATAAAATGCTATCTGGGTGATACCGGGCTGCTGGTAAGCCTTGCATTTAATGAAAATGAAATAATTGACAGTGAGCTCTACAAACAGATTTTGAATGACAGGCTTTCAATAAATAAAGGAATGCTGTATGAAAATGCTATTGCGCAAATGATAACGGCAAAAGGTAAAAAGCTGTATTTTTACACCAGATTTAATAAAGAAAAACACAGAAATGATATAGAAATAGACTTTTTGCTCTCAAATAACAGTAAAACCAATTTTAAAATAACGCCGGTTGAAGTTAAGTCATCCAAAAACTACTCTGCAATATCTTTGAATAAGTTTAAGGGTATTTATAAAAAACGGATTGAAACATCTATGATTATTCATCCCAAAAATCTTGTTGTTGAAGACGGGATAATAAAAATTCCCCCGTATATGTTTTTCGCTGTGTAAAAGCGTAATTCAGATATGGATCATCTGAAAAAAACCTGACCCGCGGTGATTTGAAAAATGCGAAGGTTGAACCGAAAAGTCAGGTTTGTTGGCTGCCGCAAGGTTAAGGAGGCGATATGTTGACCGAATCGGAACTCTATAAAGAACTCGGTTTACTGACAAGGGATAGAAATAAATGGGAAGAAAATGTTCCATATGTTTCATCTCTTCTTGAGTACGACTCCGTCAAGATACAGGCGAAGGCGCTCTGGTTGCTTGGTGAGATGGGTCTTGTTTACCCAAAGTCCGTGCAGGGCGCGGTTGCGGCAATCGCCGCCTTCCTCGATAGCCCGGAGCCGCTTTTAAGGGAGCGAGCCGTCATTGCGCTCGGAAGGATCGGCAGGGGAGATTATCCGGTGATCGAGCCGTATTGGAAAGAATTATTCCGCTTTGCTACCGATGAAAACGCGAAAGTCAGGCTGGCGTTTATCTGGGCGTCGGAAAATATCGCTGCGAATACGCCGGATGGTTATGAGCGTCATATGCCGGTGTTTGAAAAGCTGCTGCAGGATCCGGATGATAAAGTCCGTATGGAAGCGCCGGAGATGTTCCGGGTCCTCGGTAAGCGCAGGCCGGCATTTGTTCGACCTTATCTGGAGCGGCTGCGTCAAATGTCCGAAACCGATGATGACCGTGTTGTAAGGATCCACTGTCTTGGGGCGATAAATGCGACGAAATGATAAAGGGCAATACCGCGCACCGGAATCACGCGGTATTGCCCTGAATAACAAAAAATCATCGGTTCTTTTTTTCATATTCGTCCCAAACCGTCTGGATCTCACTTAGCTCGTCGTCGGTGAGAGGAATCAGACCATAGAGCGACGGGCAACCGATCTCGACCGCCGCGCGGTTATGATAAAGGATATGCTGGCTGTTGCCAGTGAAAAAGTTCGCGCCGTCGGTGTCGATACGCGCTCCCGGGAACACGGCGCGCACAAACGCCGCGCGGAACCTCATGATCGAAACGGTGGATCGCTGGGCTGAGTTATAGTCGTGCAGGCGAATCTGATCGAATACGTCGCCGAAATAGGGGTGGGCAACGCTGGTGTTGATCAGCGCGTCCGCTTTTTCTTTTTTTGCCAGGTCATAGATCGCCTTGTAATAGCGCCGCATCAGCTCCATGCCCGCGACGCCGGCTTCGGCGGCGTGCCCTTTGACCTCAGGCTTCGGCAGGCGATAGATATAATCCAGCTTGAAGCCGTCGCAGTTCATGCAGCCCGGCGCATCGCTGAGCAGGCGGTGAATGATTTTTTGAAGGCGGGCGAGATAGGCGGACGAAGTGGGGTCGGCGGCAACGTTCACGCCCGAGTCCTGAATACACTCATCCCCCGACAGGCCGTCCGGCGCCCAGAGCCGCCACCAGAGCAGCACATGCCGCCCCGCCGCGTGCTGAGCGTCGGTGAAGGCGCGCATATCTGGCCATTTTTCCGTGTCGGGCTCCATTGTCCCGTAATCCTTTTGCCACTTGTCGTCGATAATGATGACGCCGGGGCGAAGGCCGACCCGGTCTATGCGGCGAGTCATTTCTTCATATGCCTGCTGTGTGGCGTATTCCTTGGCTTTTTCACCGTGACCCGCGAGAAAATCCTGCTCCAGCCAGCCGCAGAAAATGGGCTTGTTCCACCATTCGGGGCCGGCGGCGGGGTTCGGCGCGGCGGGGTAGTCGAATCTCTCCCGGCACCAGTCGGCATAGTTTCGCACAATGGCAAAATCCTCATTGCCGAAGCCGAACCACACGGTGGGGGAGGTCCGGCTTTCAGGGGCAAGAGCGCCGGCGTCATAGGGCAGCTCCAGCCACATGGTCTGGGGCTTGATATAGCGGATGTTAATGCGTGAATAGGTGTTTTCACCCTTTGGGGCGGCAACGCCCACGGCTATGCGCGCGTCGTTTGCGTCGTTAAAAAACGGAAAAACAAAGGGCGGCGGCGACGCCATGCCGGGGTAAAGGAAAAGATCGGTCCCCACAAAGCGCCTTTCACGCTCATAGTCCATATCTTCCGCCTGACAGTGCAGACAGCCCGCGACAAAATAATGCGCAGCTCCGCCGGTTTTCGCCCCGCGGAAATAGTCAATGCGTTCGGGGGCTCCCGCACCCTGCATATGGATCTCATAGGTCACGTGGTCGTCAAACACGCAAACGATATATTCTTTTTTCTCCCATGCGTGGGACTTCGCCTGCCAAATAAGCTCGGTACAGGCGCCTTTTTGTCGCTCCGAAACAAGGCTGAGACTTTCGTCAAGGTCTTGTTCGTCTGCGCCTTGCACTACCACGCGCGACGAAACGGGGAAAGAAAAAAGCTGCCAGTTTTCAGCGAAAAAGTCCAGCCTGTTATCCGCGACCCTAAGGGAAAACCCCGGGCGGCGGGGGAATGAAAATGTTCGCATCTGTTCACATTCCTTTCTGATGGAATCGTTGACATGAAAGATTATATAAAAGCTGAGGTTTGAAGTCAACGATGATGAATAAATTTGTGGACAACCGTCGCCGGGGCGTGATATACTGTGAAGCAACATAATAAAGGGGTAACATGTATGAAAAGCAGTCCTTACATAAAAAAGCTTGACCGTCCCGTTCTGACCGCCGCCGACGTGCCATACAACGCGCGCCTGGTTTTCAACGCGGGCGTGACGAAATACAACGGAAAATATGTGATGGTTTTCCGCAACGACTATTGCGGCGACGACCCTTATAAACTCACGGGCACCAACATCGGCCTCGCGACAAGCGATGACGGCGTGAACTGGGATGTCGCGCCGCAGTCCTGTTTCGCGCTTAAAGACGATGAGATCGAGCGCGCTTATGATCCGCGCCTGACGGTGATCGACGGCGTTTGCTACATGTGCTTCGCGATCGACACACGCCACGGCCTGCGCGGCGGCATCGCGAAAACCGAGGACTTCGCGCACTTCGACATCCTGTCAATGTCGCTGCCTGACAATCGCAACATGGTGCTTTTCCCTGAAAAGATCGGCGGCAGTTTTATCCGCCTTGAACGGCCTATGCCCGTGTATTCCCGCCGTCACCGCGACCGGTTCGACATCTGGCTGTCCGAGTCGCCCGACCTTGAGTTCTGGGGCAGGCACCGTCTGGTCTGCGGCGTTGAAGACGTGCCCTTTGCCAACGACAAGATCGGCCCCGCGGCGCCGCCAGTACGCACAGATAAAGGTTGGCTGACGACGTTTCACGCCGTTGAGCTTGACACCTCGCGGGGCAAGAACGGCTGGGAGGACAAGTGGCAAAAGTCTTACACAGCCGGCGTTATGCTGCTTGACCCCGATGACCCGTCCAAGGTGCTCGGCATCTGCCGCGAACCGCTGATCGTATGCGACCGGCAATATGAGGAGGAAGACGGCTTTCGCAAAAACACGGTCTTCCCCGGCGGAATGATAGCGGAGGATGACGGCTCTGTCAAGATCTATTACGGCGCGTCCGATACGGTGGAATGCATGGCAACGGCTGACATGGACGACCTTGTCCGCCTGTGTCTCGAAAACGATTAATAAATCAAGGGCAATACCGCACGATTCACATACCCGAATTGTGCGGTATTGCCTTGACTCTGCCTTTGTTTTGTGATATTATACGACTGATTCAGAATCCAATCCCAGATTAGTCGGAGATTTTGCGTTATGACCTACCTTCACAGACATATTGAAGATATAGTTGACAAATTATTTAAAACCTTTAAATCGGTGCTCGTTACCGGAGCAAGGCAAACCGGCAAATCCACATTGCTTGAAACAAAATATCCCTATGTGAAAGCCATCAGTTTTGATGACACATTTATGGAAAGCCAGGCTAAGGGAAATCCGGATATGTTTCTTTCTATGAGCGGAACACCTCTTTTTCTTGATGAGGTGCAGTATGTTCCTTCACTTTTCAGGTATCTGAAAATGCATTGCGATAAGAATAAAGTCAACGGTCAGTATCTTCTGACAGGTTCACAGCCGTTTAGGCTTATGGATTTAGCATCGGATTCTATGGCGGGCAGAATTGCTGTTGTTGAACTTGCAACTCTGTCGTTCAGAGAAATCTGCCAATCCGAATTCAAGGTTCCGTTTATACCTACTATTGAATATATTCAGTCGAGAAAAGATGCGGAAAACCCCGGCAACGTATGGAATGTAATTCACAGGGGTTTTTACCCGGAGATGCAGAATCCCGATTTGGACTGGTCAATGTTTTATTCAAGCTATGTCAAAACTTACCTTGAACGCGATGTGAGGGAACTTTCAAATGTTCAGGATTTAACAGCTTTTCGCAATCTTATGATTGCCTGCGCCGCAAGGACAGGGCAAATGCTCAATTATTCAAACATAGCAGATGAAATTGGGAAGGATTCAACCACAGTTAAGAAGTGGATATCTATTCTTGAGGCGTCGGGTCTTATCTATATCCTTGAACCGTTTGCAAACTCAGTTCTTAAAAGAGCTATAAAAACCCCGAAGCTTTATTTCAGAGACACCGGTCTTGCGGCTTATCTTACGCGCTGGCTTACTCCCGAATCGCTTGCCAACGGAGCTATGAGCGGATCTTTTTTTGAAACTTTTGTTATTTCGGAAATTCTTAAAAGCTATTCAAACAGAGGTATTGATTACAGATATTTTGTTTCTTACTATCGCGGAAAAGATAAGAAAAAAGCAACAAGAAGCGGAACAGAACAGTTTGTTGAATCTGAGATTGATTTTATTATTGAGCAGGACGGCGTTTTGTATCCGATTGAAATTAAAAAAGACGAAAATCCCGATGCAAATATGACATCCGCTTTTCAGGTGCTCAATGATCTCCCTGACAAAAAAAGAGGAATCGGTGCTGTTATATGTAGCTGCCCGGCTCCCGGTATGCTCAGGGAAAATGTCTTTGCAATACCCTGGTTTTATGTTTAAAATAATAACTGCAGAGAGGTTAACAACATGAATAAAATAACGGCTTTTGCACTCGCCGCGGCGCTAATGCTGATGTTTTGCTCCTGCTCCGGTTCAATAGGCGAAAACCCGTCCGAAACCGAATATACCGCGCAAAGTATGTCTGTGCAAAGCACGGCTACGCAAAGTGCGGCGGAAGAAGTGAACTATGAACAGGCTTACGCGGAAAAGCTTGAAGAAGTTTACAAAATCGTCCTCAGGAGCGCAGAAAAAGACGACACACTGTACGATGAAGAACATGAAGACCTTACGGGAATATTGGAAAGCTGCCGATATTCCGATATGCTTGACAAAATAGGTTATTTGATAAAAGACATAAATGAAGACGGCGTATCCGAACTGATTTTAGCCGTAAACGAAGAAGGGGAATACAATCCCGGTTCAAGGATATTAAACATGTTTACCCTGAAAGAAGGGGAGACAGTATCCGTTCTTGAGGGCTGGTACCGTAATTCCTGGTATATGCTTAAAAACGGTAAATTCTTTAACTGCGGCTCAGGGGGAGCGGCGTATCTCATAAATGCCGTTTACGGTTTTTCCGAAGAAACGCAGCTTAAATGCGAAGATATATATTTTACGGCTCCGGGTGTAAACGGCGAGGAAAGTCTCAGATTTCTGCATAATCCGGACGGTCTTGAAGATGAAAACAATGAAGCGTCAGTGGAAATAACGGAAGAAGAATTCAACAGGTTTCAAGAAAGCTGCTGCGAAAATGAAATCACCCTGGATCTTACTCCCGTTTCCCGCATCGGATTCCCGGAAATCAAAGTCGGCTTTTTGGATGACGCCGAGACAGTGCCCGATGATTTTGAAACATACACCACTGAAGAAGCGGAAGGCGCAGTCAAACTCCTTTTTACATCCGATGAAGAAATAAAATCGCTTACGCTCTGTTCAATGGCGGTTGAAGGTATTGATGAAGACGGCAACCTCTCCTATTCTGTCAAAAGTCTCAAGACATTTTCCCGACTTAAGAAACCATTGGTCGCTGAAGTAATCTTCTACGGCGATCTTCCCAACAACGCATTTTCAATAACCGACAAATTCGGGAATGAGATTTATTTTGCCGTTAATCTCAGCGGCGAAGACGGTTCCGTGCAAACTTACAGAATCTATAATCCGCGCGTTGAGTAACCGATTTCGCCGGTGAATCAGACTGTTAAAGATATTAAACCCGTATGGGTGCCTGACCGTTAGAACACCATCCGCGGGCGGAATAAGGTAGGCTGAGAAAAATGATATATTGACAAAAACGGGCAATTTTGCCAGAAATTGTCAGAGGTGTAACATGAAAACAATTCAGGTTATTATCGCAGCGGTGCTTGCTTTTTTAACCGCGTTCTTTCAGCTGATTTTCACACCCTATGTTATCAGAGTTGATTTTGACAGCGTAGTCGGTGAAATGAAGCCCGTTCATAATATCGGCAGAATGCACGAATATGTGCTTTGCAGTGAAGTAAACAGCCTTTTTACCGGGGCGAATATGACTTCATGCAGAACCCACGATATAAATTGCACAGATATACATCGCATTTTTCCCGATTTTTCAAAGGATGTTAATGATGAAAACTCGTATGATTTTACTGAATGCGACAGTGTTCTGGCTTCAATTGCGGATACGGGTATGGAGCCTTTCTTTCGCCTCGGTATAAGCTACAGCGACCCAGTGAAAGCACATGATTTTCTTTTGCCGCCTGCCGACTATACCAAATGGGCTCAAATCTGCGAGCACATTATTCTCCACTATAACGAAGGCTGGGCTGACGGGTTTCATTACAACATTAAATACTGGGAAATATGGAACGAGCCCGAAAACAGCGACGATATCTCTGACAACCATTTCTGGATTGGTACCGATGAAGAATTCTTCCGCCTTTATGATACAGCCGCAAAGTATTTGAAAGAGAGGTTTCCCTCAGTAAAAATCGGCGGTTACGGGTCCTGCGGATTCTATGCGCTGACAAAAACAAATGCATTAAATACGGGCGCAACGTCAAGGAATCAATACTTTGTAACTTACTTTCAGAATTTCCTCGACTACATCAAAAAACATAACTCTCCGTTGGATTTTTTCTCTTGGCACAGTTACACAACAACTCAGAAAAATGCCCGCTATATTGAATATGTGAAAGAAAATCTCACAAAAGCCGGCTACGCAGAAACGGAAATAATTGTTGACGAGTGGAACTATAATCCTACCGAAAACGATAAAATCGACCGTCGCTACGGCGCCAACCAGACTTCAATGCTGATTATGTTCCAGAACAAAGGCGTTGATATGGCGCATTATTACGACGGCGATGATGACGCTCAATTGTGGGCGGGTCTGTTTGTGAACGGCCGTCAGCCTTCGTCCGCTTATTACGGCTTTTGGGCATTCGGTCAGATGTTTAAACTCGGCTCTCAGGCAAAAATAAATAACCTGCGGCTGTATGATGAACTGTATGCTCTTGCCGCAACGGGCGAAGACGGTCAGGCGCTTCTTATTGCGAATGTTTCGGAGAAAAAAGACAGAAAACTCGGTATTGACGCAGGTAGTTACACCGTTGACAAATGTATGACGGTCAACGAAAAATGCGAGTGGGTGGAAATTCCGCTGCCGGATGTGATTGAAAGCGGATCAATGCTGTATATTACATTTAAAAAATGATTGAGGGTATTATGATAAAATTTGTTGCATTTTTGGAATCGCTTATCGTTACACTTTCCTGCTTCTTCGGCAGCGTTTTCAATCTGCCGGATAAAAATGTCCGTGCTCTTATTGATAATAACGGCGGTTTGATGTACGGCGTGTGCCACCCGAATGAGCAGTATGATAAGCTGAAAGACGCGGGGCTTAATTGGGTGCGGTTTGATATTCCGTATCCGTATAATTCTGCAGGTGAAATCAGTCAGTCATATATCAGCTTCAAAGAGCGTTGCCGCGGCTATGCCGAAAACGGCATGAAGGTTATGGCAGTCACTCCTTATCCGAAGGATTATGTCAGTATCGGCGGATTTAATCCGGCGCAGGAAATTGAGAAGACAAAGGAGATTGCGGTTTTCCTGTATAACGACCTGAGAGACATAACAGGCGCTTTTCAGATAACAAACGAAATGGGTCTTTTGACATTTATGTATCCGCTGACTCTTGAAGAAGCCGCAACCTTCATCGGCGTTCAGCTTGAAGCAATTGACGGGGCAAAGAAAGCAAACGGCGACAGCTTTATGATAGGCTACAATCAGGCAAATGTAAGCGCAAGCAAAGACCTTAACAACCTTCTTAAGCCGTATCTTAAATATTGCGATTATGTGGGGATTGACCTTTATATCGGGGTGCAGTCAAACGACAAGGCATCGGATTATTCAAAAAGAATCAAAAAGCTTTACAGACAGGTCTGCAAACCGGTTATCGTGACCGAATTCGGCTTCTGGAGCGAGGGCGGCTCAAAGACAGAAGAAGAGAAGAAGGCGATACTCGGCTATTACGGTTATTCATCGGAAGAGGAAGCCATTGCCGACGGCGAAAAGTTTATTTCAAAGCTTCCCCGGCAGTTTCGCAATACGCTTTTTTATGAATTTCCCGGGCAGGAGGATCATTGGGCGGAAATTGTGTTTTCAAAATGCTCCGGTCACTTTTACGGGCAGACCTCAGATAAAACGCTTGAAAATGTCGGTTTCACTCCCGAAGGTCAGGCTGAATTTTTCAGGCGTGTTATTGCCGAAATGCAAAAACTCAACTGCGTTGCCGGTATGATAATCTACTGCTGTCAGGATATGGAAATATGCTGGACCTGCGGTCAGAGCTGGTGCCCGTATGAAACCAAGTGGGGTATCTTCAATCTCGACGGTACGCCAAAGCCCGCCTACTATGCAGTCAAAGAAACAATTCGATAATTTACAGGCTGTTTAATGAACATACAAAACAAGATTAGAAGGAGTGTCCGTTATACCGCGTAAACTGTTTTGCGAAATATCGCCTTTTACATATATGTTATCGAGAAAGCGTTGTCAGATTCAGCGCGGATTGAGGGATATTCTTTCAAAAGAGAAGTTTGCCCATATCAAATCTGATAAAAAACTTGAATTTTCTGTTTACAGACACAATTCCCTGATCAGACGCCGCCTTGACAATGTAGATATGGATCTGCAGGAAAACAAAGCGGTGAATTTGTCAATCGCCGCGCCGAAAATCAACTTTGTTCTTATAAGACCCGGCGAAACGTTTTCGTTCTGGCATCTTGTGGGCAGTCTGACACTGAAAAAAGGTTATCTGAAAGGTCTTACCATCTCATCGGGCAGGGCAACTTCGGGTATCGGAGGCGGTATGTGCCAGTTGACAAACCTTATTCACTGGATGGTGTTGCACTCCGATCTTGAAATAACCGAGCACCATCATCATGATCAGTTTGACCTTTTTCCGGATTTCAACAGAACTGTTCCATTCGGAACAGGAACATCAATCCTCTATAATTACCTTGACTATAGATTTGTTAACCATACGGATATCACTTATCAGTTAATTGTTTACACAACTGAAGAATATCTCTGCGGAGAGCTCAGGTCAGATAAAAAACAGGCAAACAAATACCATATAATCTCAGAGAATGTCGGTTTTACACATGAAAACGGCGTAGTTTACAGAAACGGCGAAATCTACCGCGAAAAAATTGACAGAGAAACCGGAAATTGTATTGAAAAACGGCTTATAAGAAAGAATCATGCAAAAGTTATGTATGACACTTCAAAACTTCAGATTGACGAATAAAGCAGAATAATCAATGAAGGGTTATATTACCGCCATTTTCGTATGACGATTCAAAAACGGAGGACTGTGAATCCATATTACAAAATCAGCAATTTTTAAATTTATGATAATTTGAGGAGAAAACTTTATGAACAACAATGTCAAAAAAATGATTGCCGGCGTATTTGCTCTTGCAATGCTTTTCTCGTTTGCCTCTTGCGGAAAAAACAGCAACGACACCGAACCGACGGAACTACCGACTGTTGAGGTAACGGCGGAAGAGACCGAGCCGGTTGAGACCACTGAGGAGGTTGTTGAGGAAACCACCGCGGAAGAGAAGACAACTCAGCCGGAAACCACTACCGAGGAAGAAACCGAAGAGGAATCAAGCGTTCCGAAAACCAAAGCCGAGGTTATAACTTATCTCAACGAAGCTCTCAATGCCGTCAAAGAAGAACGTCCGGGCTTAAAAAAAGTGTATGAAAGAGATGCTGCCGGTGATATTTCCGGTCTTCCCGGATGGCTCAGCAACATAATCAGACAAAATGAAACCAAGACCTATCGCAAAGGCACCGATTACACGGATATTTTCCCCGCCGCGGGTTACAGCTGGTCAAGCAGGCTCAGAGAGATTGATGTGAAAGATTTCTCAATTACACAGGACGGTAAATACTATAATATCCGTGTTGATCTTGGTAATGAAACAAATCCGACTCCCGGCGAGACGTCCTCTTACGGCAGGTGCATGTCGGTTGTTACGGTGTCCAGCGCCGAATCTATCCCCGGCATAAAAAATGTTTCTATGAACTATCACAACGGTTATGTAATCGCAAGAGTGAACTCAGAAACAAACAGAGTCGTAAGCTGTGAGTTTTCCGCAGCGGCGGATGTTCAGGCGACGGTAACCATTATCGGTAAAATAAGTGTCAGCAACATTGTCAGCACAGAGTCTTTCACTGATTTTGAATGGTGAGTGTAAAACGGCAAAAAATCAGGGGGCTGTCGCAACAACGCGATTAAGCCGGATGAAAACCACAAGCCGATCCGCAAGGTGACGATCATAACTGAAAAATGCGTGGGATGTTCCGCCTGCGAACACATTTGTCCCGAAAAGGCTCCGCACGGCGAGCCGCATAAGCCTTTTGAGATCGATCAGGATAAGTGCTTCCGGTGCGGCGCGTGCGCCGTACGCTGCCGACACGACGCCATTTCGGTCGAGTATCTCTGAGGCAGCACCGCGCGGCCCGCGGTATTGCCTTGGACCTTTTTGACGTCAGGCCGCGCAAAAACTTTTTGGTTGCGGAGGCGAGCGAATGTATCCGAACGATAATGAAATGGAATACTTTGAAGAAGCCGAAAAGGAAGTTGGATCCATCAGAAAAGCGGCGCTGAGAATCGTTCAGCTGACGCATCCGGAAATCAAATATGTGATCGATCGTCGCTCGATCGACGACTACGTTTACAAAACGTGGGACTATCCCGGCAAGTGGTATTATTCCGGCTTCAAACTGCCGGCAGAGTTTCGCACGAAAGAAGACTTGATCCACGCTATCGCGGAAGATTCCGTCCGT
>JAILFM010000016.1 GCA_024697575.1 Clostridiales bacterium
TGCCGTCGGTGAAATCTATAAATACGCAACTTTATGCCGCGAACTCGGTGAAGACCATGAGAAAACAAAAGAGGCGCTGAATACATCCGTCAGAGCGATTGAGGCTATTTTGCTTCTTATGCATGTTTGCAAAAGGGGTAACGGTTTTGTTGCCCGTTCATATATGCTCAAAGGTGAGCCTCTGCCGGACGACGGTATTTTTTTTGTTATTCACGGCGATAAGGCTGTTTGCGCAGAAACAACAGAATCAATCAGCAGGGGTTGCAACGGCATTGAGATTGACGCGTCCTGCCCGATTCCCGAGCGCCTCAGGCATCTTTTCACCGACGAAGGCGGTGATGAAGAGGGCTTGATATATAAGGCGGATACAAGCAGCGACGAAATCACCGGCCATGTTATAACCCTTGTTATCGCGCACAGGTTTTTGGCAAAGGCGGACCCGGAGCTGGATGAGTTGATTGTGTTTTCGCTCGACAGGCTTGTCAGGTTCATCATTGACGGCGGTTTACAGTTGATTGATTATTCAGGTGAAAGCACAACCTGGGCAAAGTGGAATGAAGAATATTTTAACACTCCGTTCGGCTATGTCGATGCGTGCCTTAACTCGGCTCAGATGCTTATGTATTTGAAGGCGGCGATGTATGTCACGGGTGAAGAAGGCATATTCAAAGAAACCTATGACACGCTTATTAACGAAAAAGGTTATGCCGACCTTACCGTGAAACATTTTGACAGAATGTATCAGTCTTCCTTAGTCGATGGCATTGATTATTTTGAAGATATTATGTATGGCGACCATATGCTTGCCGTTGAGGCGTTCTGGGGCCTTTGTATGCTTGAAAAAGATCCTGTTTTGCTCCAAAAATACAGAACGGGTTTCAAAAGCTGGAAGTCATCTATAAAAAGGGAATATAACCCCGGCTATTATTTTCCGTTTCTTATTTCATGCCCGGATGAAACCATTGATATGGAAAGAATGCGCGAGTGGTTTTCAAGGTTCAATGTTTCAAGGCTTGCTTCGGGCGTTTCTTTGATTGGCAGGCACGATGTGCCCGTCAGAACTTTGAGAAAAGGGTATAAACAGACATCATACCTTTTGCCCAATGACGAGCAGTTTATTTCCAAATATGACAGAGATCCGTTTGAATATAAAAATGTCGACAGCGGCGGCACCGAATGCGTTGAAAGCTGTTATGTTTATACATTTGCCTACTGGATCGGCCGCTACTACGGTTTTCTCGGCAGTGAGGAGGATTAAAGCAGATGAATCAAAAAACATTTCTTATCGGTAACGCTCATCTTGACCCGACGTGGCTGTGGCGCTGGCAGGAGGGCTGCGGCGAGGTTCTGCAGACTTTCAGAAGCGCTGTTGACAGATTAAAAGAATATGACGATCTTGTGTTTACCTGTTCCTCAGCCTGCTATTATCAATGGGTTGAAGAACTTGACCCCGGTTTGTTCAATGAAATCTGCGCTCTCGTCAAAGCCGGCCGCTGGTCGGTTGTTAACGGCTGGTTTGTTCAGCCGGATTGCAATATGCCCTGCGCCGAGAGTTTTGCGAGGCAGGCGCTTTATTCACAGCTGTATTACAGAGAAAAATTCGGTAAAATCTGTGAGACAGGCTATAATGTCGATTCCTTCGGTCACAATGCCATGATGCCGCAGCTGCTTGTTAATTCCGGTATGCGAAATTATGTGATGATGCGCCCTTCAAAGCAGGAAAATCCGGATATTCCGGAAGGTCTCTTCTGGTGGGACAGTGCCGATGGTTCCCGCGTTCTGACATACAGAATACCGACCGGATATGCCACTAACGGCAAGGACGACCTTGAAAAATCAGTTAAGGAATACGGTGAAGCCGGCGATAAATCCGGCCACGGAATGATGCTCTTTTTCGGTGTCGGCAATCACGGCGGCGGTCCGACAAAGGGCGATATTGAATACCTGCGCTCGTTAAAGCGGGACGGTTTTTATAATCTTGATTTTTCATCACCTGATGAGTATTTTAAGTCCGTTTGTTCCGACCATCTTGATATACCCTCTTGGAACAGCGAACTGCAGCACCACGCGAGCGGCTGCTATTCGGTGACCTCAGTTATTAAACAGTTAAACAGAACGGCGGAAAACGCCCTTGTCAATGCCGAAAAATGGAATGTTATTTCCGCCTGTGCCTACGGTTTGAAAAAAGCCAATGAGGATTTCAAAAAGGCGTGGCTGAATGTCTGCTATAATCAGTTTCATGATATTCTTTGCGGCTGTTCAATAATGGAAGCCTATGAGGATGCGAAAATTCAGATGGGCGCGGCTGTCGATGTCGCTCAAAAGCAGGAAAACCTGTCTTTTCTTAAAATTGCGTCTGAGGTTGATACATGGCTTGACGGAGTTTCCGACTCACAGTCGCTTAACGAGCGCCACCATTGCCGCAACCTTAAATTTCCCAGGCCGATTATTGTTTTTAACCCGCTCTCGTTCCCCGTTAAAGCAAATGTTCAGACATACCATCCGTCAAAAAAAGTTACCGACAGCGACGGGAATGTTGTCTCTCATCAGAATGTAAGGTCCTCAAGGTCAAACGATTCTCACAAAGATACTGTTTTTAACGCCTGTGTGCCGGCTTTGGGTTACGCCGTTTATTGGCTTTGGCATGAGGATTCGCCTTTTGTTGATGAAACAGTTCAAAGCAGTGACATTAACGCCGGAGAATACTTTATGGAAAACAGCTTGATTAAAGTTGTTTTTGATAAAAAAGACGGCTCGGTTTCATCCCTGATAACAAAAAAAGACAATATTGAACATGTGAAAAAAGGTTCGTTCCTGCCGGTTGTTATTGATAATTCAAAACCCGACACGTGGGCTCATAATATCTTTAAGTTCCATGATACTATCGGTACCATGACTCTTGAAAGCATAAAGCTTGTTGAGTCCGGTCCCGCGCGCAGCGTTATCAGGGTCAGGCACATTTACAAAAAATCATATCTGTCACAGGATTTTATTCTCAATACCGGTTCTTCCGTTATCAATGTTAAGGCAAGGGTCCTCTGGCAGGAGCCGCTGACCATTCTGAAAATGCCTGTAACCATACCCGGTGACAATCCGGTTTCAACATATGAAATCCCCGGCGGCTTCATCAAACGCCCGTGTAACGGCGAAGAAGAGCCCGCTTTGACCTGGGGTGATGTGACCGCTGATGGGCAGGGCGTTGCGCTCCTTTCCGATTCAAAATACAGTTACGATTGCCCGGGCAATACATTAAGACTGACCTTATTGAGAAATTCGATTTTCGCCGACCATTATTCTGACAGACCCTATGCCGATTTCAGCTATTGTGACGAGGGTCTGAGCCGCTTTGAATACGCAATTTTCCCTCACAGCGGAAACGCGGAAGAAAGCGGCGTTCAATATGAAGCTCTTAAGCTTAATAACGCTTTGAACGCTGTGCCCTCGGGTTATCACAAGGGTGCCAAACCCCGGAAATCGTCGTTTATCAGTATTGACAGGCAGAATGTTGTGCTCACAGCGATGAAATTTGCTGAGGACGGCTCCGGTGATGTTATTCTCAGGTTTTCCGAAGTTGAAGGCAGGGATTGCCGTGCCGGCATAATGTGCGGCATTATCGACGCCGGCTTCTATGCAGATTTCAAGGGTATGGAGATAAAAACCTTCAGAATTGACAGCGAAGGTTTTGTTAAAGAAACCGATTTTCTTGAATAATCTTTTAACAGTCTTGAATCCGATGAGGCAAAGGGCTTAACGAGAAAATACAGCAAAAAATTAAACAGCTGGTAAAAATGAAAAATTATACCGGAATCAATAAAATTATCAAAAGTGAAACATTGCAAACCGTCATTAACAGTGTTAATGACGGTTCATTCCGTGAGTTTTCAAGGGATTGGAAATGGATTTTATCATTTCTGAAAAAATACTTTGAAAAAATCGCGGTATATACGCTGATTGGTGTTCTTGAGTCATCACTCGGCGTTGCGAGCGCGTATATCGGCAGAATTCTTATAAATATTGTTGTCAGTCATGATAGAGAAAAATTCGGTGTTCTGATAGCCGCTATGTTAGGTTTGACCGCGTTTTCACTTCTTCTTTCAAGCCTTAACAGCCGGATTTTCACAAAAATATCGGTTGATGTTAATAATGATATACAAAAAGATATATTCAAAAAAATAAGTGATGCAAAATGGAAGGATTTAAGCGCTTATAACAGCGGTGATTTGCTCAGCCGTTTTAACTCCGACGCCGGCGTTATATCATCCGGCGCCATAAGCTGGATTCCGAATTTAATAATCGGCGTTTACACTTTTATTCTGACCTTTGTTGTCCTTTTCAGAATGGACGCTGTCATGGCTCTGATTGCTGTTTTGTCAGCTCCCTTTTTGCTCTTTTTCAGTCGCGGTATTTTGAGAAAACAGCGTGAATACCGAAAAAAAGTTCTTGAAATCAACTCCGGTATGATGAGCTTTGAAACAGAATCGTTTTCAAACCTCGACTTGATAAAATCGCTTGGTATTTTCGGGTTCTTTGAAAAAAAATTAAGATCCAGACAGCAGCTTTTCAGGCAATGCAGTCTTGACTATAACAAATTTCAGATAAAGACAAATATTCTTCTCACTTTTGTCGGCACTGCCGTTTCTTTAGCGGCATTCGGATACTGCCTGTTCAGATTGTGGACAGGGCAGATTCTGTACGGCGATATGGCGTTCTTTTTGCAGCAGAGGAGCAAATTGAGTTCGCGCTTTAATACTCTTGTCGATTCTGTCCCGGTTTTGCTCAACTGCGCCGTTTCTGCAAGAAGGTTAAGAGAAATTGCCGACCTGCCGAAAGAGGAACACGACAGTGAGGGCTTTGAAAAACTTCGCGCAATGTCTGCGCATGGGCTTTCCCTTCATTTTAACAATGTCAGTTTTTCATATGATTCCGGCAGGGACATTTACCGTGATGCCTGTCTCATGCTCTGCCCGGGCGATGTGGTTGCCGTTTTGGCGCCTTCCGGCGGTGGAAAAACAACGCTTTTGCGTATGCTTTTGAGTATGTTTGAACCGCAGTCGGGTTCGGTCACGGTTTCAGGCAGTGACGGCGTTCAGGTACCTGTTAACGGTGATGTAAGAAAGCTGTTTTCATATGTTCCGCAGGGTAATACAGTTTTTTCCGGTACTGTAGCCGAAAATATGCGTATGGTTTGTGAAGAGGCGACAGACGAGCAAATTATCAGCGCCCTTGAAACCGCCTGTGCATGGGAGTTCCTTAAAAAGGACGGTTTAAATACGGTTATCGGTGAGCGCGGCAGGGGACTGTCTGAGGGTCAGGCTCAGCGTATTGCCATTGCCAGAGCAATTCTTAAGCCCTCGCCCGTTCTGATTCTGGATGAAGCGACAAGCGCTCTGGATGTTGAAACAGAAAAGAGGGTAATTGACGGCATTATTAAATCCGATGATAAAAAAATAATCATAGTTGCCACTCACAGACCGAGCGTGTTAAAAATGTGCACTTCGGTTTATCGGATAAACGGCGGTAAGATAAAAAAGGAAACGCTGATAATGAACAGTACATTTCATAAAAACTATTGAAAAAATTTGATATAATCCCGGCTTTGAAATTTCTGAAAACAGCAAAGTGTCTCCAAACTGTGTATGGCGGTTTTGGGACACTTTGATTTATTAAATATTCATATCATATATGCCGCATTATACAATATTTTATTGATATTCAAGTGGGCGCATGGTATAGTACTTTTATTATTGGGTTTTTGTACCCATTTTCAGACGATTTAAGATAGATCTTGCTGATATGGATTATGTCTCGTGGCGTGATTCGCTTGCGCAAGATAGGGAAATGATTACGGTTGCTGTGCCGTGGTAAAAAAGAACCCGTCCTGTCTCTGTGCCGTAAATTCAACGAAGAGACGGACGACGGAAGAAACATGCAGGAAGTATCCGAGCTGCTGAATGATGCGATCAATTCCATTATCGATATAAAGGAAGAAAGTGATATCGACAGCTTGCTCTCCGCAGGTGGCACATCCGCACTGATGTCGGAGATCAGCGGGCTGGATGACTTTGAATTGATTTGTTTTCTTGTGGTTAAGATGGGTAATCCATAAAAAAATAACGACTTTACCCACGTTAACTTGACTTTTTTGCGTTGTCGCGCGATAATTGGGTAGAGTATTAAAAAGGGGTATTTTGTAGATGTTTGATAATATTTATGCAAGAGAATACTATCTGAATAAAATACGCGGCTTTTATCGTGACGACATGATCAAGGTTGTTACCGGCATCAGAAGATGCGGCAAATCTTCCTTTATAAAGTCCGTCGCCAATGATCTTGAAGCGAGCGGTGTTCCGACAGAAAACATTATTTATATGAATCTCGATTCCAAAAAATACTTAAAGATCTCTACGCCGGACGCACTGGAAAAAGCGATCGACGAATTGATTGGTGATAATAAAGATTATAAATATCTTTTGATTGACGAGATCCAGAACGTGGAAGGCTTTGAACCGCTGATCAACGCCTACAGGGGCGAAGAGAATATCTCCATATTTTTGACCGGCTCCAATTCTTATCTTCTCAGCGGAGAGTTGACAACGAAACTGACAGGCAGATATATCGAGATCGAGATGTTTCCGCTGAATTTTTACGAATACCTCGAATTGAAAAGGTTTTTCGGTAAAAGTGTTTCCGACACATCCGAAGAATTTAATCAGTATATCCGTTACGGCGGGTTCCCGAAAACGGTGGAGTATGATACGCCGGAGGACAAAGAGCTGTATATCCGGGATGTGATCGATCAGATCATCGTCAAGGATATCCGCAGGCACAAGAAAATTCGCAATCTGTCTGGTTTTGACAGAGTCATGACCTATATGATCAATAATTACGGCGCGACCGTGAATCTTACAAATATTCTCGATTATTTCCGCAAGGAGGAAAATCTGCATATCTCGCAGGAGACGCTTTACGGTTATATCCAATTGCTTGAGAACGCGAAGATCATCTACAAATGCCCGAGATTCGATCTGAAATCCAAAAAATCGCTCAAGGGCGAGCAAAAGTATTATCTTGCCGATCCGGGCATTTATTTTTCGAGAAACGCGGATGCGAGAGTCAACTACGGTTCGGCACTTGAAAACCTTGTTTACACCTATCTCAGCGCAAAGGGATATTCGCTCAGTATCGGCAAGATCGGGAAGCTGGAATGTGATTTTATCGCGCGGAAAAACATTGACTACTGTTATGCGCAAGTCGCAATGACAATCGCGGAGCGATCCACCGAGGACCGGGAGTATGCCTCTTTGGAGAAGATCGCAGACAACTACCCGAAATACCTGTTTACACTGGACCCGCTGCTGCAGCGCAGAAACGGGATCATCCATAAAAATCTGGCCGATTTTATGAAAAAGAATGAAGATCTGTTATGATAAACTTACCGAAATCCACAGAATTCAACCGACGGATCCCTAAGCAGAAATTCTATGAGAACCTGTCGGTGACACCTATGCTGAAACGGATCTTTATCGACTGGACCAAGGCAATATACTGGCGCAATAAGATTGCAGCAACAACCATGAATCTGGCAGCCGAAGACGGCAAAACACAGGTCGATGTAATGAGACGCCCCTTTTTCGCCCTTTTTCGATTGCCCGTAATTCTTGACATACGTTTAATGTTGTTGTAAAATTGCTTGATTTGTTTTTTGGAAAATAATAGGGAAATCTTATGACAGCTTACGAAGAGTTTGAAAAAAAATATAACAGACCGCCTGAGTTTATGGAGTTCACGCCTTATCGTGTTTGCCCCTTGGGCGCTCATTCCGACCACAATCTGGGCAAAATAACGGGTTTTGCCATTGACAAGGGTGTTCACATAGCGTGCGGGCCGAAAATGAACGGCGTTGTTGAAATATCCTCTCTCCAATTTCAAAAAAGGGCTCAGTGGCATGTTTCCTCGACCCCTGAGGAAAAGCAGAATGACTGGGCTGACTATCTCAGGGGCGCAACAATCGAACTTGGCAAACGTTATTCCTTGAGAACAGGTATTTGCGCCGTTATTGACGGCGAATTGCCTATAGGCGGTTTGTCCTCATCGGCGGCTGTCATTATAACCTTTCTGTCCGCTTTGTGCAGGCTTAATAATATAAAACTCAGTGCGGAAGAGTATATCGCTTTTTCAAAAACTGCTGAAAACCGTTATGTCGGTGTAGCCAGCGGCAAGCTTGACCAAAGCTGTGAAATCTATTCGCGAAAAGACCACTTGCTTTATATGGATATGCTGGATTCTTCTTTTGAGTTAATTCATAAGCCTGACGGAATGAAAGACTTTGAGATTGCGGTGTTTTTCAGCGGACTTGAGCGCTCGCTTGCTTCTTCAAAGTTTAATATGAGGGTTGATGAGGCGCGCAGCGCGGCTTATGCCTTAAAAGCTTTTTCCGGTATGGAATACGGTAAATTTGATCAGACGAATTTAAGAGATGTTCCGTTTGAAGTTTATGAAGAATATAAACACAGGTTGCCCGAAAACTGGCAAAAAAGGGCGGAGCACTGGTTTACCGAATTCAGGCGTGTTGAACGCGGTGCCGAAGCTTTCAGAAACGGGGATATAGAGCAGTTCGGCTCTCTTGTTTTTGAATCGGGCCGTTCTTCAATCGTTAACTGGAACACCGGTTCACCGGAGCTGATTAAGCTTTATGAGATTATGACACAAACTCAGGGTATATACGGCGGAAGGTTCAGCGGAGCCGGGTTTAAGGGCTGCACAATGGCGCTTATCAATCCCGAATACAGGGATCAGATTTTTAAAAAAGTTGAAAATGAGTATCTTAAAGCTTTTCCGCACCTTGAAGGTATGTATTCGGCTCATATCTGCCATACCGCCGACGGAGTGGGGGTATAAAAATGAAATGTCTTATTCTTGCGGCGGGGTATGCGACAAGGCTGTATCCGCTGACTGAGAATTTTCCGAAACCGCTGCTTAAAGTCGGTGAAAAAACAATAATAGACCGGCTTATCGAGGATATTGATTCATCGTCTTCGGTCAATGAATATATTGTTGTCGTCAATCACAAATTTGCGGATATTTTTGAAAACTGGGCAAAAGAAAGCTCATATCCCGTGACTGTTGTTGACGACGGCACGGTTAGCAACGAAACAAGGCTCGGCGCAGTGAATGATATGGCGCTTGCTGTCAGAAAACTCGGTATTGACGAGGATGTTCTTGTCATTGCCGGCGATAATCTGCTTGATTTCAGCCTTGGCGAATTTATTGAATATGCTTTAAAAAAGAAGTCTTCTTGCATTATGAGATATTACGAGCGCGATGAAAAAAGGCTTCTAAAGTGCGGTGTTGTCACTGTTGACGGTGATGACCGTGTTCTTGAAATGACAGAAAAGTCGCCTTCTCCCGCGACACATTGGTGCACCCCTCCCTTTTATTATTACACAAGAGAGGACATTGCCCTTTTGAAAAACGCGGTTGCTGAGGGTTGCCCTGCCGACGCTCCCGGTTCCTTTGCGGCGTATGTTTGCAAAAAATCGGCTCTTTACGCTATGCAGATGCCGGGCAGTCGCTATGATATCGGCGATATTGAAAGTTATAATAAGGTTCAGCGTGAGTATCGGGGCATTGTAAAAAAACGCGCTCGTGTGACACCTAATCTCAGCCTTGACGGCAAAAGAATTCTTGTTACCGGCGCCGCCGGTTTTATAGGCTCTTTTCTTTCAATCAGTTTGCTTAAAGACTGCGCCGGTTCAACAATTGTCGGTGTTGACAGCCTGAATGATTATTACGATGTCAGGCTTAAAGAACACCGTTTAAGTGAGATTGAAAAAGCTTCAAATGACAGCAACAGTGAATGGATATTCAAAAAGGGGAATATAGCCGACAAATCTTTTGTTACATCTCTGTTTGAAAAATTCAACTTTAACATTGTTGTTAATCTTGCCGCTCAGGCGGGCGTTCGTTATTCAATTGAAAATCCGGATGTTTACATTGAAAGCAACATTATCGGCTTTTACAACATTCTGCAAGCGTGCCGCTTTTTCCCGGTTGAACATTTGGTTTACGCCTCTTCTTCAAGTGTTTACGGTTCAAACAGTAAAATCCCTTATTCTGTGGACGACAAAGTCGACAACCCTGTTTCACTTTACGCCGCAACAAAAAAGAGTAATGAGCTTTTGGCTCACTCCTACTCAAAGCTTTATGGCATTCCGTCAACCGGGCTGAGGTTTTTTACCGTCTACGGTCCCGCCGGAAGGCCGGATATGGCATATTTTTCCTTCACAAACAAACTTCGTAATAACGAAACGATAGATATTTTTAACTTTGGCAACTGCCGCAGAGATTTTACCTATATAGATGATATTGTGAAGGGCATTGAACTTGTTATGTGCCGCGCACCCGAAAAGCAGACCGGTGAAGATGGTTTGCCCTTGCCTCCTTACAGAATTTACAATATCGGCAATTCGTCTCCCGAAAATCTGCTGGACTTTGTCAGTATTCTTTCACAGGAGCTTGTCTTTGCCGGCGTTTTGCCTCCGGATTACGATTTTGAAAAACACAAAAGGCTTGTACCCATGCAGCCCGGTGATGTGCCTGTTACATATGCCGATACTTTTTCTCTTGAAAATGATACCGCTTTTAAGCCTTCAACACCTTTAAGGGACGGATTAAGGGCTTTCGCGAAATGGTACAAGGAGTATTATGAAGTCTGAAATGAAAAAGTTGATTTCTGTTTTGACAGCGTTTGTAATATTTGTTTTGCCGCTGTACCCTGTTTATTCTTTTGATATTTCGGGTAAGGTATATAACAGTGATATTGAGGCATACTCTGACGGGGTATTTTATGAAATCGAAACTCCGGACGGTGGCAGGGCTTTTACGGAAAATGAGGATTTTTCCAAAAACTACCTGACAGGTTATTCCGTGAGCGAAATTGCCGTAAGCGGTAAATATCTTTATGTTTCAAAAAATGAAAAGTTAAGACGGATAAATCTTAAAAACGGTAAAGATACTGTTCTTTTGAAAGCCGAAGGAGATATTGACAGATTTGCCTTGTCCGGTAGCTGTGTATATTATCTTTCCGGCGGCGATGTTTATGTGTACAATATCACTTTTGATAAAACACAAGCTGTTGTTACGGGTAAAAAAATAAAGAATTTTTGGTTTGACGATGTCGGATCGCTTTCTTATATTTCCGGTAATTCCGATGCCTTTGTTCTTGACCTTAAGACCGGTGAAACGGTTAAAACCTGGAATGACTATTCTTCTCTCGGTGACAGTATACTCGTTCCGAAAGGCGGTAACGCCGATGATCTGTCCGGTCAAAAAATGTCGCTCATTTCCCTTCAGGAAAAGTTCCCCGACGGTTATTATTGGAACCACGGCAGAGCTGCCAACAATCCGGACGGGTATACCTCTACCCCGTGTACTCATCACCCGAACGATACCGGTTGCAGTTACGGCGGTTCATGCGGATGCAATTCTTTTTACAATGCTATCCAGTGTGCGGGCTATGCTTTGAAGTGCGGTTATGATGTTACCGGTTTTCGACCCAATGGCGGAGCCGGAGGCTGGTCAAAATCAACGTCAAAATCTTCCATTGATTCAATCAAGGCCGGCGATGTTGTAAGGTACAGAAATGACGGACACTCAATTTACATAACCGGTGTTGACGGTGACAAGGTTTATTTCACCGACTGCAACTGGGGTCATCAGTGTAAAATCAGGTGGGAAGCGTCTGTTTCAAAATCAACGCTTAAAGACTCTTTTACGTATTGTTATGTCGGACCGTACGATGTCGGTATTTTCACAATAAAGCTTGACCTTAACGGCGGTGACAGTTGCTCTAAGACATCGATAACCGTATCCGTGGGTGAAAAATACGGTGAACTGCCGGTGCCTGTAAAGGCTGGCTATAACTTTGTCGGCTGGTTTACCGAGGCCTCGGGAGGCTCAAAAGTAACATCCGATACTGTTGCTTCCGGCGGAATGTCAAAGACCATATACGCTCATTGGGAGCCGAAAGTTTATACCATAAAATTCGACGCAACGGGCGGCACCGGCGCTCCCGATGATATGAAAAAGAAGCACGACCAGAGTATTACAATTCCCACAGATAAACCGTCAAGAAAAGGTTACACATTTAAATGCTGGAACACGAAAAAGGACGGCAGCGGCAACACATATTATGATACCTTTGCAAACCGTAAATTCTCTGAAAACGGCGATACAACCCTTTACGCCATGTGGACGGGCGACAGGCACACCATAACATTCAATGTCAATTCGCCCGTTGTCGGAGTTGCGCCCTCAACAACTCAAAACAGCATGACTGTATATAACGGTCAGCTTTACGGTACTTTACCTTCGCCCACATTAGAGGGCTGGACCTTTGACGGGTGGTTTACATCTAAGGAAGGCGGCACAAGAGTTTTAAGCTCCGATACTGTTGAAATATTTGAAAACACAATTCTTTACGCTCATTGGAGTGTCACAAAATATACGATAACCTTTGACGCTAACGGCGGTCAGACAGATACGCCGACGGTTGTTTACGAATACGGCTCACGCTACGGAACGCTTCCGTCGGTTTCAAGAAAAGGTTATACCTTCCTTGGCTGGTTTACCGACAAATATGCCGGTGAAATGATTTATGAAAATACACCCGTTAAGAAGATAGGCGATTACAGCGTTTTCGCCCATTGGCGCGCCAATTCATACCTTATTGAATTTGACCCCTGCGGCGGACATTGCGCAACAGGCGTAATAAGACTTGATTTTGACGAAAACTGGGGAACTCTTCCTGTTCCCGAAAAAGACGGTTGCATCTTCATCGGCTGGTATACCGAAAAGGTCGGCGGCAACAAATTATCCGATAACAGAAAAATGAGCTTTGACACCGATGTGACATTTTATGCGCAGTGGCTGAATATGAGCTACACCTTGATTTTTGACCCTTGCGGCGGTCAGGTCAGTGAGTATTCCCGCATTGCAGTGAGCAGTCAGACGCTTGGCGAATTGCCTTCAGCGCAAAGGCAGGGCCACAGCTTTGAAGGCTGGTTTACGGAAAAAGAAGGCGGCGAAAAAGTAGATGCCGATACAGCGTTTGCCTCTTCAAAACCGGTCACTCTTTTTGCACACTGGCTTTTGACTGACAGCGCTTATTCTTCGTCACAGCAATATAATATTACATTCATTTGCGGCGAGAGCAAAACAGTCTCACCGTTTTATGAAGGTCAGGTTATTGTGATTCCCGATTTGACTGTTCCGGCTTACTGTACTGCTACGGGCTTTAATCCTCCTTTACCTGCGATTATGCCGGGCTATGATTTTAGCGTTGAATGCATTTATGAACCAATAAAGTATCCGGTCCACTTTTTCAGCTCTTCCGGCAACCTTGTCGGTGTCAGCGATTATACGGTTGAAACCGATGTTCCTTTTGAACCTGCTGTTCCCTCAAAATTCGGATATGACGGCAGTTGGGAAAGCTACTCGTTTAAACCCGGTTCAATGATATTGAACGCCGTTTATACCCCGACTGTCTATACAATTTATTTTTGCGACCTTGACGGCAGTGTTGTCGATACGGCGACCTATACAATTTTGACAGACGGTGTTGACTATATTCCTTTACCGCCGGTTCCGGAAAAATCGGGATATACCGGTACCTGGGACCAGTTTTCACTGACTCCACTTGGTGATAAATTTGTTTATCCGAGTTATGTTTGCTCGGCGGAAGTCTCTATTGTCGGTCAGAAAGACAAGATAACTCTCGATTACCGTTCTTCAATTACCCTATATTCAACTGTTGACAGCAGTATCGAAGGGTGTGAGACTCATTGGCTTGTTAACGGGAATGATGTCGGAACGGGTAACCCGGACGGCTCGCTTACCTTAAAAAATCTTACCGGTATGCGTAAGGTTCAGGTTAAACTTTATCAGGATGACGAGCTTCTCAGCCAAAGCAAGGAAGAATATGTTTATGTTAAAAGCAGGTTTTTCAATAAGCTTGTGGCGTTTTTCAGGCGACTTTTCGGCACTCTTCCGGAGTATGTTCAGACCGAAGCCGGCGTAGTGAAGCGGGAGGATTAAGATGGGCAAATATTCTGTATCACTTGAAAAAATGATGAATGAGCTCTCGCTTGAAATCATTTATTCGCCAAAAGAACCTTCTGAAATTCTTATTTGCGCGCAGGAAATTAACAGACCCGGTCTTATCTTGACGGGATTTGACGATTATTTTGACGCGGAACGTGTTCAGCTTTTCGGTTTAAGCGAACTGATGTATATCCTTCAGCTTGAAGAGAAACAACGTAAAGCCAGCTTTGAAAAGTTTTTTTCAAAGCGTCCGGTTCTTGTTGTTATTACCAGAGATCAGACGCCGCCCGATATTATGGTTGAACTTGCCAAAAAATATGAGGTTCCCCTTGTTAAATCCGCTGACGGTACTTCTTCCGTAATGAGCGCCGTTATAGCGTATTTAGGTGTTGAACTTGCGCCGCGCATCACCCGCCACGGCGTTTTGGTTGAGGTTTACGGCGAGGGCGTTTTGCTTACCGGTGACAGCGGTGTCGGAAAAAGCGAGACCGCGCTTGAACTTATCAAAAGAGGTCATCGCCTTATTGCGGATGACGCCGTTGAAATCAAGCGTGTTTCAAATAAAACACTCGTCGGTTCTGCGCCGGATAATATACGCCATTTTATTGAGCTTCGCGGTGTCGGTGTTCTGAATGCAAGGCGGCTTTTCGGTATGGGTTCTGTCAAGCTTACCGAAAAGATAGATATGGTCATTGAAATGGAACCCTGGGATAATGACAAGGTTTATGACAGACTCGGTCTTGATAACGAATATACTGAGATTCTCGGCATAGAGGTTCCGATTTCCGTTGTTCCCGTTAAACCGGGCAGAAATCTTTCGATAATAATTGAAGCTGCGGCAATGAATAACAGGCAAAAGAAAATGGGCTACAATGCTGCAAGGGAGCTTCTTAATTCGCTCGGTATGACGGACGATGTCAAGGCAACCAAAAAAGAACTGGAATTCTGGAATGAATATTAAGAATCATTAATATTAATTTTTTCGGAGGTATATTATGTATAGAATTGGTGTTGATTTGGGCGGTACAAATATTGCCGTCGGTGTTGTTTCTGAAGATTATAAAATTATCGGCAGGGGAAAAAAGAAGACAAACTGCCCCAGACCTGCGGCAGAAATATTTGACGATATAGCCGAAGCTGTGAAGATGGCAATGGATGATGCGGGTATAACGATTGATGAAGTTTTGTCAATAGGTATCGGTACGCCCGGTTCTGTTAACAAGACTAACGGTTATATTGAATTTGCCAATAATCTCGGTTTTGATAATGTTCCCGCCGGTGAAATGCTTGAAGAAAGAATCGGCAAAAAGGTCTTTCTTGATAATGATGCCAACTGCGCCGCATTGGGCGAAGCGGTTGTAGGTTGCGGCAAGGGCGTTAAAAACTTTGTTGCCATCACCCTTGGCACCGGTGTGGGCAGCGGAATTGTTCTTGACGGCAAGCTTGTAACAGGCTGTAACTATGCCGCAGGCGAGTGCGGTCATATGGTTATTGCCGTTGACGGCAAACAGTGTAATTGCGGCAGAAAGGGCTGCTGGGAGGCATACGCTTCGGCTACCGCTCTTGTTGAACAGACAAAATTTGCCATGAAAGCCGACAAAGAAAGTATTATGTGGGAGATTTGTGAAGGCAATATTGACAATGCCGATGCCAGAACATCTTTCCGCGCTATGGATAAAGGTGACTTCACAGCGACCGGTGTTGTTTACAGATATTGCCATTATGTTGCGGCAGGGCTTGTCAACATTATTAACGCTCTTCAGCCGGATATTATCTGCCTTGGCGGCGGTGTCGCGAACGAGAAAGAAAATCTTATTTCACATGTAAGAAAAATATGTGAAAAAGAAAGATATTCAATTCACTCTGCGGTTCAGACTCAGATTCTTTCTGCACAGCTCGGTAATGATGCCGGAATTTACGGCGCAGCATTGTTAGATGAATAAATTACCGTTTATAATCGAATTCTGTGAAAAAAGCGGAATAAAGCACATTGAATCGCCTTCTCTCAGGGAAATGACTTCGTTCAGGACAGGCGGCACGGCTTCGATTTCTCTTCACCCGGACAGTGAAGAAAAACTTCAAAAGTGTGTTTTGTTTTTAAATGAGAACAAAATAAAAACCTTTGTTCTCGGGAAAGGAACAAATGTTCTTGCTCTTGACGAGGGCTTTGACGGCGCCGTTCTTTCAATGTCTGATTACTGCGGTATAAGGTTAATTGAAGAGGATGTTATTGAGTGTGCCGCCGGAACTTCGCTGATTCAGGTTTGTCGCTTTGCTCGGGACAATTCATTTGAGGGTCTGGAATTTGCTTTCGGTATACCGGGTTCGGTCGGCGGCGCAGTTTATATGAATGCGGGCGCTTACGGCGGTGAAATCAAAGATGTTTTTTTGAAGAGCACTCATATTCTTCCTGACGGAAGAAACGGAGCATTCACAAGGAATGAAGCGAAGCTTTCTTACCGTCACAGCGCATATTATGATACGGCAATGGTTATTTCAAAGGTTTACTTTAAGCTGAAAAAAGGCGACCCGGAACAGATTAATCAAAAAATGGAAGAACTCATGCAAAGGCGCCGTGACAAACAGCCGCTTGAATATCCAAGCGCCGGCAGTACATTCAAAAGACCGGAGGGTTATTTTGCCGGCGCGTTGATTGAAAAAAGCGCTCTTAAGGGCTTTGGTATCGGCGGGGCTTATGTCAGCCAAAAGCATGCCGGTTTTATAATCAATAAGGACAATGCTTCTTCCGCTGATATACTCTCTTTGGTTGATTATTGTCAAAAGAAGGTGCTCACTGACAGCGGTGTTCTTCTTGAACCCGAAATCAGGGTTTTGAGGTAACGGTATGTCATTTTCTTCTTCGATAAAAAATCAGTTGTGTTCTCTTAAAGATATTAATACATGCTGTTATCACGCTCAAAGCTATGGGCTCCTGCTTTTCAGCCACTTTTCAAAACTGAATTTGTCAATTTCGACGGAAAACGAAAACATTTTCAATCTGTATTGTTCGTGCCTCAGAGATTATTGCGGTGTGAATCCTGTCATAAATCAGGTTAACAAGAAAAAGCTGACAGCTTATGTCAATAACAAAGACGATCAAATTAAAATTTTTAAAAGATTCAGTCACGGCTACGGTGAAAGAACGCTTCGTATCAACTCTGTCAATATGCAGCAGGAATGCTGTGTGAATGCTTTTTTACGGGGCGCTTTTTTGGCTTGCGGTTCGGTCACTGAGCCTGAGAGAGGTTACCACCTTGAATTTGTGGTGCCCTACAAGCATCTTTCTGACGATCTTGTCACTATATTTAATGAACTTGAATTAAAACCCAAGACCGTTATGCGAAAGGGTAATAATGTAATCTACTTCAAAGACAGTGAAAGCATAGAGGATTTTCTGGCGCTTATCGGCGCCGACGACGCTTCGCTTTATCTTATGAATGTCAAGATTGAAAAAGATGTCAAAAACGCCGTTAACAGGCGCCTTAATTTTGAATTGTCCAATTTCAATAAAACTCTTGCTGCCGCCAATGAGCAGTATGATGCGATAATGTGTTTAAAACTGAAGGGTAAGCTTGACCTTTTACCCGACGGACTGAAAGAACTGGCTGTGTTACGGCTGGAAAACCCTGAAGCCACACTAAATGAAATCAATAATATGCTCAGCGTACCGCTTTCAAAATCCGGTGTTAATCACCGGTTTTCAAGGCTGATACAGCTTTCAAAGGAATAAGAATGTTTACGCACCTGCATGTACACAGTGAATACAGTCTTCTGGACGGAGCTTGCAGAATAAGGCCTATGCTTGAAAAAGTCTCAAGAATGGGTCAGACTTCGCTTGCTATAACCGATCACGGTGTAATGTACGGTGCGGTTGAATTTTATAAAGAAGCAAAAAAGTGCGGAATAAAGCCGATTATAGGGTGCGAATGCTATGTCGCTTCGGGTTCAAGGCTTCAAAAGAATCAAAGCGACGGCAAAGTCAGGTATCATTTGATTCTGCTTTGCAAAAATGAAACCGGCTATAGAAATCTGATTAAACTTGTTTCCGAAAGCTTTATTACCGGTTTTTATGTTAAACCGAGAATTGATTTTGAACTTCTGAAAAAATATCATGAGGGGCTGATTGCGCTTTCTGGCTGTCTGTTCGGCGAAATATCGCAAAATCTTTTAAACGGCAATTATTCGCAGGCAAAAAAGGTTGCTCTTGATTATGAAGATCTTTTCGGCAAAGGCAATTATTACATTGAAATTCAAAATCATTTTCTTGATGAGCAGAAAAAGATAAATCCGCTTTTGATGAAACTGAGCGCTGAAACGGGTATACCTCTTGTGGCCACTAATGACGCGCATTATGTTGATAAAGAGGATTCGACCGTTCAGAAGGTTCTTATATGCATAGGCACTAACCATACTTTGGGCGAAAGTACCGGCATTGATTTTTCAACAGACGAATTCTATCTCAAAAGTGAAGAAGAAATGCGCCTTGCTTTTGACTTTTGCCCTGAGGCGGTGGATAATACGGGGATAATTGCCGAAAAATGTGATTTTAATTTTGAATTCGGCAACACGAAGCTGCCGCATTTCGATATCCCCGGCGGTATTGACCATAATGAATATTTTCGCTCTTTGTGTTTTAAGGGGCTTAAAAACCGTTACGGTATTTCGCCGCCCGAAGAGTATGTGGACAGAATGAATTATGAGCTGAATGTAATCGGTTCAATGGGTTATACCGATTATTACCTGATTGTTCATGATTTTATCAATGCGGCGAAGAAAAAGGGCATTCCTGTAGGACCCGGGCGAGGCAGCGGTGCGGCAAGTATTTGCGCTTACGCTATCGGAATAACGGGCATTGACCCGATGAAGTATAACCTTCTTTTTGAAAGGTTCCTTAACCCCGAAAGAGTTTCAATGCCGGATTTTGACATTGATTTCTGTTTTGAACGCCGCGAAGAAGTTATAGATTATGTTATCCAAAAGTACGGCAGTGACCATGTTGCGCAGATAGTAACTTTCGGTACTCTTGCGGCAAAAGCCGCTGTAAGAGATGTCGGCAGAGTCCTTGGCATTCCCTATGCCGCTGTTGATACTGTTGCAAAGCTGATACCCAATGAACTTAACATAACTTTACGCTCCGCTCTTGAAAAATCGGTTGAACTGAATAATCGCTATCAAAGCGATAAACAGTGCCATGAGCTTATCGATTTGGCAATGCGTGTTGAGGGTATCCCCAGGCATGCTTCAACTCACGCTGCCGGTGTTGTTATAACTGAGCGCCCTGTCAGTGAATATGTTCCTTTGGCAAGAAATGATGATAATATCGTGACTCAGTTCACAATGACAACGCTCGAGGAACTCGGGCTTTTGAAAATGGATTTTTTGGGTCTGAGAACCCTTACCGTTATCAAAAATGCCGAAAAATTCGTAAAAAAACAAAATCCTTTATTTTCAATTGATAATATACCCCTTGATGACCGTAAGGTTTACAATATGTTTGCGTCCGGTCGTACAGATGGCGTTTTTCAGTTTGAATCCGCCGGTATGAAACAGGTTCTCACGCGTATTAAACCGGTGAATATGGAAGATCTAACCGCCATAATCGCCCTTTACAGACCGGGTCCCATGGATTCCATTCCGAAATATATCAAAAACAGAAAACATAAAGACAGCATAAAGTATAAAATCCCGCTTCTTAAACCGATTCTTGATGTTACCAACGGATGTATTGTTTATCAGGAACAGGTTATGCAGATTTGCCGTGATGTTGCCGGCTACTCATACGGAAGGTCCGATATTGTCCGTCGCGCTATGGCAAAAAAAAAGCATGATGTTATGATAAATGAACGAAGAAACTTCGTTTACGGTCTTACAGACGAAAACGGCAATGTTGTCTGCGAAGGCGCAGCCAGGCGGGGGGTTGGCGAAAAAGAAGCAAACGAGCTGTTTGATGAGATGCTGTCATTTGCTTCCTATGCTTTTAACAAAGCTCACGCCGCCGCCTATTCTTTCGTTTCGTATCAGACGGCATACCTTAAATGCCACTATCCATGTGAGTTTTTTGCTTCCTTGTTAACCGCTTTTTTTGACAGTACCGATAAGATTGTGCACTATATAAGCGAATGCTCAAACCTCGGCATAAAAATCACACCGCCGGATATTAACCTGAGCGGCGCTGAATTTACGGTAAGCAAAAACAATATTGTCTTTTCTCTTGCCGCTGTCAAAGGAGTAGGTAAAAACCTTGTCAACGCAATATGCAGAGAGAGAGAAGAAGGCGGAAAATTCAGCGGATTTTATGATTTTTGCAGGCGTATGAACGGCGGCGAAATTAACCGGCGGGCAGCGGAAAGCCTTATTAAATGCGGCGCTTTTGACGGTTTCGGCGTTACAAGGCGTCAGATGATTATGTCCGTTGACAGCATTTTTGATTCGCTTCAGGGCGAAAGGCAGCGCAATATCAGCGGTCAAATCGGTTTTGACGATCTCGGCGGCTCAGCCGTTTCTTCCGGTTCCTCAAACAGCTATAATTATCCGGAATTTGATGAATTTCCGCCGCATATTTTACAGCAGTTTGAAAAAGAAGTGAGCGGCCTGTATCTGACAGGTCACCCGTTGGATAAATATGCGTCAGTATATAAGAACCTGAATTGTTTAACTATCAATCAGGCTAAACAGTCTTCGGCTTTGTCTGCCGGCAATAATCAGCGCATACTCGGTCTTATTACTTCTTTAAGAAAAAAGTCAGACAAAAGCGGAAAAACAATGGCATTTCTTCAGCTTGAAGACAGAACCGATAAAGTCGAAGTTATTGTTTTCGGCACTGTATATGAAAAAAATCCGCAGTGCTTTACCGAAAATAAAGTTGTTGTTATCGACGGGCGGTGTGATGCTGCCGATGACGGAACAACAAAGATAATAGCAAATGCGGTTTCGCTGTGCCCCGACCCTTCATCGGTTCCTCAAAATAAAGCCGAAGAAAAGAAACTCACCGTTAAATCCGGCGGCAGAGTCAAGGGTCTGTTTTTGAGATTTGACAGCGATAAATCGCCCCAGGTTGAGTGCTGTTCAAAAATTCTGAGGATTTTTGACGGCAATACACCTTCTTATTTTTACTTTTCAGATACCGGCAATTACATTAAAAATCCCGCCGGATGTCCGGTTATGTTAAACGATGTTATGCTTAGGGAAATTGTCAGCATACTTGGCAGTGAAAATGTCATTTTGAATGAATAATCATTGACTTTTTAACTGAATTAAGGTAGTATCTATTTTTAGTAACGGACTGTCGGTGTTCCGTTTATAAATTATCAGCAGGAGTTAAATCAATGAAAACAATCGGTGTATTAACGAGCGGCGGCGATGCCCCCGGAATGAATGCGGCTGTCAGGGCTGTTGTCAGAACTGCTTGCGAAAAAGGCATAAAAGTTATCGGTATCAACAGAGGTTATCAGGGCCTTATTGACTGCGATGTCAGAGATCTTGATATACGCAGCGTGAGCGATATTATCCACAGAGGCGGCACAATGCTTTATTCCGCAAGATGTCTTGCTTTCAAAGAGGAAGAGGGCATTAAGAAGGGTATTGCCAACTGTAAAAAACTCGGTATTGAAGGCATTGTTGTTATCGGCGGTGACGGCTCCTTCCGCGGAGCCCGGGATCTTTCTCTCAGAGGCATTCCCTGTATAGGCATCCCCGGAACAATTGACAATGACATTGTATCGTCAGATTATACAATCGGCTATGACACCTCCCTTAATACAATCATGCAGATGGTTGACAGAATCAGAGACACTGTCGAGAGTCACAGTCGCTGTATTGTTGTTGAAGTAATGGGTAACCGTTGCGGTGACCTTACACTGAACGCCGGTATTGCCGTTGGCGCAACGGCAATAGTTATTCCCGAGATTCAGGCTGATGTTGAGCAGCACGTTATCGAGAGAATCCGCAGAACTCAGAAGACAGGCAAAAAGCATTTTATAGTTATGGTTGCCGAAGGTATCGGCGGCGTTGATGCTCTTGCTAAGAAAATCCAGGCAGAGTGCGGTGTTGAATCAAGAAGCGTTGTCCTCGGTCATGTTCAGCGTGGCGGCTCGCCCACGGTTCGTGACAGAGTTCTTGCAAGTCAGATGGGATACAGGGCTGTTGAACTGCTTTCAGAGGGCGTAGGCAACAAAGTTGTTGTTGTCAAGGATGACAAGATTGTTGACTATGATATTTATGAAGCGCTGACCATGAAGAAGCCGGTCGATATCAGTCTTTATCAGATAGCTCACGATATTTCCATTTGAGGTTGATAATGCAAAACAGTGAATTTTTGCGCCTTAGAAAAAAGATTATTGAAAGCGATTTCGGTTCACTTAACAGTATGCAGAAGGAAGCGGTCTTCTCAACAGAGGGACCGCTTTTGGTTCTTGCAGGCGCAGGCAGCGGAAAGACGACCGTCTTGGTTAACCGTATTGCAAATATGGTGAAGTACGGCTGCGCATATTACGATTATTTTGTTCCTGCCGGTGTAACGGACGAAACTGTCGCCGCCATGCAGTCATATCTTGACGGTGATGTAACGCGGTATCCTTCGTTCAGCCGGTTTTTATCTGTTTTACCCGTCAATGCATGGAATGTGCTTGCAATCACTTTCACTAATAAAGCCGCGGGAGAACTGAAAGAAAGGCTTGCAAAAAAGCTTAATGAAGAGGGCGAGCAGATTTGGGCATCTACATTCCACTCTGCGTGTGTTCGCATACTAAGGCGTAATGCGGAAAAGCTCGGCTTTTCTTCAAACTTTACCATTTATGATACCGACGACAGCAAAAAAGTCATTAAAAGCTGTATGAAGGATCTTGGAATCAGTGACAAGATTTTAAACATAAAATCCGTTCTTTCGGCAATCAGCTTTGCGAAAAACGCCTTTATTTCGCCCGAAGAATATATCAAAGAGAATACTTCCGATGTTATGAAATCCAATATCGGGAATATATACCGCGCTTATCAAAATTCGCTGAAAAATTCCGATGCGATGGATTTTGATGATTTGATTGTCAATACGGTTCTTCTGTTCAGAGAAAACAGGGATGTTCTTGACTATTATCAGAATAAATTCAGATATATTCTCATTGACGAGTATCAGGATACCAACAGAATACAGTATATTCTTGTATCAATGCTGGCAGATAAGCATAAAAACATATGTGTTGTCGGTGATGACGACCAGAGTATTTACCGTTTCAGGGGCGCGACGGTTGAAAACATTCTTTCTTTTGAAAGCCAATATCAAAATGCGAAAATTATCAGGCTGGAGCAGAATTACCGTTCTACCCAAAACATACTTGACGCAGCTAACGCCGTTATTTCAAACAATCAAAAGCGCAAGGGTAAAAATCTATGGACTGATAAAGGACCGGGCTCAAAAATTATATATCATTTGGCTCAAACCGATATTGAAGAGGGTCATTTTATTGCCGACAAAATTCTTGACGGCATAAAAAACGGAAAAAAATATTCTGATTTTGCTGTGCTTTACCGTATGAACAGTCAGTCAAACCTTGTTGAACAGGCGCTTGTCCGCTCAAGTATTCCTTACAGAATTATCGGCGGACACAAATTTTATGACCGTAAAGAAATAAAGGATGCTTTGGCATATCTGAGCGTTATTGTTAACCCGAATGATTATGTCAGGCTGTCAAGAATTATCAATGAACCCAAACGCGGAATAGGCGATGCTACAATGACGGCTGTCGGTGAAATTGCCGCGGGTTTGGGAATCGGTGTTTTTGACGTTATCAAAACAGCCGATGAATATCCCATGCTTTCAAGAAGGGCAAAAAGGCTTAAAGAATTTGCGTCAATGCTTGAGTCTTTAATTGAATACGCTCAGGAGGAATCGCCGAGCGAAGTTTTTAAACAGATGCTCTTAAAGACGGATTATCAGTCTGCTTTGGATGCAGAACCCGAAAAAAAAGCCGACAGGCTCGAAAACCTTGATCAGTTGTTAAACAATATTGTCACTTTTGAGCAGACAAACGAAGACGCGGATATAAACGACTTTTTACAGGAAGTTTCATTAATGACGGATATCGACTCTTATAATTCGGAAGCTGATTGTGTCGTGCTTATGACTGTTCATGCCGCAAAAGGCCTTGAGTTTCCCACAGTATTTATTGCCGGATTTGAAGACACGATTTTCCCGTCAGATCTTGCCATTCAGGAGGGCGGCGAAGGAATTGAAGAAGAAAGAAGGCTTGCCTATGTCGGCATAACCCGCGCCAAAGAGCAATTGATTATTTCATCCTGCAGGTCGCGTATATTCTTCGGGCAAACGAGATTTAATAAAGTTTCGCGGTTTTTCGGCGAGATACCGAATGATATTGTTGAATTGAGTCGGGAAAACAGGGTAAGGATGATTCGCCAAAGGGGCAAGTCTGATTTCATCAGCCCGAATATCTGGGGTGAGCCACAGTCTCAAAGTAAAAAAAGCAAAAGTGCTGAGAGAGGATTCTCAGGTTTATCAAAAACATCTTCCGGTTCTTCTGCATCGGTTGTTTACAGAGTCGGGGACACGGTGGTTCACAAAGCTTTTGGTACCGGCATAGTAATATCGAGTGTTCCTATGGGCAGCGACACAATGCTTGAAGTGGCGTTTGAATCGACCGGCACAAAAAAGATGATGGCAAACTTCGCAAAACTTGAAAAAAAGTAGCTTGAAAAATAGTATAATATAAACACATGTTATGCTCTTGCGTTTTATTTGTAAAGAGGATATAATTACAGCGCTTTCCGCTAATGATGTATAAAAGTAATATTTAACTTAAGAGGAGTAAAGTTTATGAAAAAGATTTTATGCTTTATTTTGTCATTGCTGGTTGTTTTGAGCCTTGGCACATGCGCTTTCGCGGCTGACGCCGGCGCTGTCGGGTTCGATACCGATGATAAGTCATTAAAATTTAACGACGACGGAACCTTCAAAATTCTCATGATTAACGATTCACAGGATGTCGGCAAAAATGTTCAGAAAAAGATGATTGATTTTCTTGTTAAAGCTGTTGAGACCGAAAAGCCCGACCTTGTTGTATTTGTCGGTGATCAGCTTGCGGATGTTTATCCTTTTGCAACGGCGCAGGACTATGCTCTTTCAATTGAAAATATTTGTAAGCCGCTTGAAGACAGAGGAGTTCCCTTCCTTGCAACACTTGGAAATCATGACCATGACAGGGCAAATGTGCTCAATGAAGAAGGTCAATACGAGCTTTATAATCGCTTCAATATGAACTATGCGAGCGAAAACGGACCCGATCCATTTACTTATAATGTTGAGGTTAAAACCCATGACGGCAGGCAGACAGCTTTCAACATCTATATGATGGATACAAATAATAAAGCGACTGAAGGCGGTTATTCAGGTATAACGGAAGAACAGCTTTCATGGTACAATAATACCTGCGCTTCTTTAAAAGAAGCTAACGGCGGCGCTGTGGTTCCCTCAATTCTCTTCCAGCATATACCTGTTAAGGAAATATATAAGCTGTTTAAGGAATGTGACTGGAACACTCCCGGCGCAATCTATTCACGCCGTGACACCAAGTGGTATGTTTTGGATGAGAATAAAGTTGTCAACGACGGCGGCACTCTCGGCGAAGCGCCTTGCTCTGAAAACTTCGACCACATTACCGGTCAGTATCAGGCATGGGTTAAGAACGGCGACATAATGGGTGCATTCTTCGGTCATGACCATGTTAATACTTTTATGGGCACTACCGAAGACGGTATAAAAATGGGCTATAACGGCGGTTCAGGTTTCCGCGCCTATGGTGATATGGGTCGCCGTACAGTTCGCGTTTTTGAATTTAAAGAAAATGATGTAACTGATTACGAAACCCGCCTTGTTTATCACGACGATTTAATGGCTCAAAAAGCTGGTTTTGTGTTGGCAGATTTTTTTTCACCTTCTCTCCTTACAACTGCAATGAAAGTAGTATACTTTTTCTTCGGCTGGGCAATTAAGATTTTTGCCAAATAAACCCGTATCAAAAATCCCCTATACAGACCAAATTAAAGGCTCGCGGAGTTTTTCATAACCCCACGAGTCTTTTAAGTTTTATATATTTGTTTGTTTTTCACTTGAGTGCGAAAGCACTTTCGCTGTTAATGGTAGCTGCCTGAATTGTTTTGCGCCGCGGTGACTGCATCGATTATCAAAACAACACAAAGCGCATTAATAACATCCGCGGATGAGTCAACGCTGACTTCATACGTGTCACCCCAGGAAACCCAGGCTTTTCTTATGCTTGCGATATTCAGATTTCCCGATGTAATAAGGTAATTGTGATTAAAAAAGTCACCTTCAATGTTCCAGCCGAATTCAGGTACGGTATAAACCGGTTTGAAAAATGTTATTTCTTTCACAACCTGAGCAATATCAATATTAGCTCTGCTTATAAAATATCTGGGCTTAAACGATAGAACTTTTTGGTGGATGTAGGCAATTTCAGTCCCGCTACTGTCAAAAATATGGAATTTTTTTCCTACAGTTAAAACTTCACCTTTGACAGTATAGAGTGTTTTGCCGTAGAAGTCATAAACATCAAATTTATCGCCGATTGAAAAAACTTTTTGCCTGATATATAAATTCATTTTTTCTCCTGTTTATTCAGCGATTACACTGTATGCTTCGGCAAGCTCCGAGCCGATTTTTGTGCTGACTGTCATCAGCATACAGTTACTCATATCATCCGGACCTCCTTTGTAGAAAAGAAGCGGAGCGATAATAGATTGAGTAGGCATTGTGTCGGGATACATATAACCTAAAGCGTCATTTGTTATTCCAAAGCAGAGAACGATTCTGTCTTCGTCTCCGGTGGATTGCCTGATCATATTTTCAAATGTGTCATACTTCCATTCCTCGCCGCTCCAGCTTTGTTCGCCGGTCCAGAGTGCAGAACCGTCATAATCGGGGTCAGTGCCGAAAGTGAGCGCGGGTGAAAGTTCGCCGGGTGCAGTTATAATGGATATTTTCTCACCGAATTCTATATAGTCGGTTTCAACAAAAAGTCCGTACCCGGTTTCGGTGCCTTTATATTTGACAACATTTTCACCGAGGAGGCCTGAGGTTGAACCCAATGCCATAACACCGTAGTCAAGTGAAATCAGAGTTTCTGTGTTTTTGACTTTAAGTGTGGGAGCAACCGGTTCGGCTTTGTCAATGAATTTAAGGATGTGATAGGCAAGCTTAGCCGCGTTTTCCATATGACCTTCAAGGCTGTCTTCAAGGTCATCGTACCATTTGTCGGCATATTTCTTACCGTAGCGGTCAATCCAGTCCTGCTTTGAAAGTGCTTTCGATTCAATCCAATCGGTGACAATTTCGTCTGCATCCGCGTCAATGCCGGGTGAAGATACACATGCCTGTGAGCTTTGTGTGAAGACAAGATTGTATCCTGCGTCTTTAAGAGCAAGAGCCATAAATCCGGGGTAATCCGTGCACATCATCTGCTTGTTGTCCCATGCGCCGTATGAAACGGGGTGAGCACCGATGTTGGAGATTATGGTTTTCTCATTTCTGCCTTCAAATAACAGACAGCTGAATTTATTGACCGTGTTGGCTCCGCTGTTCAGTTTATCTCTTGCGCCGTCAACCTTGTCGGTTTTGAAGAATGAGAGCGTTCCGCCTTCGATTTTTCCGAATGCGTCTTTTGCGGCTTCGCTTGCGGCAAAAGCAAGGGTGTTTTCCATCTCCTCACTTAGTGAACGGATATAATCTGTGAATGGATTAAGCTTGTTGTTGAATAAAGTCGTTATGCACATACCCTGAGTGTCAAGACCGGCGTGGCAGTGAGTTGAGCTGATGTTGATACCGAGAATATCATCGTGAGAAACACCTTTTTCCTTAAGAGCTTCCTCAATTGAAGAACGCATATCTTTAACTGTGCCTGCCGTAACCCCGACACCTTCAACGCTTGCAAAAATGATAATATCATTAATGCCGTTGTCGTTTTTATCACTTCCGTTTGAAAGGATAACAAGGTTCAAAAGCTGATCGGTATAGATTTTTGATACTTTTGTCTGATAACCGCCGGTTGCCTTTTTGCAATTTAAGCACATTCCGTTGGGGTCTGCCTTGCCTTCAGCGTCGCAGCGCCAAGAGGCGGGGATAACACTGTGGCTGCCAAATCCCGCTGACCATCCGTTTCCGCGTGAAAGTCCGTTTGTGCCGTCATAAATGTAGTCATGTGTCTCATTTTTGTACTCATCCACACTCGGAATGTTGCGCTCTTTTGTGATTGTCTGCGCAACAAAGAAAATTGCGTCGTGGGCGACTCCGAGAGCCTTGTCAACAATGTGTGAAATAACACTGTAGCCGCTTCCTTTGATGCCTAACGCAAAAACAGGCACGCAAAACGAAATCATTAAGCACAGTGTCAGAATAACAGCAATAATTTTTTTCTTCATTTGTTCCTCCGGTTGATTTGAATTATTGATTCGGTTAATCCGAATGTTAACAGGCAACAACTAATTATATTATATAAAATAAAAATCTTCAAGTTTATTTTTGTAAAAAAAATATTGACAAAACTGGTAAAAGAGTGTATAATCCCGCTGTAAAGTTTAATAACTTTACATACGCCCCTGATCCTTCTTCAAAAGAGGTATAATATGGCGAAAAATTATGAAGACGCTTTTTTGTTTGATTTTTACGGTGATTTGCTGACAGAAAAGCAAAGGAATTTTCTCGATTATTATTATAATGATGACCTTTCGCTTTCTGAAATTGCCGAAAACGAGGGTATTACCCGTCAGGGTGTGCGCGATGCCATTAAAAGGGCGCAGGGACAGCTTGAAGAGCTTGAAAGCTGTCTTGGTCTTGCTCAGCGGTTTTCCGATATTAAAGAGTGCGTTAACCGTATTATAGATTTTTCAGACAAAATTACAGAATATAATCTCCACCATGAGATTTCAAAAGAGCTAAACGACTACAGCCTTGAAATTAAAGCGGCTGCTTTGACAATTCTTGAATCCTGACAAAAGGGAGTGATTACTTGGCATTTGAAGGTCTTTCAGACAGACTTGAAGCAACATTCAAAAATCTGAGAAGCAAGGGCAGTCTTACCGAATCCGATGTCCGTTCAGCTATGAGAGAAGTGAGAATGGCTTTGCTTGAGGCGGATGTCAACTATAAGGTTGCCAAAGATTTTACCAATACAGTCACTGAAAAAGCCATCGGTGAAAAGGTTATGGAAAGCCTTACCCCTTCACAGATGGTTATAAAAATCGTTAAGGAAGAACTTGTTGCTCTTATGGGCGGCACCAACTCCCGTTTGGCATATGCTTCTCATCCGCCGACAGTTATTCTGATGTGCGGTCTTCAGGGTTCCGGTAAAACAACGCACTGCGCAAAGCTTGCCAAAATGCTCAAAAAGCAGGACCATCGCCCGCTTCTTGTCGCTTGCGACGTTTACAGACCCGCCGCTATCAAACAGCTTCAGGTTGTCGGCGAGCAGGTCGGTGTTCCCGTTTTTGAGATGGGTCAGATTGACCCTGTTGATATTGCAAATCAGTCTCTTGTTCTTGCTAAAGAAAAGGGCTATGATTATGTTATTCTTGACACTGCCGGTCGTCTTCATATTGATGAAGAGCTGATGAATGAGCTTAAACGTGTCAAATCGAGCGCAAAGCCTCATGAAATTCTTCTTGTTGTTGACGCTATGACCGGTCAGGATGCCGTGAATGTCGCGACTTCGTTTAATGAAGCTCTCGGCATCGACGGTCTTATCCTTACAAAGCTTGACGGTGATACCCGAGGCGGCGCTGCGCTCAGCGCGAGGGCAGTTACCGGCAAACCGATTAAATTTGTCGGTACAGGCGAAAAGCTTGACGATCTCGATGTTTTTCACCCTGACAGAATGGCTTCCCGTATCCTCGGTATGGGCGATGTTCTTTCGCTTATTGAAAGGGCTGAGCAGGCTATTGATGAAGAAACTGCCCAAAAGCTTGAAAAAAAGCTTATGCAAAATAAGTTTGACTTGGATGATCTTCTCGATCAGTTCCGCCAAATCAAAAAAATGGGCTCAATCCGCGATACTATCGCAATGCTGCCGGGTATCGGCAATAAAGCGCAGGACCTTGACATTGATGAAAGGCAGTTTGACCGCCTTGAAGCTCTCATCCTGTCAATGACACCGAAGGAGAGAAAAAATCCCGATATCATCAATCCCTCAAGAAAACGCAGGATTGCCGCAGGTGCCGGCAGAAATGTTGAAGATGTCAATAAGCTTCTTGCCCAGTATCGCAATATGCAAAAGATGTTCAAATCATTTACCGGTAAAAAGGGCAAACGCCGCCGCAAGGGCAGGCTTCAGTTACCCGCCGGTTTTGACCCCAAACAGTTCGGTATGTAACGCAGGTTTTCTGTGTTTAATAAATATTATAGGTCTAAATGGCCTTACATTTTGGAGGAAATTATGGCAGTTAAAATCAGACTTCGTCGTATGGGCGCTAAGAAGGCTCCCTTTTACCGTGTTGTTGTTGCGGATTCAAGATATCCCCGTGACGGCAGATTTATCGAAGAAATCGGCACCTACGATCCCACCGTTAATCCCAGCGCTGTTAAAATCGACGCTGAGAAGGTTAACAAATGGATTGCCAACGGCGCTCAGCCTACAGATACAGTTAAGGCTCTTCTTAAAAAAGAGGGTATCCTTTAATCAGTTGAGAGGTTAACATGATGAAGGAATTACTTATCAGTATTGCTCAGGGTCTTGTTGAGGACCCTTCTGCGGTTACTGTAACTGATGAGGTTTCTGAAGAGGGTATAACCGTTTATCATCTTCATGTCGGTGAAAGCGATATGGGCAGAGTTATCGGCAAACAGGGAAGAATTGCCAAGGCAATCAGAACTGTTATGCGCGCTGCCGCCATTCGTCAGGATACAAAGGTAATTGTAGAAATTGATTAAGGATTATCTTGAAATCGGCTCTGTTGTCGGGACTCACGGCGTTAAAGGTGAGATGAGAATCAACCCGTGGTGTGATTCTTTTGAATTTTTTAAAAAATTCAGAACTCTTTACCTTGATGAAAAAGGGGATAGCTGCTTAAAAGTCAGAACTTCACGCAAACACGGCAATGTGTTTCTTGTTTCGGTCAATGACATTGATACTGTCGAAAAGGCGCAGGCTTTAAGAGGGAAAACTCTTTATATCAGGCGCAGCGAAACCGAGCTTCCCGAAGGTCATTACTTTATAGCTGAGCTTATAGGTTGCAAGGTTGTTGATGCGGATGATGACAGCGTTTGCTACGGTACCTTGACTCAGGTCAGTCAAACCGGCGCAAATGATGTCTGGCATGTTACCAATGACAAAGGCGAATATCTTATACCCGCCATTCCCGACGTTTTGATTGATACGAGAGTTCAGGATAATCTTGTTCTTATCAGACCGCTAAAAGGGATTTTTGACAATGAGGATTGACATTTTAACCCTTTTTCCCGAGATGTGCTATTCATTTCTTAACGAAAGCATAATCGGAAGGGCGCGTTCAGCCGGTTTTATCCAAATTGAATGTCGGAATATCAGGGATTACACTGCGGATAAACATAACCGTGTTGACGACGCTCCGTATGGCGGAGGCACAGGTATGATAATGCAGGCTCAGCCTGTTTATGATTGTTTTATGTCACTTTGCAGTGACATCGGCAAAAAGCCGCATCTTATCTATATGTCCCCTAAAGGTGATGTTTTGACTCAGTCAAAGGCAAAGCAGTTGATGCATTATGAAAACATAGCCGTTTTGTGCGGTCATTATGAGGGCGTTGACCAGCGTGTTCTTGATGAGATTGTTGATGAAGAAATATCGATAGGGGATTATGTTGTTACCGGCGGTGAAATGCCCGCGCTGATTTTTGCAGACTGTGTTGCAAGGATGGTGCCCGGTGTTTTACCCAATGAAGACGCTTTTACACTTGAAAGTCACTTCGGCGGACTTCTTGAATATCCGCAGTATACAAGGCCTTATGAATGGCACGGTATGAAGGTGCCTGATGTTCTTATATCGGGTCACCACGCCAATATCAAACGCTGGCAAAACGAAAAAAGCCTTGAAATTACCAAAGAAAAGCGACCGGACTTGTTAGGGAAACGATGATTAAATTGAATTGTTTCCTTAGAAAAATCCGGTAAATGATTAAAAAACAGTTGCAATTTGCGTCTGTTTATGTTAGCATAGTTCTGTTATGTAGATCTTACAAAGAGGAGTTAATTAATATGAAGGAAGGAATCCATCCCGCTTATCAGACAGTTACTGTCCGCTGCGCTTGCGGTGAAACTTTTGAAACCGGTTCAACAAAAGGCAGCCTCAGAGTTGATATTTGCTCAAAATGCCATCCGTTCTATACCGGCAGGCAGAAGCAGGTTGAAACCGGCGGTCGTGTTGATCGTTTCAATAAACGTTTCAATCTTAAAAAGTAATAGTCTTTTATCCAAAATTGAGAAACGATCGGATTATGGTAGTTTTTAATATACCCGTATCCGACCGTTTTTGTTTTGTAAGGAAACGCTGATTAAACCGAAGTGTTTCCCTAAAAAAAGAGGGAATTATGTTTTTGAAAATGATTGGTTTTCTTTTATCGCTGTCCACTGCTTTATCTTTTATGCTGCAACGCAGTGTCGGTAAGGACGCTGTCATTTCTTTTGATTACGGTGACGCGGGTTTTGAAGAAATTGAGAACCCGCCTGTTAAGTCCTGTGTCAAAGAGTGCGGTGATGTGCCGACGCTGTTTGTTAACGGTGAACCGTATCCTGCGCTCGCTTACATGACTTACCTTGAAAACTATGCCTGTTACGATCAGTTTGCCGATGCGGGATATACTCTCTTTTCACTGCCTACGCTTTTCAGCGGAAGGTGGATCAGTGTTACCGAAGGGCTGACACCGTTTTCAAAAGGCATATTTGATGAAAAAGGCAATCCGGATTTTTCGGTTTTTGATAAATCTGTTGAAAAAGTGTTAAAGGTGTGCCCGAACGCTTTGATTTTCCCGAGAGTCAATGTTTCCATGCCTTTGTGGTGGATTGAAGAAAATACCGATAAGCTTGATTCAACCGGTAAGCGTGAATCTCTTTATTCGTCTGTTTGGCGTGAAGATGCCGCCGATATGCTGCGTGCATTTATTAACCATGTCCTCAAAAGTGATTTTGCTTCACATATTGTCGGCTATCAGATTGCCGGCGGAAATACTGAGGAATGGTTTCATTTTGATATGAATGCCGGCTTGTCAAAATCGGCGGAAATGGGATTTAAAAGCTTTTTGGAAAAATACTACCCGGATATTTCTTATAGCGGACTTCCGGATTTGTCTTTACTGCGCGGTAAAGGTGTAACACACGGTTCTGATTACCTCGCCCGTTTTTTTGAATATGCAAGCTTTGCCGTCGCCGACGATATTGCTTACCTTGCGAATGTTGCCAAAAAGGCATCCGGCGGTCATGTTGTTATCGGCACATTTTACGGCTATGACCTGGAGGTGTCGTCTCAGCTTCACGGAACGCACGGGCTCAGGTGGCTGCTTCAAAGCGATGATATTGATTTTATATGTTCGCCTAACTCCTATATCGGTGTCAGAGATGAAGATGCGGACTGGACAGAAATGTATCCTGCGGATTCGGTTCGTCTTCACGGCAAATTATGCCTTCAGGAGTGTGATATACGCACATATTTAACACGCCCGTTGGGTGAATGCGCTCCTGAGACCGATCCAAACGGTATTATGTCCGCGCCTATCTGGCAGCCGGTTAAAGATAAACAGACATCTGTTTCAATGATAAGAAAATCTTTTTGCCGTCAGCTGATTAAGGGTAACGGTTTTTGGTGGTTTGATATGTGGGGCGGGTGGTATGATGACCCCGACCTTATGGCTGAAATGGAAAAATTCCGTTCAATATATGTTGATTCGCTGACAAAGCCAAACCGTAAGTCTGTTGCGCAAGTGGCCGTGTTTATAGATGAAAGTGCCTATAAGTATATGAAAGACGGCGCTCTGCTCGGCGCAATTTATAACCAGCGTAAGATTTTCGGATTCCTCGGTGCGCCATATGATATTTATGATATAAGTGATTTTGACGAGGTTGCCGATAGATATAAAGCTGTTATTTTTATGACGGGCGTGAAAACTCAAGGCCTTGAAAACAGCGTCGGATACTGCAGAAAAAACAATATCCCGTTTTTAATGAATTCTTCTTTCCATAAATTCTTCTCGCTCAAAGCTCTTAAAGCTTTCTGCCGTGCAAACGGTGTTCATCTTTATATTGACACTGAAGATCTGATGTATATCGGTGCCGGTTATATTGCTTTTCATGCAACCGAAGGCGGTGAAAAAACAATATCTTTTGAAAAAAATGTTACTTTGCGCTCACTTTTCGGAGAACCTGAAACATATTCGGGTAAAAAAGTTACCGTCAATATGCAAAAGGGTGAAACAGCTTTGTTTGAATTTGTTGATTAAGAATATACATCAATTAAACAGGGGTTTCTTTATCATTACTTTCTTGTTTTAAAGTAATTCAGCCTCAATGCGTTTGTAACAACAAAAAAGCTTGAAAGGCTCATTGCCGCGGCGCCGAACATCGGGCTTAATTTCAAACCGAATGCCGCAATAAAACAACCTGCCGCAACGGGAATGCCGATAACATTATAAATAAACGCCCAAAACAGGTTTTCTTTTATGTTTTTAAGAGTTGCTCTGCTGAGTTTTATCGATGTTGGTACATCCGTCAGTTTGTTTTTAATCAGCACAATATCAGCAGCGTCAATGGCAACATCCGTTCCGCTCCCTATGGCAACGCCGATGTCAGCGCGGGTCAGCGCGGGAGCGTCATTGATGCCGTCGCCCACCATCATTGTTTTTCCCTGAAGCTGAAGCTTTTTGATAATTTCCTCTTTGCCGTCAGGCAGAACATCTGCGATTATTTCGCTTATTCCGGTTTTTTCGGCAATAGCTTTTGCGGTTTTTTCGTTATCACCGGTGAGCATAACGACTTTAATGCCCATATTCTTAAGTTGCCTTACTGCTTCCGGACTTTCCGGCTTTATTGTATCGGACACTGCTGTCATGCCGAGATATTCACTCCCCTTTATAAACAGAAGGGGAGTTTTGCCTTCAGAAGAGAGTAACTTTGCTTTTTCTTTAACACTGACAGGTATTTGGGTTATGCTTTTGATAAAAGCGACACTGCCGCCGGTAATGACTTCGCCTTTGATTTTGCCGGTTACACCGCACCCGGGGTGTGTTTCATATTCATCCGTGTCAAATAAGGCTGTGTTTTTTTCTGCGGCATATTCCTGAATTGCTTTTGCCAGGGGATGCTCGCTTTTAATTTCAAGTGAATATGCATATGCTAAAAGTTCTTTTTCAGTAACATTTTCCGCCGGTATTATATCCGTAACATTCATTTTGCCCGTTGTAACGGTGCCTGTTTTGTCAAGAACAACAATTTGAGTTTTGCCAGTGTTTTCAAGCGTAACCGCATTTTTGAAAAGTATGCCGTTTTTCGCTCCGACTCCGCTGCCGACCATTATCGCAACCGGCGTTGCTAAGCCGAGGGCGCACGGGCAGCTGATAACAAGAACCGAAATTCCCCTTGCGAGTGCAAAGCTGATTTCTTCGCCGAAAAACAGCCAGAGTATAAATGTAACCATGGCGATTGCTACAACGCACGGCACAAAAATTCCGCTCACTTTATCGGCAATTTTTGCTATCGGTGCTTTTGATGCGGAAGCGTCGCTGACCATTTTAATGATTTTTGAAAACGATGTGTCTTCACCCACAAAGGTAGCTTTGCACATAATAAAGCCCGATTGGTTGATTGTTGCGGACGAAACGCTGTCGCCCGCAGTTTTGTCCTGCGGCATGCTTTCACCGGTCAGGGCGCTTTCATTTACCGTCCCCGAGCCCTCTGTTACAATACCGTCAGCGGGTATCATATCACCGGCTCTTACAATAAAAATATCTCCGACCCTGATATCGCTTGCGGGTAGTAAAACTTCTTTGCCGTTTCTGATTACTGTTGCCGTTTTTGGCTTAAGCTCGGTTAAAGCTTTCAACGCTGATGTTGTTTTGCCCTTTGAATAAGATTCAAGCATTTTGCCTAAGGTTATTAAAGTCAATATCATCGCGGCGCTTTCAAAATATAAATCGGATTTAAGCATGTTTGCTGCTTCCAAATCTCCGTTTATAATTAATGAACTCATTTTGAAAATGACAAATACGCTCCATACAAATGACGCGCCGGAGCCCAAAGCCACAAGTGCGTCCATATTCGGCGCCAAATGCCAAACGGAGCGAAAACCGCTGATAAAAAACTTTTTGTTTATTATCATTATGATTATACACAGAAGCATTTGCATAAGACCGACGGCAACCGGATTGCCTTCAAAAGATGCCGGTAACGGCAGTGAAATCATCATTTGACCGAATGAAAAATACATCAGCCCCAAAAGGAAAACGAGAGATACCAGCAACCTTTGTTTAATCGCCTTTGTTTCACTTTCTTCGCTGTTTTTTTCTTTGATGGTTTTGCCGGTATTCTTATCCGCCTTTTTAATAAAAGCTTTATATCCTGCGTTTTCAACCGCCTTTATGATTTCGTCGGGTTTAACATCGCCTTCAACATCCATTGAATTTGTCAAAAGGTTTACATTACACTCCGTAACGCCGTTTAGTTTACTGACGGCTTTTTCAACTCTTGCGCTGCATGCGGCGCAGCTCATTCCCTTTACTGTAAACTGTTGCATATTTTTCACCTCTTTGGGCTTTATTATACACCTTCTGTATGGGTAAAAGTCAAGAAAAAGGTCTCACTTCCACTTTGAGGAAGAGAGACCCATTTTTTACGCCTTGTTTGAACGCCGTCTGTAATCTTCGTCAATGCGCTTTTTCCATTTTGCGCCTATTGGCTTTTCGCAAACGCGCATTTCGCAAACTGTTTCCGCCAAAACCTCATAATTGAGTGCGGTGCCTTCACTGTCACAGTTGTAGTTGGCGGCGCGGTCGGCGTTGATGCCGAACCTTCCTGCGGTTTCAATGGCGTCAATATTTGCTCCGAGGAATAAAAACTCCCAACCGTATTTTTCCTTTTGACGCTCAACCATCTTTTTTACCCGTTCGTATGAGTATTCGCGGCTTGCGTTTTCCATGCCGTCTGTGATAATAACAAATATGGTTTTTTCAGGTCTGTCCTCATCCCGCGCATATTTGTGAATGTTTCCGATATGGTGAATTGCCCCGCCGATAGCGTCCAGAAGAGCGGTACAGCCGCGTACATAGTACTCCTTGTCTGTCATTTTCGGCATTTTTTCAAGTGGTACTCTGTCATAGAGCACTTCGCTTCTGTCGTCAAACAAAACTGTGGAAACGAGCACTTCACCTTCTTCTTCGCGCTGTTTTTTCAGCATACTGTTGTAGCCGCCGATAGTGTCGCTTTCAAGCCCTCCCATGGAACCGCTTCTGTCCAGTATCATCACTAGCTCCGTCAGGTTCTTTTTCATTTTCTTTTTCCTCCCTAATTTTGTTACTATGATTATAACGATAAAAAAGGGGAAAAGGTCGCTTGACGGGCGACAAATTGTTATTGATTTTTACTCACCGAGCAGAGGCTGTCCGTATTTGAAAAGTGCGGCGTTTATTTCATAAATATCATAGTTTCGGTTCAGAATAAAATATGAAACTATCAGGTCAAACTTGCTGCCGGGTGAAAAGGCAATCTCTGCCCGTGACAGAAGGTCGAGCGTTGCGGGCATATCAAGCCTGAGCGCAACGGCAAAAGCCACCGCTGTCGTTTTCTTGGGCTTGTAATCCTCTTTGCAGCGTATGCGTGAAAAAACCTTTCTGTCAATGTTCGCTCTTTTATATACTGTTACGTCGTCCAGACCGCGCTCATCAATAAGTTTAAAAAGCCTTAAGCGGAATGAATCCTCTTTTTGATTTAAAACTTCGTCCAGAGTTTTGCCGGAAATGTCGGAGAAAGAATTAATCGAAGGTGCCGCAGGAACGGACAGTTCGGGTTCTTCCGAAATATATTCTCTCGGACCGGTGTCAATACATTCTTCACACCGGTTTAAAACGTATGCTCCTTCAGCTGACCGTCTGTTGACGGGCTTATTGCCGCCGTATTCACTTTTGAAGATTCTTTTGACGCAGTGTTCGTCAATATATTTTTCAATATCACCGATAAGGTTTTCGGAAAGTTCAAGCGACTCGCGGTCAAGCACCGCAAGGGTAACATCCATTTCGTGACTGAGCAAAAATTTCCCGATTTCAGAAAGCGCAATGTTCAGCGCTTCGCTTTTCGGAAAGGCGTAAATGCCCGTTGCAATTAACGGGAAAACAATACTTTCACATGAAAGCTCATTTGCTGTGTTCAGAGAATTTTCGTAGCATAAGCGAAGAATATCACTTTCGCCGTGCTTGCCGTCAATCCATACCGGAGCAACTGTATGTATAAGATATTTTGCCCTGAGTTTAAAAGCCGGAGTCACCGCGCACTGCCCGGGGGCGATTTTGCCGATTTTTATCCGCTCCGCCAGCAGTTTTTTTTCTCCCGCGGCTTTATATATTGCGCTGTCAGTGCCGCCGCCGATAACCGGCAAAGGATTTGCCGTGTTTACAATGGCGTCCGCCTTTACTTTTGTTATATCATTACGGATGATTTTAAAAGGCATCTGTTTCACCTCCTGTAAAATGATTTATAGGAACATCGTCATGTAAATCGGCAGATGCAGAATACCGTCTTTCTCCATTACATTTTTTGTGTAGAGTATGTAGGAAGTACCTGTTTTTTTTTCATATAAATCACGAAAATGCAAGTTGAATAACCTGTATATATCACGAAATACGCTGTAAAATTTCATTATTTTTTTCACGAGAATGCAAGTTAACGCTGTACAAGCTTTGCTGTCCACTCATCCTCTTTGAACCCGGTCAAAACAAAATCTTCACCGACAAGCAAAGGTCGTTTGACAAGCATCCCGTTTGACGCTAAAAGTGCAAGCTGTTCATCCTCACTCATTTCCGGTAGCTTTTTTGAAAGTTCCATTTCACGGTATTGAATACCGCTTGTATTCCAGAAGCGTTTGAGCGGTAAACCGCTTATGGCGTAATACTTCCGAAGTTCATCTTCATCAGGGTGATTGTCTTTAATATCAATTGTTTCATGAGCGATATTGTTGTCTTCGAGCCATTTAACGGCCTTTTTACAGGTTGTGCACCTGCTGTAGCAATAGATTTTAAGCATAGCCTTTTCCTCCA
>JAILFM010000137.1 GCA_024697575.1 Clostridiales bacterium
ACGGCAAAATTCTCAAGCCCGCTTTCGGTTGACGACTTTGTCAAAAAGACTCAGTACACATATTTTACAAAGCAGGCTCTTTCGTCTGTCGCCGGTGATGTTGCCCTTTTCGCCGAGAAAGAGGGGCTCACGGCTCACGCAAAGAGCGCTGTGATAAGAGGTTAATAATGTCTTCCTTTTTTTCAAAAACCCTTTCGGGTCTTGAGCCTTATGTGCCCGGTGAACAGCCGGCGGGCGTGAAATACATAAAGCTGAACACAAACGAAAACCCCTATCCGCCGTGCGAAGCGGTTGTCAGAGCCGCCGAAAGTCAGGCAAAACAGCTTCACCTTTATTCCGACCCGGACTGCAGGGAGTTGATTAAAGCCTTCTGCTCTGTTTACGGCGTTGACGAAAACGAGGTTATCTTCACAAACGGGAGCGACGATATATTGAACTTCGCTTTCAAGGCGTTTTGCGACAGCGAGCATCCCGCCGTGTTTGCCGATATCACATACGGATTTTATCCGGTTTTCGCCGCCGTCAACTGCGTTCCCTTTGAAACAATACCGCTCAAAGACGATTTTACGCAGGATATTTCTTCCTACATCGGCGTTGGCAAAACCGTTTTTATCGCAAATCCAAATGCGCCGACCGGTATTGCGCTTAAAAGAAGTGAAATTGAGAGGATAATCGAATCAAATCCCGACAATGTTGTGGTTGTTGATGAGGCGTATGTGGACTTCGGCGCAGAAAGCTGTCTGCCGCTTATCAAAAAATACAAAAACCTGCTTGTAACGCAGACTTTCTCAAAATCCCGTTCCATGGCGGGGGCAAGACTCGGCTTCGGCGTTGCCTGCAGGGAGCTTATCGCCGACCTTAACACAATCAGGTTTTCCACTAATCCGTATAATATCAACCGAATGACGGCAACGTGCGGTGTTGCCTGCCTTAAAAACGACGCCTATACGCGTGAAAACTGTGAAAAAATTAAGAAAAACAGGGCTTATCTTGAAAAAAACCTTGCCGCAATGGAGTTCAGCTTCCCCCCGTCCATGACAAATTTCGTTTTTGCGAAGCATAATTGCGTTTCGGGTGAAAAAGTTTATCTTGAGCTTAAAAAGCGCGGGATACTTGTCAGACATTTTACGGGGAGCAGAATCGCGGACTATAACCGCATCACCGTCGGCACAAGGGAGCAGTGTGACAGCCTTATTAACGCATTGAAGGAGATTATTCAATGAGAAAAGCGACAGTTAACAGAAAAACAAACGAAACCGATATTTCCCTTTCGCTTTGCCTTGACGGCAGGGGAGTCAGCTCGGTTGACACCGGCTGCGGCTTTCTTGACCATATGCTTACCCTTTTCGCAAAGCACGCGAGGTTTGACCTTGACGTTAAGTGCAAGGGCGATACGAATGTTGACTATCACCATACAACGGAGGATATCGGCATAGCTCTTGGCGAAGCGTTTGCCGTTGCCCTTGGTGACAAGGCGGGGATTGAACGTTACGGCTTTTTCATTTTACCCATGGACGAAGCGCTTATTCTTTGCGCCGTCGATTTTTCGGGCAGGGCGTACCTCGGCTTTGATGTTAATATTCCGGCGCAGAAGGTCGGCGATTTTGACACCGAGCTTTGCGAAGAGTTCTTCCTTGCGTTTGTCCGCTGTGCAAAATGCTCCCTTCACATAAAACAGCTTTCCGGAGCGAATTCGCATCATATTATAGAGGGAATTTTCAAATGCGCCGCAAGGGCGTTCAAGGCGGCGGTTAAATTTGAAGAGGGGTTTGAAAACGAGATACCGTCGACAAAAGGGGTGCTTTAATGCTTGCTGTTATCGACTACGGAGTGGGCAACCTTTTTTCCCTTCGCTCCTCACTTGAGTTTCTGGGCGTCGAAACGGTTGTCACAAGTGATAAAACCGAGATTGAAAAAGCGGACAGGATAATACTGCCGGGTGTCGGCGCATTTGAAGATGCCGCCAAAAAGCTTCGCGATACCGGCATGGCGGAGCTTGTTAAGAGGCAGGCGAATTCGGGCAAGCCCGTTATGGGCATCTGCCTCGGTATGCAGTTGCTATTTGAAAAAAGCTTTGAATACGGCGTACATGAGGGACTGGGGCTGATTGAAGGCTTTGTTCGCCCGCTCACGGATATTGTGCCGCGCGAACTTAAAATCCCTCAGATGGGCTGGAATGCGCTCGAATTCACAAAGCCGGATTGTCCGGTTTTCAAATACATTGAAAACGGCGATTATGTATATTTTGTGCATTCATACTATGCCGCCGACTGTGATAAAGACACCGCCGCCGTGTGCGATTACGGCGCAAGGGTGACCGCCGCCGTTTCAAAGGGCAATGTTTTCGGCTGTCAGTTCCACCCCGAAAAAAGCGGGGACACGGGGCTGAGTATTCTAAAAGCGTTCAGTGAGGTTTGATAAAATATGATTTTGTTCCCCGCTATTGACCTTATCGGCGGCAAAGCCGTCAGGCTGTTTAAGGGCGATTATGATAAAGTGACGGTTTACAGCGACAATCCATGCGAAGTGGCGCTTGATTTTGTCCGCTGCGGCTGTAATCACATACACATCGTTGACCTCGAGGGCGCGAAAAGCGGCGAAACGTCGAATTTTGATTCGGTGCGCCGTATTAAAGAAGAAAGCGGAGCTTTTTGCGAAATCGGCGGAGGCGTTCGCAGTATTGACACTGTCGATAAATATATAAACGCGGGTCTTGACCGCGTTATTCTGGGCACTGCGGCGATTGAAGACCCGGAGTTTTTGAAGCTTGCGCTGAGCAGGTACGGTGAAAAAATCGCCGTCGGCGTCGATATCAGAGACGGCTTTGTCGCTGTCAAAGGCTGGACGGAAAAAAGCCGTGAAACCGCCTTTGATTTTTGCGAAAAGATGCAGGCCCTCGGTGTTAAAACAATAATCTGCACCGATATTTCAAAAGACGGCGCCATGCAGGGAACAAACCTTCCTCTTTACAGGCAGCTTAGTGAAAGATTCTCCCTTGATATAACAGCCTCGGGGGGCGTAAGCAGTCTTGAGGATATCCGAAGACTTTGCACAATGAACATCTATGCCGCCATTATCGGCAAGGCGTATTATACGGGCGCAGTCGACTTAAGGCAGGCGGTAACGCTTGCAGAACAGGAAAGCTGATATGATAACAAAAAGAATTATTCCCTGCCTTGATGTCAGAAACGGCAGGGTTGTCAAAGGCGTTAATTTTGAAGGTCTGAACGATGTCGCTTCGCCCGTTGAGCTTGCGCAGTACTATTCAAAGTGCGGCGCGGACGAGCTTGTTTTCTATGACATAACGGCGTCCGCGGAGGGACGCAAACTGTTTACGGATATTCTTTGCGAAACGGCGAAAAAAGTGTTCATCCCCCTCACGGTCGGCGGCGGTATAAACACCGTTGACGATTTTGACCGGGTGCTTAAATGCGGCGCGGATAAGGTCAGCGTCAATTCCGGCGCAATAAGAAACCCGGACCTTGTTTCACAGGCGGCGAAGCTTTACGGCGACCAGTGCGTTGTTATCAGCGCGGATGTCAAAAGGGTTGACGGTGTTTTCCGCGTGTTCGCCAAAGGCGGGCGTGAAAACACCGGGCTTGAAGCGATAGAATGGATAAAGCGGTGCGTCGGTTCAGGCGCCGGCGAAGTTGTTTTGAACTCAATTGACACAGACGGCGTGAAACGGGGCTTTGACCTTGAAATGCTTGAGAAGGTGTCAAACACCGTCAGTGTTCCGGTTATTGCCAGCGGCGGAGCGGGCAATATCGAAGATTTTATCACCCTTTTCAAAACTCTTCCGAAGGTTGACGCAGGTCTTGCGGCGTCGATTTTCCACTTCGGCGAGGTCAGAATCGCTTCTCTTAAGGAGGCTATGGCGGCAAACGGGATACCGGCACGCCTTCAGCGCGGCGCATAATACCCCGTAACGGCTTTTAAATACAGAACATTATTTATCGGAATTCAGGAGGCTTTGACAGTTATGCTTGTTACCCGTGATGTGATTTCTTCACTTAAATTTGACGAAAAGGGCTTAATTCCGGCTGTTGTCGTTGACAGCGTTTCAAGGCAGGTTCTGACTTTGGCTTACATGAACAGGGAGAGCCTTGAAATTTCACTTGAAAAAAAACTTACTTGCTTTTATTCCCGCTCAAGGCACAAGCTTTGGCTCAAGGGGGAAACAAGCGGCAACTATCAGCATATTGTTTCCATAACGGCGGACTGCGACAGGGACGCTCTTGTTGTTGTTGTCAAGCCCGACGGTCCCGCATGCCACCTGGGCACAAAAAGCTGTTTTGAAAACGTTATTTTTGAAAACGATGAAATGAACGACTTCAGCCTTGAAAAGCTTATGAAGCTTATTGAGGGCAGAAAGACAAACAAGAAGGAAGGTTCATACACCACCTACCTTTTTGAAAAGGGTCTTGACAAAATCCTTAAAAAAGTCGGTGAAGAGAGCACGGAAGTGATAATCGCCGCCAAAGCGCAGGATAAAAAAGAGACAATATATGAAATCAGCGACCTTGTGTATCATGTGATGGTGCTCATGATTGAAGAAGGGATAAGCCTTGAGGATATTCATAAAGAGCTTGCTTCGCGCCATGTTATCGACAAAAAGGTCAAGCAGGAGAAAATGACAAAATGATTTTAAGGGATTACCACACCCATACAAATTTCTGCGACGGAAAGAACACTCCGGAGGAAATGGTTGAAGCCGCCGTTGAAAAGGGGCTTGACACAATCGGTTTCAGCGGCCACGGCTACACCCGTATTGACGGGTCTTACTGTATGTCGGAGGAAGAAACAAGGGAATATATAAAAGAGATAAACCGCCTTAAGGAAAAATACAGAGGGAAAATCAATATAAGGCTCGGTATTGAGCGCGACTATTTCTCGGAGGAACCGGCACGCGGCTATGATTATATAATCGGCTCTGTTCACTATGTCAGGTTCGGTGACGAATATGTTCCGGTTGACAGTTCGGCGGATATCATCCGCTGTGCTGCCGACAGATACTGCGGCGGCGATATTATGGTATTTTGCGAAAAATATTATGAAAATGTGTCTCACCTTTGCGACGACGTGGTGCCGGATATTATCGGTCACTTCGACCTTGTTATGAAGTTCAACGAAAAAGGCGAGCTTTTTGATAAAAATGACCCGAGATATGTCGCCGCTTGGAAAAAAGCCGCCGACGTTCTTTTAAAATATGACATTCCGTTTGAAATAAATACCGGCGCCATTTCAAGAGGCTACCGCACCGAGCCGTATCCCGACAAGGATATTTATGAGTATCTGAAAGACAGGGGCGCAAAGCTGATTTTAACGGGTGACACTCACAAAAAGGAAAACCTTTGCTTTGAGTTTGAAAAATTTGCCCACCTTGCGAATACCTTTGACATAAAAAGAAGAATCTGCATGATAGGCCACCGCGGCTACAGCTCGGCATACCCCGAAAACACAGCTCTCGCTTTTGTAAAAGCCGCCGAAAACGGCAGCGGCGGCTGTGAAACGGATGTCAGAATCACAAGCGACGGCGAATATGTCTGCTGTCACAATGAAGACGCGGTGTTCTGCGACGGAACAAGTCTTGTCATAAGCGAAAGCACATACGAACAGCTGACCGCGAAGCCGCTTAAAAACAGCAAAACGGGCGATGATGTGCGCCTTTGCTCTTTCAGAGAGTACCTTGAGATTATGAAAAAATACGGCATGGTGTGCTTTGTTGAGCTTAAGGG
>JAILFM010000144.1 GCA_024697575.1 Clostridiales bacterium
CACAATACGCGGCACGCGTCTTGCGCGAATATTAATCCGTCATATTTCACAAAAATCTCAGTCAATACACAAAGTATCAACTTCGATTTTTGTATCATCTGACGAAAAATCTTACTTCGCAATCCGCATACCTGAATTGTGTGGTATTGCCCTTGAAATAAACAAATTATTTCCGCAAATTTTCGACTTCATCAGCCGAAAAAACTGCTCGCCGTTCTAAACACCCCGATTTAATCAGCGTTTCCTTAAAAAACGAAAGCATCCTTTGTCTTTTTACAAATAGACAGCCGACCGGTCGGAATCCTTCGACGAAGGTCATGAATGGTGGGGTACACTGTGCCTGACGGTTTATGACAAAACTCTTGAGCGAGTTGTCCGGTATACTTGACAAAAATATTATGTTATTGTAAAGTATATTCGACAAAAGGAGATGGTATTATGAATCATGATATTCTCAAATCGGTTATATTCGATCAGCATGAAATCATAAAAAATTTTATTATTTATCCCAGAGAATATACTTTCGAAGACAACGCAAACTATGTTCTTACCGGCATGAGGCGCGCCGGCAAATCAACACTTTTATACGGTATTGTCCGTAATCTGATTGAAACCGGAATCAACTGGAATCAAATTATCTACATTAACTTTGAAGATGAGAGACTTATCGATTTTACAGTTAAAGATTTTAATGACATTCCAAGCGTTGCTTATGAAATCGGCAACAGCAAAAGCTATTTCTTCTTTGATGAAATTCAGAATATAGAAGGCTGGGAAAATTTTGCCCGCCGTCTTGCAGATGCAAAAGAGCGTGTATATATTACAGGCAGCAACGCAAAAATGCTCAGCAGAGATATTGAAACGACACTTGGCGCAAGATTTCTCAGCATGAACATTTTGCCTTATAACCTGCGCGAGTATCTTACGGCTTTATCTGTGCCTTATAACAAAAATGAGTTGCTGAAAACAAAATCAAAAGCCTTGGTTCAAAAAAGCTGCAACGAGTATATTACATTCGGCGGATTTCCGGAATCACTGCCCTTTAAATCGAAACGAGAATATGTATCTTCCGTTTATCAGAAAATCCTGCTGGGCGATATAATTGCAAGAAACAGCGTTCGCAATGAATATCCTCTTCGTGTTATGATGAAAAAAATAGCAGAATCGGTTTGCAGTGAACTATCCTATACCCGTCTACACAGTATTGTCACGGGCACGGGCGCAAAAATCAGCAAAGAAACAGTAATTGATTATGTTCAGTATGCAATTCAGGCGTATATGATTTTCCCGGTCAGGAATTACTATGCCAAGCTTGCAGAAAAAGAAAGCAATCCGAAATACTATTTCAGCGATCCCGGTTTAACAAATCTTTTCCTTGTTGAAAAAAACAGCGCTTTGCTTGAAAATGCTGTTGCAGTTGCCTTACTTAGAAAATATGGTGAAGAAAACCTATACTACATTAAATCAATCGAAACAGGTATAGACATTGATTTTTGGATACCGGAAGCCAAAACGGCAATCCAGGTATGTTACAGCCTTAATGGCAGCAGCTATGACCGAGAGTTTAAATCAATAAAGAATCTTGCGTCAACCGGTAATGCGGAAAGATTGATAATCGTTACAAAAGATGAATCCGTAACTGCGGATACAAACGGAATCGATATTGAAGTTATTCCTGCCTACAAATTTTTTATAAATCTATGACAAATATCATTAATTCCGGCTTTTCGGAATTACGGCGTTCAAAGAAGACGACACCTTAGAGTCAAAATTTGAAATTAACAACGATATTAAGAAAAAAGACTATCGCTTTTCAAGACGCGGAAAACAGGAGAAAACCTTAAGGAGTGCAACTATGGCGAACGAAAAAATTATCGGTTTTTCAAAGGATTCATTGAATTTGCGGAATAGGATGCGCAGTTTAGGGAAACGCTGATTTAATCGGTGTTTCCTTGTCTTTGAAAATGGCAAAGTAGCGAGAAAAGGACTTGTACTATATGAAAAACCATTTTGAGGATAGAAAAAATATATGCGTGATTTGAACATAGATTTTATTGATTTGTATAAGAGTGTTGATCGCTTTATCAGAGACGCCTACTCCACTGCTGAAGGAGTATCCGAATACATACGCCAAATGGAACAAAACGACTTCAAAGGCAGACATTATGTTGCGACATGGGGTGCAGATTATGACAGATTGAAACGGCTGCGCTGGATACGAAATCAGCTTTCGCATGAGGTTGGGTATGATTCCGATATTTGTGAAAATACCGATTATGACTGGCTTGAAGCATTCAGTAAACGATTATACTCTGCAAACGACCCTTTGTCTTCAATGATTAATGCAGAAAAAGCAGATCACCAAAGGCGTTTAGCGGAACAGCGACGCATCCAAACGCAAAAGCTTGTCGAAGAAGAACGCCGTCAGCAAATGCAAAAACATCATCAGCAACAACCGGCATCAACTTATTCATATACGCCGCAAACGCAGCATCAACCACCAAAAAGAAAGTCGTTTTGGCAGCGTCTTAAGGACTTTTTCTCCGGTAATTGAAGGAGGCTACAATGAACAAAACATACATTGAAGAAGCGAAGGAACGCTGGGGCGACACTGCGGCGTGGAAAGAATTTGAAAAGCGACCGGATATGTCAAAAGAAACCGGCGGCGGGCTGATGAAACTGTTTGCACAGCTCGGCGAGATGAAAAAACTGCCGCCCGGGAGCAATGAGGTGCAGACGGCGGTCGCGGATATTCAGCGGTATATCAATAATCATTTTTACGAGTGTTCGGACGAGGTCTTCGCGGGGCTCGGCGAAATGTATGTTTCCGACGAGAGATTCAAAAAGAATATTGACAAAACCGGCGGTGACGGCACGGCTGAATTCGCACGCGCCGCAATACGCGTCAAATGCGGTAACAGTTCAGAAAAGGCATAAGCAGCAAAAGGAGAACACAATGGAAAACAGCAATACTTCCGTAAATCAACAACCGCAGGAAAAGAAAACATTCAAAAAGAATATTCTGCAGTTTATCAAATACGCTTGTTTCGCCGCTTCGGCAGGTGTGATTCAGCTGAGCAGCTTCACTTTGATGAACGAGTTTCTTGTAAATGCCGATTTCATACAGTCGCTTATGCGTAACGACGAGGGATTTGCCCGTATTATGCAAAACGAATATGGCCCGATTTACCTCATAGCGCTTATTCTTTCGGTTGTTTGGAATTTCACATTCAACCGCAAATTTACATTCAAAGCGGCGAACAATATTCCGATAGCAATGCTCAAGGTTTTCGGCTATTATCTTGTTTTCACGCCCGTTTCGGTTATTCTCGGCAACTATTTCACCGCAAAATATGCGTCATTCGCGGCGATTGAATACATAGTATTGGGAATTACAATGATAATAAACATGGTAACGGAATTTTTGTTCCAGAAATTCATTGTTTTCAGGAATGCGGAAAACACAGCGAAAGAATAAAAGACAAATCGGAATTTAATGAGGTAATATTATGGATTTACAGAAGATCACAGGGTTTATCAAACGGCAAAAAGTCGCTTTTATTTGTTCGATCGACGACGGGGGATTTCCGAATGTAAAAGCGATGCTAAAACCGAGGAAAACCGACGGGTTAAAGCATTTTTATTTTTCAACAAACACCTCTTCAATGAGAGTCAAACAGTATTTA
>JAILFM010000147.1 GCA_024697575.1 Clostridiales bacterium
TCTCCGTTCTTTTCTCCTTTTTTCTTCTTTTCTTTACGGCTGCTTTCAGCAGCCTTCGTGCCTTAATAGCTCAGTCGGTAGAGCACGCGGCTGTTAACCGCGGTGTCGCAGGTTCGAGTCCTGCTTGAGGCGCCAAAAAAATCAGCAACTTCGGTTGCTGATTTTTTTATCAAAGCCGCCTTGGCGGGTTGGTATGTTATCACCGCGCTTGCGCGGTGTATGTAATCCGTTTGCAAAGCAAACGGTATGTCATCAAGGCGTCAGCCTTGTATATTCTTTCCCTTCGGATTGATTACATAAAACAATATAAAGCAGAGAAACGATAAAAAAACCGTTCCTCTGCTTTTTCTGTAATATATCACTCTGCGAAGATAAGCGGGACAGTGTAAATCCGGAGAATCAATCGACTAAACGGCAAACCGTCAGGCGGACGCTTTTGCTCCGAAAATCTGATTGATAAAATACGGTAAAATCTTACGTACGGCTTTTTGCGCGTCGGAGAACAGTGAATGGACGTTTATGCCGTAGTTATTATAGACTTTTTGCGCATTGTTCTCAAGAGATTTCATCAATATCGGCACAAGAAGAAGAGCAATCGGTAAAATAAGGAATACTTTGCCGATGAGAGCACCGAATTTTCCGGTTGAAAAATCACTGAACATGCGGCGAATCAATGAGGGTAGTTCAAGCTTTTCGGACTGAAGTCCGTCAACGTGAGCGGTTGTTCTTGTTGCTTTGCTGTATTTTGTACCGCTTGAAAGTGACAGCATCTCTTCTGGAAAATCAAAATAGAACTCGCTTACTGTACCGGTTTCAAAGTTATCAATCTGAATTGCAAACATCTTGGCACCGGTTTCACCGTTTTTTGAGAATACGTCAAGAGTCAAAACTCCGTTTGCGAATGCGACCGGTTTTGCCTTTGCGATAACAGCGTCGGCAAACGCGTTATCTGCTTCTTTTCCCAGAATCTGAGCAACCGTGTTGCTGACAGAAATAAATGTCCCTTCATAAATTGTTATTTCGGCATTGGGGTCAAATGTATCAAAAGGATCCGCAGGGGCTTCGCTGCCGGCAGATGCGTTTGATACAACAGTCAGCTCAAGGCGCGTAACTGTCTTAGGATCGCCGTCTTTAAACGCGACAGCTTTTGCATTTGTCACACTGACAGGCACATACCATTTTGTGACGTTTTCCGCACAGGCGCTTATACCAAGTGCGGTAAATGCCATCAAGAGGCTCAGCATCACGGCAAGCGCTTTCTTACATGTTTTCATGAAAATACATCTCCTTTTTTTCTTTATAAGCGGTAACGCTGTTTACAATTTAAACCAAACGGATAAAAATGTCAAGCAATATGAATTTATTGTTTATTGTTTATTTTTGCGAAACGGCAGTTTGTTTAATAATTGCCGGATTTTTTCTTCCTGTGCGGCAGCTTTCTGCGCATCCTGTTCCAGGCGTTCGTCAAAATTATAATAAAGCAAATCCGTATCGCAGTATTTGCATGTGGTTTTAAAATAAAAAGGCGACAGACGGGCTTTGCACTTTGGGCATTTTCTCATGACATATCCTCCGTTTCGCCGATTTTTGCGAGCATATTTTCTCTTCGCTGTGCGAGCTGAATGCGAATTTCCGAAAGGCGTTTGCCGGTCAGATTGTACCAGAAGTAAGGGATTGCACCGAGAGTGTTAACAAGTTGAGGAATCAAAACATAGAACATCCAGATATAAAAATCGGTTTTTTCACCTTTTACGGCGACCTGCCTGCCGTTTACATTTCTGTAAGTCAAGCCAATGATTGGGAGTACAGCCGTGGCGATAGCTGTACTGACAGAGCCGGTAATCTTACTGAAGAATGAAGACACAGCAAAAGACACGCCTTCATTTCTCTCCCCTGTCTGAAGTTCCATATAATCGATTGTGTCACCGATCATTTCTGTTGTAATAATATTTTTAACAGTGTTTACAATACTTATGACTATATTCAAAACCATAAGTATGGGTACAGCAACTGCTTTGTTTGTGTAATGCCTGAATCCCGCAAAAAAGCAGAGAACACCAACCGCCGCTTTGGAGAAAAAGTGAATCATCATAAGCTGTTTGTTGTCGAATCTGCGTTTGATAGCGGGTATAAACGGATATGTGCCGACCCCGACCGCACCGCCGGGAATATCAATCAAAAGCTTCAGAGAGTTAAGCTGAACAACCTCGGCAAAATAATATGTGGTGAACACACTGTACAAACCGCCGGCGGACATGAGCATATTGCTCAGCACAATCAGTAAAAGCGGCTTGTTGCGAAGCAGTACTTTAAAGCTGTCCTTGATGCTTGGCTGACGGGCTGACTGAACAACTCTCTCCTTGGTGAAAATTCCCGCAAGGGAGAAGAGCCCTCCGCCGAATACAGCCGAAATTACGCCGATGATCAAAAAAACCGTTTTCAGACTTGCGTTCCACACGCCTTTTTCCGATGCATCCATAAGTGAGAGTAAAAGCATCTGCGACATACCGGCTGTGATACCGCTGACAAATGTCGAAAA
>JAILFM010000009.1 GCA_024697575.1 Clostridiales bacterium
GTTGTTACAATTTCACAAAATGCTCAAAGGATTTTGTAACAGTTGGCTGAAAATTTTAAAAAAATCAAATTGCATTTTCTTTACAGTTGACATATTTTAAAAGTTGTAATATAATAACAGATGTCGAATATTTAAGGCAACACCGCACAAGTCCGGTGTGCGGATTGCGAAGTAAGATTTTTCGTCAGGTTGTACAAAAAGAACGCAGGCTTGCTGTCGCAAGTCAAGAGATTTTTGTGCAGCATGACGGAATAAGATTCAAGCAAGGCGTACGCCGCGATTTGTGTGGCGTTGCCTTAAGATTTGTATACTTCTCGGTGTTTGACGAAGGGAGGATATACGTGAGCCTCGGTTCTGACTTCTATAAAAAGGCCGTTTTGCTTTTGACCGGAGTGATGGCAGCTTACGCGATAGGCACGGCAGTTTATAATGTTTTGTCGGATAACGGCTTTATCGAGGACATTCGGCTTCGCTTTAACGAAAAAGGCGAATAACAGCGATCCCGTTTTAAAAATGTCGATCGCTGTGTGTGCAGTGGGATGCATAATGCAGGGAAAATTTTTTTTAAGGAAGGTAATTCTAATGAAAGCAAAAAAGATCATTGCAACCGTTCTCTGTACTTTGATCATTATGTCCGTGTTGGCGTTTTTTGCATATGCCGCTGATGACACGACGCCCGCGACAGAGGGTGAGATGACGCTCATCGAGATCATTACGAGAATACTCCAGGACGTCAAATGGGCAGAGATCGGCACATTCTTCATCACCAGCTTCGGCACTCTTATCAAGCTCTTGGGACGTCTCTTTGCGAAAGGTCAGACAGGGGAACCCCTCATTTCGTAAGATACGTTTAATTTTAAAAAGTGAGGATGAAAAACATGAAAAAGATTATTGCTACAATTCTCGTATTCGCATTCTGTGTTACGATGATCCCTTCAATGTTCGCTTCGGCTGCTTCTTATAAAGCGCCCGAAACAACGGTTTCACAGGCGGACGGCGACGCCGATCCCACAAAGACGATCGAGATCGCGGATCTTCTTGCAAAGCTTGTTGAGTTATTTAAGATCGGCTATGAAGCCATGACAAAGATCCCGTGGGCAAACGTACTTAAATCACTCGGCGAAGTCCTTCAGAAGGTAAGCGGTAACGTTTCGTTCAGCGATTTTGTCGAATCGATCAAGCTCATGTTCGGAAAGAGCGGAGCAGTCGTAATAGCGTAAACCGAATATCAAAAAGGCCGCGGCATACAGCCGCGGCTGATTTTTTTTACTCTGAAAACGACGCTGTCTTGAAAAACCGCAAAGCATCAAACAGAGTATCAGTGAACGAATATATCTCCGGAGGACGTTGTGACGGTCAGTACGATATCGCTCTTTCTGTCGCCCTTGTCGACGGAAACGCTCCCGCTCGACGTATCGGTTTCAACGTAGCATCTGCTTAAGTTTTTTCTGACCGTAACATCGCCGCTTGAGGTTGTGATGCTCACGTTTTCTTTCATATTCAGCTCGCTTATCACAATGTCGCCGCTTAAAGCGGAGATCTCGGACGCCCCTTTGAGATCAGCCTTGTTGATCGCGGCGTCGCCGCTCGATGTCATTATGACCGTTTTCTTATTTATTTTGTCGACCGTAACATCGCCGCTGTCGGTGTTTACAAATAAATTTCCCGCTGACGCCAAAGCCACGTCGCCGCTGTTCAGCGAAATTATGACAACATTGTTTGTCAAGTCGTTTTCCGCATAAACATCGCTGCTCTTTCCGACGATCCGATATTCGCCGGTGAAGGCTTCGGACACGCTGATCTCGACCCTTTTCTTAAGGTGAAAGAAGTTTTTAGGCTTATCGCTTTTTGCCTCATCAACGGAGACGGTTCCGCCGACATTTTCAATTGTCACACTGCTGTCATAATTTGAGTAGTATTTTACGGTAATTTTATCTGTATCCGCGTCCGCGTCGGTGATCTTTACGTCGGCGCTGTCAAGATCGAGATATATTTTTTCTGTCTCCATAACGGTTGCCTCGAAGCTGTCGACGAGCTTCATATCGTTATCCGACATACCTAAGTCGACAAAGCCGTTTTTCATAACGAATACCATTATGAAAATAAGAGCTGCGATCATAAGAGTTAAAAGCACGATAAGTAAAACTTTAATTGTTTTGGTCATTGTTGTTTACCTCCTCGCCTGCTTCTTCCTTTTTGTCGTCCTTGAAGCTGAACAAAAGCTTGATAATGCTGTTCACTGCGGGAATGATGATGAAAATGACCCATGTGATGTACCATGCCCTCGTCAAAAAGCTGATCACAAAGTAGAGCACGATACCGACCAGCCCGACTATATCATATATGACCTTCAGTTGCGAGTTTTCTCGCTTTTCATCCTCGCTTTCCGGTGCTTTTTTGCCGTATCTTACAGAGTTATAGATGATAAGGCCGGTGGCGACCGCAACAAGAGTCAACAGCAGGCACACGCCGACGATGGGCTGATCGAACACTGCCGCACAAACGATAAGCAGTACAGCCGAAAAAATGTATAAGCCGATAGCTATTGCAAGGTTTCGCGCGTATGTCGACTTGGTATCAAGCTCGTTTGCCTGAACAATATCCTTTTTACCCGTCAACAATTCGTCGGTCGTGATGCCGAAGAATTTGCACAGCGCAACGACCTTGTCAAAATCTGGCATCGACTGATTTGTTTCCCATTTTGACACGCTTTGCCTTGATACATTAAGCTCGTTTGCAAGCTCCTCCTGTGAAATGTTTCTTTCCTTTCTTAATGCGTATAATCTTTCTCCGATCGTCATTCTGTTGCCTCCTTCACTTTTGTTTACGCACAAATTATACCATTTTTGTCGGTTGCGCGCAATATAGTTGACTTTGAACTTTGTCAACCGACGGTTGCAAAGTGATTTTGCGTGATATTAAAGCACAAAATGAATAATATCCCGAAGGATCATCAAACATCCTTCGGGATATTGGCGTCCCTGGGGCGATTCGAACGCCCGGCCTTTCGCTTAGGAGATATGGCAAGCGGTCAAATCGAGTCACAAACCACAACATATAGTTCGAAAAAGATTATGCAAGCCTATTGACAAATTTACAAAAGCATGCTATAATGTTCGCAAGTAAGCGAACAAGCGTGTTTGCTAACTGCATAAGGAGGAGAAGAAGATATGACGTTTGGTGGTTTTATTAAAGAGAAAAGAACAGAAAAGGGGATCAATTTGCGAAAACTTGCTGAACTAGTTAATATTGCACCAGCTTATTTGAGTGATATCGAAAAAGGAAAGAGGAATTCCCCGTCTGCTGAGAAAATGGATAGGATAGCAGAAGTGTTGGGATTGTCCAAAGACGAAATAGAAGTCATGCGCGATCTTGCCGCAAACGACAGACCTAACAATGTGGCTCCGGATATTTCCGAATATGTTACCAGCAACGAATCGGTCAGAGTTGCTTTGAGAAAAGCGCGCGCTTTAAACCTTTCAAATCAAGACTGGATTAAGATCATTGAGGAAATGGAGAAAGCCGGTAACAAAAAATGATTTATACTCGTGAATACTTGGAAAACCTTGCAGATAGCGTCAACAGAGACTTCTTCCCGGAGAGACTGACTACGCCATCAGTTTTAGATGGCTATGATCTCCTTGAAGCCATAGGTTGTGAATATGAATGGAAATATATCTCTCCAAATGACTGCATTATGGGAATGACTGTTTTTGCAGACGGAAGATGGCCGATTTGGCCAAAAGGAACTTTTACGGAAGGAGATAAACCGTTGTTCGAATCGTTTCGCAAAGGAACAGTTATTATCAATCAGCGGTTACTCGATTCCAAGAAAAAAGGTGCAGATTGCAGTGAGCGTTTTGTTGTTACTCATGAGGCATCTCATTGGCTGAAGGATAAACGATATTTTGAAGCACGTCCTGACAGTGTGGTACATACTTGTACAAAAAATGATTTCGGCAAAACAATCTGGGATTCAAACATGACCGAACTTGAAATAATCGAACGACAAGCCAATTATCTCGGCGCGGCGATCCTTATGCCCAGAGATGTGATAACAGAAAGTTTTTTCAAGGCAGGCAGATATAAAAACATACCGAAGAAACCGATTGCCTTCCAGCCATATATGAAAGGATGGATCGCAAAAATCGCACCACAATTCGGAATGAATTATAATCCGACTTTTTACAGGCTAAAAGATCTTAACGTCATTTATGGCGAGTAAAATATCATTTACAAAAGGATGGTGATGCTTTATGGATGTATTAACCCTGCGGTTTTTGGCTACCAACCAAACAGCCGCAGTTGATAATAAAGCAGTAAAAAATATGGCTCTGGGGGTACAAGTGTCCTTCGGACAAGTGCAACTTGTGCCTCCATACAAAAAATTTCGCGTTAAGGAGGCGCGAATATTATGATTAAAAATCTATACGAATTATGCGTAATTGCCGATAGGTATGTTCATTATCTTGATAGCAAAATCGAATTTTCTGAAGACGGTTTTCCCGTTTTCAAAAAAGAGATGTTTCTGGACACGGAACCAGAACTAATTGTTCCTTTCTACAACCGGAACAATAAAATCGTTACCGATCCTAAAAAAACCGTATTATGCTTTTTCAGCTCGGATTCCGACTTATACCGCAAGCTCGAAAACGTATTTGACGATATCGAAGAATACAAAAAATGCATGGGCGTTATCGGTTTGGACATCACGGTAACTGAGGATATGGATCCTGAATGGCAAAACATGATAATGCTTGTAAATCAGTTATTCGTGGCTATTCTCGCTTGCAACGGCATTAAAATTGTCATGAACGCCAGAATAGGCAGCCCGAGTTCGGTGGAGAATCTAAATGCATTTCCAAAGAGTATTATCTGGGCAACCAGCTTTCTTGGGTGCGCTAAATTATCGTCGGAATATGATTTCGGTTTTATTTCGAAAATCCTGCGGATACTTCCCTCAAAATTGCTTATTTATGGGAAGCACGACAAAACTGCTGAACAGCAACTTTTGAACATGGGTATCGACTATCACGTATATGCCGATATTCATCGTCTCACGAAGGGGGTAGCTTGAGATGGCAGATAAAAAATATGCATATTCAAAAGCATACAAGCACTATATCGAGGTAAAAGTTCCGGCGTCCGCCAAAGATCAGAAAAAATTCGATAAGGCTAAGCTTCGAGAAGCCAGTTTTAATGAAAACTGGAAAAAACAGATGGTGAACCTTAATGAAATCATTGATCAGTTTTGTCCGAATTTCACCGTGAAAGAAAAGGGAGAGAAGTTTATTTTCAAAGGTGACCGATATCATGTTCAAGCGGATATGGTAGCGGGCTACTTGAAAATACTTGATTTCAAAAATAAGGTTTGGATAAAACTGGATGGTTCCAAAGCAAATACTTCTATTGGTGAAGGCCACTACAAAATCAAAAAAAGGGAGGAAATGTAAATGCAATTTGTATTATTCAAAACTCTTGAAAACTATGAATTCAACAAACTCGGTTGGCCGATTGGCTTTGAACCTGTAGAGAACAATCCAACAATTGAATACTATATTCTTGAAAATCTCTGGGATGACGTCGATTTGTTTTTTGATGACGGAGCTATAGATGAAATTGCCGAAAGATGCGATTCTATAATTAGTTACGGCGAGGATGATTATTTCAATGCCGACAAATGTAAAACTCTTTTAAGATGGATCGAGGAACGGCTTCTCAAACCTGCAGTACCGAGATATAAAGAAATGCTTGAAATATTGAGGGATTACTGTCGGCGCGCCATTGAATTGAACACGGGGGTTTATATTGACCTATGAAATCGACATATAAACTCTTCGGTGCATACTGGGACGGAATGAAGTCTGTGAAGGTCGACGTGTTGCAAAAAGATAGCAGTCCGGTACAACCATCCGAACTCATCTCATTTCAAAAATTGCTGTCTGTTCAAGATAAAACCGATCTTGACCGGATAGTTATAACTTACAATAAAGATGAGAGCGTAGCATTCGGGATCGATTACTGGGCAGAAACCGCCAATCCGGTTTTGCGAGATTTTTTAGAAAAAAGGCTCGGGCAGATGGTCGCCCATTTATCAGTAAAATTTCCGGCAGTACACTGTGTTAAGGTATAAAGAAAACCCGTCAGGTGCTACCAACGCCTGGCGGGTGCGTTCTGCAGATACAAGTATCCTTCGAACAAGTGCATATAAAGTTTATACCATTTTATCCGTTTTGTCAAGGCGTTTTTTTGATTAACGTTTTGAGGAGACGGGCAAAAACCACATGTGCGCTACACAGACGAGATCAACTTCAGCACGCTCTCTATCGCCATAAACGGCGGCTTCGTAAAAACACGACCGGACTCCATAATGGAATCCGGTTGTTTTGGCGTCCCTGGGGCGATTCGAACGCCCGGCCTTTCGCTTAGGAGGCGAACGCTCTATCCTGCTGAGCTACAGAGACGAATGTAATTGTGATGCCGTACCCGGCAACAAACGATATTTTAACAAAAAATGTCGCGTATGTCAACACGAAATTTAAGATGTTTTTAAACTTTTCCGTCCTTATCAAAGTGGACGTCCATCTGCGGGAACGGTATCTGGATCCCGTTTTCATCGAACGCTTTTTTGACGTTTTCCGTAAGGTCGAAAAAAACCGTCCAGTAATCCTCGGTATTGCACCATGCCCTGAGTTCAAATATGAGCGCGCTGTCGCCGTGCTCCTTAAGTCTCGCAAAGGGAGGCGTCGGAGACGAAAGCACAAGCTCCTCTTTTTCGGCGACGCCTATAAGGATATTTTTGACTTCGTCGATGTCGGAATCGTACGCAACGGAAAACTTGATATCTACTCTCCTTGTCGGGAGAGCGGAAAAATCGACGACGGACTGACTTGACATCATGCTGTTGGGGATCATTATTTTTTTGTTGTCGAGGGTATATATCTTAGTATAAAAGACGCTTATGCTGTGAACTATTCCGCTGAATTCGCCGACTTCGATATAGTCTCCGACCATAAACGGCTTGAATACGAGGATCACGAACCCGCCCGCGATGTTGCTGAGTCCTCCCTGGAGGGCAAGTCCTATCGCAAGTCCCGCGGAGCCGATGACCGCGATTATCGACGTCATGGGCACGCCCAGCATGGCGGCGGCGGTGACAAGAATGATGATCTTTAACGATATTGTGACAGCGCTTTTACAAAACGAACGCGCCGTAGGCTCTAATTTTCCGTAAAATTTTGAGCGCGTCACAACTCCGGTCAAAAATTTTACTACCTTAAAGCCGATAAAAATTATCAGTACCGCCCCGAGAAGCTTTAATCCCGATGTAGTACAAAATTCAACGATTTTTTCAATAAGCTTTTCACCGAGTGTTTTAGATTCAGACAATGTTTCGGACAACTCCTTAAAATGAAATCAGCGGCAGTCATTTGCCGTGCTTTATCCTGTGGATGAGGTAGATAAGCTCCGTGCTTAGATCGGCAAGGAATATCCTTTTTGATTTAAGAAGCTTTAAAGCGAACCAGTCGACCGAGCGTGACTTTAAAATATCTATGTCGTAATTTAAAAATGCGTCGCGGAACATGACGGAACCGGAGATCTCTTTCAGCCTGTGTATACGCTGTTTGAGCTTCAGATCGTTGTTGTATATGTTTGAAAACAGACCGCACCAGAGATTTTTAAGCGTGTATTCCGCGGCGTCCTTTATATATACGTCTTTTAATTCAGGGAAATAACTTTCGCATAGCTTCATTTTTTCATTGTATTGTAAAATAAGATTTGACGCAAAGTCGGGCTTGTATTTCCGACGCATGGCGCTGTCGTTATTTATCCTGTAGCGGTAAAATCTCTTTTCGCATCCGACGACCTTGTCGGCAGATAGGAAACAGTTCATGGCAAAAAGAGTGTCTTCGCCTATCGAGAGATCCTCGTTAAAGCTTATCCCGTTTTTTTCGATAAGCTCACGCGAAAAAATGCTTCTCCAGATATAGAGGAAGCTGGAGAGAGTATGCATCTCCGAGGCGAATTTCTTTATTTCTTCACGGCCGTAAATAACTCCGTCCTTATACGGCGGGCAGGAGGTGTCGATTATTTCTTTTCCGTCCGACGAAATATAATCGAAGCCGGAGCAGACGATGTCGGCGCCGTTTTTCTCGGCGATATCGTAAAGCGCCTCATACATTTCGGGCATGATAAAATCGTCGGCGTCGACAAATCCGATATATTTTCCTCTTGCGATTTTAAGAGCCGCATTCCTTGCCGAGCTTACGCCGCTGTTTTGCTGATGTATTATTTTTATACGGTCATCATTTTTTGAAAAAGCATCGACGATATCACAGCTCGTATCGGACGAACCGTCGTCAACAAGAATAAGCTCGATATTATCCATGGTTTGGGACAGCACGGAAGACACGGCTTCGTTCAAAAACTTTTCCGCGTTGTAAAAAGGCATTATTACGCTTATTCCGGTACTCATCAAATCACCGTTACAGAAATTTTTATGATAATATCAGTCGGA
>JAILFM010000012.1 GCA_024697575.1 Clostridiales bacterium
AAGTCGTTATTGTTAACAAACCGATTGTTCCCAGATATACAGAAAAGGGATACTATATGATAGGACTTACAGATTTTCTTCTGGATATCGAATCTATATAATGCCTGCTGAACAAATCAAAATGCAATATATATCAACCCATCATGCGCATTTTGATTTGTTTAAAGCGCAAGGTTTTTGCAAAGAATACTGCAAAAACCTTGCATTTGCTGTGCGAACACTTCGCACAGCAAGCAGGCATTCCAATGGATACTGTTGTTAAAATCTGCGATTTTGACCGAAAAAGCGTTCAGAAACGCTTTTTCGCAAATGCCGACAGCGTGTCGGCATTTGTTCAGTAGACATTACGTTAGAAACAGTGCCGTCGTTAAATTTGTAAGTGATTAACATAATCCTGCATCCTTTCTTGATCTCTGTGGATGCAGAACAAAAAGGCCATAGCGAAGCTAAGCGGTATGCTCGCGCTTTTTCAAAAAGTCAACTTTTTGATAGCGTTTATACATCCACCTGTTCTCTATGGCCAACTTGAAAACAGTTGAGATATTTTGTTTTTGATTTAAGCTTTGCGCTTATCTCGCTCTCTTCATCAGGTTGTAACGTAGAGGTTGACGATGAAATCGGCTCTGTAATTATCCGGAGCCGTAAAGAGGAACACGCGAATAATGAAAAGCAGCGCTCTCAAAGCAAAAAAAGAAAACCGCCGACCACGCGCCTGCAAGCCTTGTGTGTCAACGGTTTATCCTTTGGTTGCGGAGGGAGGATTTGAACCTCCGGTCTTGCATTTTCATTGCGATGAAAATGCTGCGGTCGGTTCGGCGGATCTGACAGTCCACCGGACTGTCATTCAACACCGCCTCACCCTCCGGGTATTCGCCCTTCGGTCTCATAACCTGAGCCGAAAATTTCATTTTCCGGCTCACACAAAAAGAAACAGGCACGCAAAAGCGTACCTGTTTCTTTGGTTGCGGAGGGAGGATTTGAACCTCCGACCTCCGGGTTATGAGCCCGACGAGCTACCAACTGCTCTACCCCGCGATATCCAATTTTAATGTACCGTCAGTCTAACACCAAAAAAGAAAAAAGTCAACAATAATATTGAAAATAGTTGTGTTTTTTGATAAAATTCAGATGGAACTGTATGTCCGCCTGATGCGGGCATATACATTATCGACTATTTAATCACGCCGGAGATATGAAAACCATGAAAAAAACATTTACTTTTGACAGCGTTCCGTCGTCGCCGTCGGATATTAAGGCGTCTACCGATCCTTTTGAGACCGCCGCCGTTGTCGCCGCAGTTTTATGCAACTACAAAAACGATATTCAGTCAACAATTGAAATGCTTGACATCCTGAAAGGCCCCGACAGCGTATCACAATATGAGATACAGTTCCTTCGCGACAGGCTTCGCGGCAAGGAATATAAACCTTATTCTTTTTTTAAAGGCGCGTCGCCCGCCAACGGCTACACTCCGTTGATGCCGCTGACGGTTGATGTTGAAGACAGTCCCTATTCATATACGTCCGAAAACTACGCGACTCTGTATTTAAGATCAAGCGGCGCGGACTCGCCCCGCGGTATAAGGCTTCGCAAAAAGCCGAGCACAGGCGAATGGTTTCTGACAGAGCAGTTTTTACTCTCGGATATCAGGATACCCGTTCAGGAAGATCCGTGGAGCTGATGCAGTATTTTATCTCATTTTAATTAAGGAAACGCTGATTAAATCGCCGCACTCATAACGGCGGCATCTTTTCCGCCTGATTTTGTCTCAAATCTTGAAATAAACAAATTATTTCTGCTATTTTTCGACTTCATCAGTCGAAAAAGCTGCTCACCGTTCTAAATACCTCGATTTAATCAGCGTTTCCTTAAACGATAACCGGAAGGGAGGCTTCGGCAGTGAAAAAAATAATATGCGTTATCATAGGTATGCTGACAGCGGTATATTCGCTGCCGTTTGCCGCTTTTTCGTCCCTTGACGGACCGGGCTATGACTATGAAGAGTATTTTTATGACGGCGGCGGCGAAACGTATTACATTGACAAAAACGGAAAAGTCAATTACCCTTCGCCTGTTGACGGGCAGAACGTAACGCGCTCTGCCGGAAGCGTCCTGTCAAAGTCGGCGGCTGCAAACTGCCCGTCATATTTTAATCTCGCCGAGCAGGGTCTTTCAACGGAACATAAAACACAGCAGTATAACGACTGCTGGTCTTTTGCGACCATAAGCGCTCTTGAATCAAACGCTCTTGTTCAGGGCGCACAGAGCGCCGCATTTTCTTCCTCTCACCTGACATATTTTGCGCTTAACCCGTTAACGGAAGGATATTACTGCTACAATATCGGCGGCACACCCAATCCGGGCAGGTGCTGGGATAACGGCGGCAGGCAGGAGCACGCTGTTGCCGCCCTTGCGAGCCTTGAGGGTATAGCCCAAGCTTCCGCTTACCCCGATGCGGATTATTACGGCAAAACATTTGACGAAAGCTGCCGTTTTGATACCGGGAGCGGATATGTCCTTGACAGATGCGTCAATCTGACAACAAGCGAGCAGATAAAAGAATGGATTTGCGTTAACGGCGAAGCGGTGACAAACCTTGACTTCAACACCGCTGCCGGTATCGAAAACCGCGGAAGAAAAAGGGACAGCGTCTATGACGCGATGATGTTTTATTACCCCGTTAAAAACAACAGCTACCGCCACTCCGCGGCGATTATCGGCTGGGATGACAATGTGCCTGCAAGCGCCTTTAAAGGCTCCGCCGGTTCGCCTGAAAATGACGGCGCGTGGATTGTCAAAGAATCCTCCGGCATTGACGATAAGGCCGTTTATGTGTCATATGACCAGACTCTCTATGAAACCTACGGCTTCACTGTGAGGAACGCAAAGGATGAAATGACGGACTTTACGCATTCTTCCGGCGGTTACAAAAAGACGGTGGGCAGTAACTCCTCTTCTTTCATCGAGGGCGGCAATGTCTTTACAGCCGGAAAAAGCCTTTCACTGAGTGATGTTTCGCTGTATTTCATGAACCCCGATGAAAGTTCAAACGGCGCTCTTAACGCTGAAATCACCGTCAGCGTGTATAAAAACCTGCCGGCTGATTACACGGCCCCCGATGACGGCGACATTGCTCTGAGCGAAAGCTTTACGGCGGATTATTTCGGCTACTATACACACGGCCTTTCAAAGGAAATCCCCTTAACCGAGGGCGAAATTTTTGCCGTCACTTACAGCATAAGCTGTGACAAAGTCGGCAGCAGGCTTTGCGCCGAGACAGGCGGCGTTTATTCGGTCAGCAGAAGTTATGAAAGCGAAAGCGGTCAAAGCTATATACGCACTTCACCCAAAGGCGAGTTTACCGATGTCAAGGATTACGACGACGACCTTGGAAACGTCTTTGTTCATGTTTACGCCGTTAACGGCCCCGCCTGCGATCACGAGTTTCGTTCCGAAAAGGTCAAACCGACCTGCGTGGAGCGCGGCTACACCCTTCACGAATGCGAAAAATGCGGCTATACATACAAAGATTCGTTCATACCCGTCGCCGGTCACACTGTTACCGAATATATCTATAACAACGACGCTTCTGCCTTTGCCGACGGCACGGAGAGCGGCGTTTGCACCGTGTGCGGCGCAACCGTAACAAGGACAAAACCGGGCACCCGCAACCCGACAGCCGACGCGAAGATTTCGCCCGCCGCGAATGTCCGGGTCGAATACAGAACAAAACTCACCGTTACGGCGGAATGCTCCTGCGTGCCCGAGAGCTGCGGCTGTTACCTTGCGCTGTTTATTGACGGCGAATGCGTTAAAAAGAGTGAGGGCAATTCTTTCTCATATTACTGCGGCGAAGTCAAAACCGGCTTCACATACGAGGTGAAGATAATTGATTCCGCCGGTAAAACTCGGCTTGACAAAACCGGGAACGAACTTTCATCAAAGGGCTCCGTTACGGTTCAGTCCACCGGATTTTTCGCAAGACTTGCAGCGTTTTTCAAGTCCCTGTTCAATTCTCTGCCGGAAAAGGTGATTTAAGGCAACACCGCACAATACGCGGCACGCGTCTTGCGCGAATATTATTCCGTCATATTTCACAAAAATCTCAGTCAATACACAAAGTATCAACTTCGATTTTTGTATCGTCTGACGAAAAATCTTACATCGCACTCCGCATACCTGAATTGTGCGGTATTGCACAAGATTTGCGACAAAATCAGGCGGAAAAGATGCCGCCGTTATGAGTGCGGCGATTTAATCAGCGTTTCCTCAAATACTTTTTGATTTTTTCAGCTTTTGCTTCGGATAATCCGGCTTCATCGGCAAAACAGACCCACTTTGAAACAGCGTCAATTACCTGTTCCTCGCAGGCAATCGCTTCACTCTTCCTAATACCGGCAGCTTTTGCTTCGCTGAGGAAATCATAACTTGTTATATCCTCGGGCTTACCGTTTATCAGCATTTGATGCTCTCTGACCCAGAGGCTGTCTTTTCGGTAAGAGAATGTCATATCAAACGCAGGCGCCAGTGACCATACTCCTTTTTTGTCCATTAGAAAAGCAATATTTTTGGTATGGTCATCAAAGTTTTTTGCATATTCATTAAAAATCATGCGTTTATATAGTTGCAAAAAAGCGCTGTGAGACAGTTTAAGATAGCGCATTACACGAAAGGCGTCACCATAGGAATATTCCCGTGGGGCATTATAATCCATATGTGCTAAAGCGCACAAGCTCTGCATATGGAGTTTTTCGCCCTTATTGCCTACACGGTCAAACCGCTTTGTCATAAAATGCGATCTGCCGTTTTCTTTATACAGTCGGCATTCACTCATTTCAATACCGGACGCTTTTGCCATAAGATAATAGGCGTATTCTATCTTGGTATATTCTCCTTCGTCAGGAGTGGCGTCTTTATCTTTATTGTTTTTCACATCATCAAATTTAAGAAGCCAATATTCATATCCGGAACCTGCATTAATTTGGCCGGAACGTATATCGTCGGTTTTCGGGTTCCATGCAATCAGAGTTTTTGCTCTTGCCCCTCCGACAGAAGAACCGCTTTGCATTAATTGAGCAATCATTTGTTCATCATGTTTCAGATGCAAATTTTCTTTGTCGGACAGTATTTTTGACGCAAGCTCAGTCAGTGCGTCAAGGTCTGTTTTTTCGTCTGAACCGCCTATGTCAACTTCAGGCTCATATTCCAACGCTCCCATGCCGCGCTTACCTGTGTAACAAAGTCTCTCTGTTGCCGAAAGTGACTCTGCATCCCTGTCCAGGCTTTCAAGATACCGTTTTATAACGATATTCCCGAATTTATCCGGCAGTGAATCCGCAAGCATCCCGGGAAGCCCCTTGAATGTTCTTTCCGAAAGGGAAGGAAAAGAATATGTCGTTTTTGAAAGAGGCATTTTAATAGGTGACACCTCTATACCGCTGTCAAGGAACATTTCGTCATATTGAAATCCGATTAACCCGTTGTCCATGCGGTGAAGGTATCCAATAGGCGTTCCCCAAAGAACAACCTTTACTGTTTTGCTGTCCATAAACTATTCCTCATTTATCTTCGCCCCAGGTCCAGCTTGCCCCGGCTTTTTTTCTGCCCGGATTTGCGCGCTTCCTGAGAGGTCTGTTTTCATAAAGGAATTTAAAGTCGGGCTGAACTTCCGGTATCAAAGCATCAATGTTTTCAAGCATATTAAGCGCACGAAGAATACATATATAATTTGACATTTTTGAATCTTCTCCGTTTTCAATTCGGATTTCGGTGCTCGGAGAAACGCCGCTCCTTTCAGCCAACTCAGCCTGCGTTATGTTCATGGCTATTCTGTTGTGTTTGATACGCTGACCCAGTTCAATCAATATAGCTGCGCTGTTTGCATTCGCGTTTATTCTCATAATGATAACCTCGTCTATAACTTGTCAAATATGATTAATTATATTAGCATATAGAGCTTAATTTGTCAATTATGATAAATAATAGTCTTCTATTCTTTCTCAGTGTTTTCCGCGTTTCTGAAGATATAATTTTCCCATTCGCCTGTATAGCCCCGTTTTTCGGGAACTGCGGGCTCGTCAATGCTTGTGGTTTCAACGGTGTATTCTCTTGTGTCAACCGTTTTTTCGCTTTTTCTGAGAGCATATTCTGTCTTTAAAGTCGGTTTATAAAGTCAACGCAGAATTTCTGACAATTCAGCGCAAGACTTTCATCAAAAGCCTCATCGTAAAGCTCGCTGTTGCTTAAAACTCTTATGTCAATGAAAGGCACTCCGAAAGAAGAGCATATCTGACCGACCGCAAAGCCCTCCATCTCTTCGCAGTCCGAGCCGCGGGACCTGTGCATAAAGCTGATGACATCATATTCGCGGTTCCAGATATCGCCGCTGCTTATGCAGCCCGTAACAAGCTTTCCGCCGGAGTAAGGAACGGTTTTTGCAACATCAACAAGATTTCTGTCGCAAAAAATCCTGTCGGTGTTTTCGGCTGTGTCCGCGTGCGCAATCTGCGCTTTTATTACATTGGCGGCGTCAATTCTGCTCCCTTCGCCCTCTTTCAGTTGACAGGTTACAAGCCTGCATGTTTCTATCACACTTTCGCCGATAACAATATCGCCCTTGTGCAGCTTAGGATTATGACCGCCGCAGGTGCCTTGAATTATTACGCAACGCGGGCTGTAATTTTCAATTAGAAGGGCAGTTGCAGCCGCGGCATTCGCCATTCCGATAAAACTGCGTACGGCGACAACGGGCTTTTCTCCGAGGGTGCCCGAAACAAAATTCCAGCCTCCGATACGCCGGATATTTTTGTTTTCAATTGTGTCCGTAATGTAATCAATTTCACTTGCCATCGGACCTATTACGGCAATCAATCCGTTTTTTTCAGCCATATTTTCTCACCTCGAATCGTTCAAAAATATCACAAATCGCACGCATAATCAAACTTCTGCCATTCAGAACCGGATGTGTAACAAGGGCGCAAATGAGTTTCTCAGATTATGCTTGAAGGAATAATCAGATTATTTTCATCTATAGGGATAACTTTATCCGACATACAGAACACAGCGCCTGTTCCCACCTGCCTTTCCGATACTTTCAGCGCTGAAAAAGATTTAACCGAACTCTTATCGGGAGAAGCGGACTTTTTTATTTCTACAGGATGAAGAACGTCGTCCTTTTCAATGACCAGGTCAATTTCTTTCATCTTGTTGTCCCGATAAAAATTAAGGTTAACTTTGTTTTTACCGTATGAGTAATGGCGAAGAAGTTCTCCGATTACATTGTTCTCATAATAATGTCCGCTTGCGGCTCCGTTCATAAGCACATTGAGATTTGTCCATGATGACAGATACGCGCAAAAACCCGTATCGCAAAAATACAGCTTCGGTGTTTTTACAAGGCGCTTAAGTT
>JAILFM010000013.1 GCA_024697575.1 Clostridiales bacterium
AGCGTCAGAAGCCGTGTTATTCGGCTCAACTTCGCAGGCAGCGCTGTTATTGATAATAACATTCACTCTGTATGTCAGCGAGGGGTTTGTCGCCTGACCTGCCGTCACCTTGACATAGTGGACGCCTTTGCCGGCCAAGAAGAAGTTTGTTGAAACTGTTGCGTCAACGCCTTTTGAAGTTACGCGGGCTTCCGTTTTGCCGTCTAAGCTAAGCACTTCAAGCGTAAAATGAGTGACATACGAGTCGGTAGCGGCGTGCTCAAGAGTCACGCAGACAGTTTTGGCGGCAGTCATTTCAAATTTGAAATAATCTTCGTCAGCGGAATCCGCGATATTGCCGGTTGCGGTTGTTGTGAAAGATGTTGCCGTTTCAGGTTCGCCGTTTGGTTCAATCTCAGGAGTTGCAGAATCGGCAAAAGCCACAGTACAAACGCTGAAAGCTGTCAGAACCGACAGCAAAAGTGCAAGAAGCGGTTTGAAATGTTTCATAGTGTATTCTCCTCATGTTTATTATTATTTTTCTTTGATATAAGGGCTGCTGTTCCGGCGGCGGAAACCGCAATCCCGCCGGCTACGCAGAGAATTGAAAGTGTAATGGCGTTCATCCTGTGAAGGCGCTCACTTTCTTTTTTCTTAATTCCGCGTATCACCTTTATCTTGCCGGATGAATCCGTAACGACTGTATATTGTTCACCGGGGGGAATTACATCCGCAAAAGCGGCAACGGAAAAGGAAACTATAAGGGTTAGAGCCAGCAAAGCGCAAATAAGTCTTTTCATAAATATCCTTTTATTCTGATTATTCTGAACCGCTTTTCTCATACTTCACCTCGTAATAAAATTGATAACATATCCGCTCAGATACGACGCGCCGTTAAGCAGAAGTGAAAAAAGAAACGGGTTAAGCTTTTTATGTACCGGCATTTTGCGGTAGATAAGCCCCTCCGCGATAAAAACGGTAATTTCACCGGCTATCTCAACAACCATCCTTGCCTGTAAACCGTAAAAATAGCCAACAAGAAAGGTTAACGGCACAATCAGCGGATTGGTTATGACATTTACAAGGGTTACAGTGGCAAGATTCTTTTTGCCTCTGACGCCGATAATAAGAGCGACCGAGCCCTCAATCAGTATTGTCAGAATCAGGCATTCCGCCATTGTCAGTGGAAGCGATTTGAGCATCCTGTTCTCTCCTGTATTTCCTTAGTTCAATCACGGTAAAAACTATCGAAAGGATTATAAAAACAGCAACCGTCGCCGTAACAAGGGTAAAACCGTCGCGCACCTTTATCCACAAAAATAAATCAATAATGGAGTTCACTTATTTTTTCGTCCTTTCTTATTATAATCGCCAGGGCGGCAAAAGAAATAAATGTGAAAACGGAAAGAATAATATTGCTCAAAAGGTCAGTTTTTATCGTTATGAAAAATATGGGTAAGGTGCCAAGAAACAGCGCCGTTGTGCTGTAGCCGAAAGCGAGACCCGGAGCGCCTTTAAGAACCGAAACATTAAGAGCGACGGTGATAGACATTGTCATGCTGAAAAGCATTATGCCTATAAGCGAAACCACCATTATCCTGTTGCCCAGCAAGATGAAGGGCAACGCGCCCGCCGCGCTGACAAGGGCGGTTTTTTTAACTCCGTAAGCGTCGGCGAGGAACCCGCCTGCCGCCTTGCCCGCGCCCATGGTAATAAACAGCAGCGCAGAGTGCAGGGTGGTGGTTTTCCACGCTACGGGGAGGCAGTAGCCCATATAGGCTCTGACTGCCACAACAAGCATCGAAACAAGAATTACGACCGGAACGGGTATGTTTTTTTTCGCGTAGTTAAAATCTTTGCAAAGCTCTCGGGTATCAGCGCCCGGATACCTGTATTTTTGTGCGCAAACCGCAAAGGGAACTGCGGAAAGCAGGAACAGAATAACGGCAATGTACGGCAGGCTTGTAGCTGCCAGCAAGGTGCCCGTAATTACGCCGAATGAGCCGCCGCCGACAAATACCGCCGAGTGGGCAAGATGACCGCCGGAGCTTCTTAACGTAACCTCGGCGCCGCCCACATGCGTAAGGGCGTTACCTGCGCACAGAACGACAATGGCGGAGAATCTGCCGGGAAGTATTCCGAGCCAAAATGACAAACCTGCGAATGCCATAAGAATAATACCGGTGAGACCCGCGTTGAATTTCGGGAACCTGTCGCTGATGTAACCGAAAACCGATTGGGGCACGAAGGCAAGGGCATCATAAACGAACGGAATCAGCCACAAAAGGGCGCTGTCGTCCGTCACCATCTGCTTTTTCAGACAGAAAAAACAGATTACCTCCGTAGCGAAGTGGATGTAAAAATACATCCAGCCGGTTGCGATGTTTTTGCTTTTGAGCGCGTTTTTAAGACCTGCCATTATTTCACCTGCCGATTTAATGATATTTTATCGCATAGTTTGGTCAAAAAAAGTGCCTTTACCTCTATATAAGTGTGAATATTTGCGCCTTTTGTTGCAAATAATGCAAAAAAACAGCGAAACATCAAAATTACAGAGTTTACTATATCATCCAAATCGGAACAATGAGATTGTTTTTATCAAACGCACCGAGATGTTCCGCCATGCATAGAACAGCACCGGTACCGATCGTGAGCGGTGTTTTGTCAAGTACTCCGAAAGATTTAACAATGCGTTTGTCCGGCAAGGCGGTTTTTTTGATTTCAAGCGGGCAGAGTTTGCCGTCGCCTTCTATAATGACATCAATTTCCTTTGCATCTCTGTCACGGTAGTAGTACAGATACGGCTCCAAACCGGCGCTTTGATAGCTCTTCATAATTTCAGAAACAGTATAATTTTCGAGCAATGCGCCGCTCATTGCGCCTTTTTCGGCAATTTCGGGTGATGACCACTTTGTAAGGTAGCAGACAAGACCTGTATCGTAAAAATATACCTTGGGTGTTTTAATTGTCCGTTTTAACACATTGTTGGAGTATGGATGCAGCAGGAAAATAATGCCCAGCGTTTCAAGAATATTTGTCCAGGCTTTTGCAGTTGAAACATCTGTATCTGCATCCTCAGCAACTGCACTGTAATTCAGAATTTGCGATGACCTTGCTGCCATAGCTGTTACAAACCGGTTGAATTTAAGCGCATCAATATTACCTGAAAGCTCACGCACATCGCGCTCAATATAAGTGGAAATGTATGACGAATAATAAATATCGCGATCAGGAAACATTCCGCTTATGATACCCGGCATAAAGCCCTTCCATATATGCTCATATATTTCAGGTACTGTGGCAGGCACAGCATTTTTGCTCTGCGCAACTAAGGCTTCAAAGTTTGTCGAGAATGGGGCAGCGGGTCTGCCGTCAATTTCGCGCCTGGAAAGCGGGGACATATGGAGAAGAGCAACGCGACCTGCCAAAGATTCCTGTACGCCCCGCATCAATCGAAAAATCTGAGATCCGGTCATCCAGAAGTCACCGGGGTTATGATTCTTGTCAATATGAATCTTAATATATGTAAACAGTTCGGGCGCATATTGCACCTCATCAATCAGTATCGGCGGCTTGTGCAGCTGCAGAAACATCGCCGGATCATTCTTTGCCGTTTCACGCATTGAAAGGTCGTCCAATGTTACATATTCACGGCTTTTATTCTCTTTTTCGGCAAGTCTTTTTAGCATAGTGGTCTTGCCGGATTGGCGGGGCCCGGTTATCAGAATTGCCGGATAAGATTTTGACAAACAAAGTACTTTGTCTTCCAAATGACGGTTAATATATTCCATTTGAACACCTCCGGGTATAATTGCCTTAAGATACACGCTTATTAAAAAGGAAAACAAGAAAAAAGTCAATAATTCTTCGGCAGATTTTTGTAAATATCTCAAATCTGCCGAAGAAAAATCACATTTCAGAAAAATGTGCATTTTTACAGAGAAAAAGCCGGAAAAATGTGTTAAATCGGCGTTGTAAAAACGCCCAAATCCTACCCGGTTGGTATGGTCAATTTACTTGATGTTTTTCCTCTTGGTTTCGACGAATTTCTTGCGGTTACTGACCCGGCACTTTTTTCATATTATGAGAGCATACGAAAAGAAAGCAATATTGAGGATGTTTTTCATACTCGGCTATTGGACTCTTATAACAAATATCTCATTATCGGAGGTATGCCGGAGTGCGTTGTATCGTGGGTGAATTACAAGGATCCTGCCCGTATTTCCCGGATTCAGAAAGAATTGATTGAACAGTACGAAAACGACTTCTCAAAGCACAACGGTAAGGTCAGCAGCGGGCGTATTCTGATGGTGTTTCGCAGTATTGTATCTCAGCTTGCCAAGCCTAACGAAAAATTTATATATGGCGCAGTCAGAGAAGGCGGGAGAGCAAGGGACTTTGAAGAGGCAATCGAATGGCTGGTTTCAGCCGGGATGCTGAACCGCGTATATAATGTTTCAAAGACGGAACACCCATTGGCGGTATTTGATAAGCTTGACCAATTCAAGCTTTATATGTTCGATACCGGGCTTCTTAAGCATATGGCAGGTATTGATAACAGCGCTATACTCTTAAAAAGTGACTATCAGTTCAAAGGTCCTCTGGCAGAAAACTATCTTCTTCAGCAACTTCGGGGACAGTTTGAAATTGAACCCCGCTATTATTCTGACAAAAACAGCGAAATTGATTTTGTTTTGCAATACGGAGCAGAGATTATTCCAATTGAAGTAAAAGCCGGGGAAGACAAATCCGCGCCTTCGTTCAAAAAGTATATTTTCGACCACAATCCCACATATGCCATCCGGTATTCCAAGCGCGGCTATCGAAAGGATGGATATATTACAAATATGCCGCTGTATCTTGCGAGAAAAACAAGAGAATTGCTTTAATAGAGGAAAATATCTGTGTCGTTATCTGTAAGAAAACACCGTTTGCAAGCCGTCAGGCAGCATAACCGTCTCTTTCTTAATAAAGTCAGTTTGTGTGAATGACTTAGGGAAACGCTGATTAAATCGCCGCACTCATAACGGCGGCATCTTTTCCGCCTGATTTTGTCTCAAATCTTGGGCAATACCGCACAATACGCGGCACGCGTCTTGCGCGAATATTATTCCGTCATATTTCACAAAAATCTCAGTCAATACACAAAGTATCAACTTCGATTTTTGTAT
>JAILFM010000022.1 GCA_024697575.1 Clostridiales bacterium
TACCACCACATAGGATAACCGATAAAGATATTATCATAGTCAGCAATATTTAATTCATTTTTAATTGCTGGGCGCATATTCTCATCGTGCTCCTTTTTGGCATACGCGGCAAGCGCGTTATAGTTCGCTCTGTTGCTGTCATACGGGAGCACGGGAACAATCTCCTGAAGGTCGGCGCCGGTTTGCTTTGCGATTTCTTTGGCAACCGCTTTTGCCGTGCCATATACGGAAAAGTATAATACAAGGCTTTTCATTTTCTTACCTCCAAGTTATAACTTTGCTATTGATTACACCTTAATTATATGCTAAAATGGTCTTAATGTAAAATACCGATTACGCATAAGGCTATAACTTTTATTTATAGGTGGTAATATGATAGAAATCTATTTACTTGAACAGTTATCCGCATTTGCCGAACACGGAACGCTTTCAAAGGCGGCGGAGGCGCTGCACATCTCGCAGCCTGCGCTCAGCCGTTCAATGAAGAAAATTGAGGAAGAACTCGGCGTTTCCCTTTTCGACAGGGATAAGGCGAAAATCAGCCTTAACGAAACGGGCGAGCTCGCGGCAAGGCTTGCAAATGAGCTTCTGAGCCTTAATCTCGGTATGATAAGAAGAATAAAGGCGTTCGACCGCAGTCAGCGAAGTATAACTGTAGGCGCCTGCGCTCCGTTCCCGATGAACGAGCTTATGCCGCTATTGCAGGAATACTTCGGCGGTATGCTGATAACGAGCGAGCTTGCGGAGATTGTCGATATTGAAAACGGACTTCTTGACAATACATATCAGATAGGTATATTAAATAAGCCGACAGAAAGTGCGGAGCTGTTCTGTCAGCGGTTTGTAAGCGAGCATTTATATATTTCCGTTACGAAAACGCATCGTCTTGCGAAACGGGATTATATAAAATTTGAGGATTTTGAGGGCGAGAGCTTTCTTCTTTTTCAGCACATCGGTTTTTGGAAGGATATATGCAACGAAAAAATGAAGGGGGCGAATTTTCTTGTTCAGAGCTCTATGGACTCGCTCGAGGAGCTGATAAACGGGACCGATTTTCCCTGCTTTACGACGGACGCTTTTATTAATACCGCTCCGTACGGAAATAACAGAACGGTTATTCCGATTGAGGAGCCCGAAGCGTATGCGACTTTTTACATCGCCTGTCAGAATTCGTATAAGAAAAAATACGCCTCGTTTTTCAATTCAATCCGTTCACGCTCGATTAAGGAATAGTATATAAATGCGGTCCGCTCGCCGGCATTATATTGAAAGCAAAACAGACACCGCGAGGGTGTCTGTTTTGCTTTGTAGTTACCGGCCGTACTCGAACCGGCGACCTCGGGTCGCAGTTAAGGTAATATCTGTTGCTTTCGATTACAGCAATGCGGTATATACCTCTTCACCGCCGTTGACAAATACTTCAAGGACATCACCGTCTCTTATACATAAAAGCTGTTTCAGCTCACCCCGATAGACGACATCGTCCCTGCCTTCTCTTAATATGCGAAAACCGTCCTGCGTGCGTACAAGAGACGAATCGGAGTTTTTTAAGAACTGACGGACTTCTTCAATCGGATATGCGCATATCTTTCCGTCATTCACGGTGATTTCGCTAGGTACGGACATACATCCTATATCACGTTCACGATAGCCTGCATACGCCCACCCCGGAATCCACGAAAGAAGAATTGCGCGTCCCCTCGTATCACGGAAAATCTGCCCTGCATACCGGTCGGGACCTTTATCGACTTCTCCTGTTATTTCGGCAGTAAATCTGCCGTTTCCGAATGAGCCTACCGCTATCGAAAAGCTGTGATTATTCTCACGGCACACGGATGCGGACAACATATATTTATTTCCAAACTGCAGGAATGAAGGGCATTCTGCGAATTTTGCGTTTTCCCATTCCTGCATCACTCCGCAGTATTTCCAATCAAACAAATTATCGCTTTCATAGAGCAGTAAGACGGCGGAATGTTTTTCGCGGTTCCCCGAAGCCATAACGCACCGGTATTTCCCGTCGGCATAGCATACGGCGGGGTCGCGGAAATCGGGAGAACCTTCCGGTGGAAACGTTTCAATTACAGGATTGCCCTCATATTTTTCAAAATGAATACCGTCCGTTGAATACGCTACGGCAACCGCCTGCGTTTCGCCCTTAACACAAGCGTAAAACAGGTACAGAACTTCGTCCTTCACTATGGCGGTTCCCGACCAGCAGCCGTCGATGTCATAGTCTTTGTCGGGGAAAAGCGCAACAGGCAGTTCTTCAAAATGAACGAAGTCCTTTGTTCTTGCGTGTCCCCAGTGCATACTTTCATGCCACGGAGTCTCATAGTTCGGTGAATGCTGATAAAAGATATGATAGTACCCCTTAAACCACACAAGCCCGTTTGGGTCATTTATCCAACCTTTAGCCGGACGGTAATGAAATGAAGGAGACGTTGCCGAATTTATATAATTCATTCATTGTACCTACTTCAAAAATTCTGTAATTTCATTATACATCAAGACGGTTGATATTTCAATTCTTCAGTAACATCCGAGCATGAATCAATGTACAATAAGAATCAGTCGCATCATTCCTTGCTTTTCTTTTGGCGAGGTGTGTGGTGAGCTTTTGCAACGGGTTTAAAACCAAAGGCGGGGAAGCATCACTCCTTGCCTTTTCGTTATATTAAATCATTTATCACTTTATCAATATCATCGTTAAGCAGATTGAACGGGCTGCTAAGTTCTCTAATACTAAACCTATATTTTTTCTGTTTTAGAAACACTTCTTTTTCTTGCTCACTCTCAATTATTGCTACATTGTTTTCATTGCCGTGCTTTCCGTTCGTAAATGGTCGTTAAATGGTCATAACACAAAATCGTTTTTAACCTATAGCACAAATTCTTTACACAGAACAATTAAAAAGCCCTTGAAAAGATAAATCCCCGATTTCTCGGGGATTTTTTATATACTTTTTATTTCGGCTTTTGTTGCTCATTTTTTATCTCACGAAAAGCGTGCAAATCCATGCAGCCAGAAGCGCAACAAACGGGAAAACAATAAGCTTGATTATCTGTGATTTCAGGTTGAAGCCGTATTTATTCAAGCCTTCGCACCCTTCGATTTCGGGATAGTAATGCTGAAAGAAATGGCTTTTAGTTAACAGAAGCCAGTCAAAGCATATCATGTCAAATGCCTTGTAGAGCCAGAGCATTGCCAGAAATCTTGCAAAAAACTGCCAAACGGTAAAGCCGTTTTTGATACCGTCAATTGCACCGAAGAGGAAAGCGCCTACAATACATAAAGCGCTGATGAGAGCAAGAGTATAGCCAAGAAAATGCGCGCCTCTGAAGCGCTCGGGCTTCTCCTGAATCACCTCCTGAATATCTTTAGGCGCAGAGGTGAAGAACTTTTTGTTCTGCACGAGCGCAACGCCCGAATAAAGCATCAGCATAATTGACGCGATAAAGACCAATGATAAAAATAATGTCAGTTTCATTATTCCGCTCCTTTCAAGGATTCAACCATATCAAGACGGCGGATTTTTTTCGTAAACATCAGACTGACCGCCATGGATACTGCCATAACAATAACGCCCGCAACGAGATAGCCAAGCGGTTTGACGGTGGCATAGTAGTCAAAGTTTTCGCCGTTACTGTTCATCATCGCTTCCAGCATAGGCTTTGCAAACGGCGCGCCGAGAATGATGCCGATAATTGACAAGCCCAAATTCTGCCGCGTAATCAGAGAACGGATTTTCTTTGACGAGAAGCCGAGCACCTTCAGCGTAGCAAATTCTTTCACTCTTTCGTGGAATGAGAGATTTCCCGTGTTATAAAGCACGGCAATTATCATCGCAAAGGCAAAAATGACCATCGCAACCACCAACACCCAGATAATCTTCATACTTTCCTCATAGATGGCGCGCAGCTCGTTGATATCATAAACGGTGCTTACGGCGCTGTTTTTAATTGTCTGAATACTATTGTCATTCGTGGCAAGGAGAGACGGCGAAAACTTGCATCCCGCTTTTTCAAAGTCGGCGCGAAGCATTGTCAGCCCTGCTGTTTCGGGCGAGCGGTTAATCACGCCTACCTTACTGCTGTGCCAATCGTTTTCTTCATATATGTGCCAATATATTGTATCGCCAATGTTAATTCCCATACTCTCGGCAAGCCGCCTTGTGACGGCAACCGTGCCTACGGGAAGGTCGGTAATCTCAGCTTTCGTATCAGTAATGCGGAAAAGCCCTTTGTTTTCTGTTACCGTCAGGGTCTGAGTGGATTTATCTCCGCTGACGGCGTTCGGCATTTTGGCAACCTCGATGCCTGTGTGCATCACGAGTTCGCCGTCAAGCTGTTCGCAAAGCGCGTCAATATCGGCAAGATTAACATCCTCCGTCAGTATTGCTTCATACTGAAAATTCTGTATTTTTTCAAAGGTCCAGTCGTAGACGTCGGTGAGCATTGTCAGGGCGGACATCGTACCTGCAAGGAGCACCATTCCCATTGCCGTGCCGAAAATCGCCATCACGGCGCGCATCTTATAACGGGAAATATCGCGCAGGTTGTACTGCGCCTCAAAGCTCAGTTTTTTCCAAAACGGGAGTTTTTCAAACAGCGTGTGCTTTCCGCTTTTCGGTGCTGCAGGGCGAAGCGCTTCGCTCGGCGCAATTTTCAACACCTTGCGGCAGGAAAGAAAGGCGGAGAGCACGCATACGCCGACCACAGCAACAGCCACCGCAACGAACGACCAATCCGCACCTGCCTGCCAACCCGGGACAACGTACCACTGCGAAAACATTGAAACGATGTAATTTCCCAAACCGAAATATCCGGCAATCATACCGACTGCAGCGCCGCAGGATGACACAAGAAAGCTGAAGCCCATATAGTGCAGCACAATTCTTGTACGGCTGAAGCCCATAGCGTTAAGCGTTCCGATTTGCGTTCGCTGTTTTTCCACCATACGGCTCATACCCGTGGCAATAACGAGAATTGCAATCGCAAGAAAAATCGCCATAAACACATAGGAAAAGGAAGCGTGCTGTTCAAGCTCCGCCGTCAGCCGCTCAATGCCGACGATGGACGACGCATCCACCATAGCGGCATAATCGCCGATGGCGTTTCCTATTTCGGTTTCCTTTGAGAGCAGCTCCTGTCCGCCGTCTCCGCGGATAATAAGCTCCGTAAACGGCATAATTTGGGAGAGTTCTTCATCCGTTGCTTCCTTTGCCGCTTTGAGCATTTTATCCTTCGTGATGAAATCGAGCGAAAGACCAAGTGCGGAAAGCTTCTTTTCTATCTCATCAAAATCGTTAATTTTCTTTAAGTCAGAGGCGGTGAATTTGTCGTTTTCTATCTGATGAATAAGATATTCTTTTACGGGGAAACCGTCAAAATCCATATACGCATAGCATATATTTTTGAAGTTCGTTTCTGCATCCGTAGACGCGCACATATATTCATATTCGGGCGAAAGCACGAAGCCTTTAATCGTTTTCGTAAAGGTTACGCCGCCGTATTCTGCGGTAAATTCATCGCCGATATTGAGTTTCCATTCGTCCGCAAAGTTCTTATTCAGCCAAATTCCGTCCTTATCGCTCGGGTTAAAATCTTCTCCCGCGACTGTCTGCGGCTTGTTGACAAGGTTTTCCTTTTGCAGATACAAATCAAGCTCCGCGCCGTTCTGATTTACCGCACTGCCCGTTACCTTTGTACGCAGCTGCGCTGCTTCCACATAATTCAAAGCGCGCACATTATCAACAGAATCAGAGTCAAAGCCTTCGCCATATACCCATACGCTTGCAAGCGCACAGTCGTTATGGAATTTCTCTCGTGCTGCGTTGCCACCGACGGGGTCCGCCATAAAGCCTGCATACAAAGAGGTAGCAAGTGCAACGAGAATGAACAACGAAAAGAACTGACCGAAATTCTGTTTTAATTCGCGTAGGGTTTTCTTAAACAGCATTACCACTGTACCTCCCTGACGGAAACTGGATTTTCATTGACGGTTATATCCTTGATTTTCCCGTTTTTCATACGGATAACCTTATCGGCGCAGCGTGCTATATCCGCATTGTGCGTTACGATAATCACGGTATTTCCGTTTTCCTTGTTTAGGTTGGACAGAAGCTCTAAAACGGCTACGCCTGTTTCGGAATCA
>JAILFM010000045.1 GCA_024697575.1 Clostridiales bacterium
CTGGGTTTCGGCTTCTGTCACAGGCTGAGAAGTGTTGTTCCTTTTGAACAGACGGCTTAAAAGACCCATTCTTACGGTTGTTTCTTCAACAACAGCTTCGCTTTCTGCCTCCGGTACGCTCTCATCGACTGCGTTTGAAACAACGCATACTGAAGCGAACATCAAAAGGCACATGAACAAAGCTGTAATCCTTTTAAAAGTTTTCATATAGCAATCCTCTTTTTTTATTTATGAGAAAACCATTTTAACACGAAATTTAAAAATTTCAAGTATTTTCTTATTATCTTATTTCACCGGGCAGTCGTTTGTCGCGACGATATTCACACCGGTATCAAGAATGTTTTCAACAAGAACATCGCCTATTTTAACGGGAGCGCTTGCCCTTGCGGTGTTAATAACCTTCATGCAGTCAAAGATTTTTTCTTTCGGCAAAGCTGTTGCGCTTTTGCACGGCACAACATTTGTCATTCCGTTGTCAACTCTGACGGTTGTCGCAAGGCTTCTTTCGGGGTGAGTGCACTCTGTTCTGGCATAAGCGTCGCCGCGCTTGCAGGTGTTGCCGGTTACAGAAAGAATTTCGCCATTATCCGCGATTTCAACGGTGATGCCGCATCCCATGGGGCATGCGACGCAGGTTATATTTTTTGTCATGATTTATTCCTCCACTCCGATTTCAATTGTTCCGTCATGGCTGAAGGTCTTTAATACATCGTTTTTGATAACGACATTTTCCATTTCGCCCGGAGCAAGACGGGGCCTCTTGCGTCTGATGATTTCAGCGCCGTTGTACTTGACAACAATTGAAGCGTTTTTATAGGTGTTGCCGACTCTGAAATAAAGCTTGACATCGCCTTCATTCTTAAGGTCGATTTTTTGCGGAACAATATATCTGACGCCGTTGACGCCTTTTGTCGTGATGTAATCCGGCTCTCTGACATTGCCCAGAACATAGTTCGCCGCGCCTTCGCCGGCTGTCTGGCTTTCAAGTGTAACATAGTCAACAAGGTCGTGAACGTGCAGAACATTGCCGCAGGCGAAAACGCCTTTTTGCGATGTCTGTCTGTTTTCGTCAACAACGGCGCCGCTTGTCACGTTGTCAAGTTCAATGCCCACTTCTCTTGTAAGCTCGTTTTCGGGGATAAGACCGCATGAAAGCATAAGAGTGTCGCATTCAATCAGCCTTTCTGTGCCGGGAATCGGCTTTCTGTCCGGACCGACATCCGCAATTACAACGCCCTCAACTCTGTCCTTGCCCTTGATATCGATAACGGTGCAGGAAAGATAAAGGGGAATATCAAAGTCGTTAAGGCATTGAACAATGTTTCTTGTAAGACCGCTTGAATACGGCATAAGTTCGCACACGCACTGAACCTTCGCGCCCTCAAGCGTCATGCGCCTTGCCATGATAAGACCGATGTCACCGCTGCCGAGGATGACTATCTTTTTGCCGGGCATATATCCGTCAATGTTAACATATTTTTGCGCCGTGCCCGCCGTCATAACGCCCGATGCTCTTGTGCCGGGGGTATTGAGAGCTCCGCGGGGTCTTTCTCTGCATCCCATGGCGAGAATAATCGCCTTCGCCTGGATTTCAATAAGACCGTCGGTTTTGTTAACGGCGTATACCTTGTTGTCACCGGTAATCTGGAGCGCCATGGTGTCAACTTTGTATTCGATATTCTTTTCGTTAACGATTTTTATGAACCTTGCGGCGTATTCCGGACCGGAAAGCTCTTCACCGAAGTAATGAAGACCGAAGCCGGTGTGAATGCACTGTTCAAGAATACCGCCGAGGGTTTCCGCTCTTTCAAGGATGAGAATGCTGTCAACTCCGCATTCCTTCGCTTTGATGGCCGCCGCCATGCCTGCGGGGCCGCCGCCTATAACAACAATATCGTAATTAAGCATTTCGGTTAAATCCCCCTTATTTCGTTCTTTCATAGAGAATTCTGGATTCTCCGCCGAATTTGGTGATTTCATTGATTTCAAGACTGAGCTCTTTAGCAAGCAGCTCAACAACCTTTGAGCCGCAGAAGCCGCCCTGGCATCTGCCCATGCCAGCTCTTGTCCTTCTCTTGACGCCGTCAACGTCTCTCGCGCCGGCGGGGGCTTTGATAGCGTCGATGATTTCACCTTCTGTTATGGTTTCACAGCGGCAGATTATGCGGCCGTATGCGGGGTTTTCGGCGATAACCGCCTTACGCTCCTCGTTTGACATGTGGCGGAATCTGACGGGGTCGGGTCTGACGGGATTAAAACCATCCTTCTTTTCACATGAAATCAATGTGAAAATGATGTCGCGCACATATTCGGCGATTGCCGGCGCGCTTGAAAGGCCGGGCGATTCAATGCCCGCGACATTGATAAAGCTTTCGTCAGCTTTGCTCTTTTCAATAATGAAATCGTCTCTTGTGCAGTGAGAGCGGATACCGGCGAAGGATGTGATAACGTTCCTTGTGTTAAGGCAGGGTACGGATTTCTGAGCGGTTTTGAGAATGCCGTCAAGACCCTGAGCGGTTGTTGTTGTGTCATCCTTATCCGGAACATCTACGGCGCTCGGTCCAATGAGAAGGTTGCCGTCGACAGTGGGTGTTACAAGCACGCCCTTGCCCATTTTTGACGGGCACTGGAAAATTGTGTGCTTTGCAAGGTGACCTATCGCTTTGTCGCAAAGCATATATTCACCCTTGCGGGCGATTGTTTCAATGCTGCTGTCACCGATAAGCTTTGCGATTTCTTCACAGTAAAGACCGGCGGCGTTTATGACAACCTGAGTTTTAATCTCTTTGTCACCGTCCGAGAGAGTGAAAATTCCGTCGTTCTTTTCGATTTTGCTCACGCAGAAATTTCTGAAAAATTCAACGCCGTTTGTAACCGCGTTTTCGGTTGCGGCGATTGTCAGCTCATAGGGGCAGACAATTCCCGCGGACGGTGCCCAGAGCGCTGCCACCGCTTCGTCGCTGATATATTTTTCTTCTTCTCTGAGTTTTTCACGGTCATAAATTTCAAGACCGGGAACTCCGTTCGTTTCGCCCCTTGCCTTGAGTTCGTCAAGGGTGCCGACTTCCTCTTTACTGAAAGCGACAACAAGCGAACCTGTCTGTTTAAAAGGAACATTCAGCTCTTTGCAGACCTGAGGCATCAGCTGTGTGCCGCGGACATTGAGCTTCGCCTTGAGAGTTCCGGGCTTTGCATCAAAACCGGCGTGAACAATCGCGCTGTTGGCTTTGGATGTTCCCATTGCAACATCGTTGCACTTTTCAATAAGAGCGGTTTTGATGTTGTAACGGCTCATTTCTCTTGCAATCAAAGCGCCGACAACGCCGCCGCCGATTATTGCAACATTATAAATCATAACGACCTCCAAACGCATTGTGCCCGTAAAAAGATAAGTGAGCACAACACATCATATTATTCTACGTTACATAATATCACAAAAGTTTCGGCTATACAACCGAAAATATTAAAATATTTTGACCGAAAATATTAAAATATTTTGATTTCGTTGAAAATTTTAACTTCCTGTATTATAATATTGCGGCTTTCCGTAAGAAAAACCGCTTATTAAACCGCAAAAATGCGTTATTTGCACACATGAAGAATTTTTTACCGATAACAAAAAAAGAAATGACAGCAAGAGGGTGGGACGAGCCCGATTTTGTTTTTGTAATCGGCGACGCTTATGTTGACCATTCGTCTTTTGCCCCTGCCATAATTTCAAGAGTGCTTGAATCAAACGGCTATAAGGTTTGCATCATCTCACAGCCGGATTATAAAAACCCCGACAGTATTGCTGTTTTCGGCAGACCGCGTCTTGGCTTTCTTGTCTGTGCCGGCAATATGGACTCAATGGTTAACCATTACACGGTCAATAAAAAGAGACGCTCGTTTGACGCTTATTCACCGGGGGGGAAGACAGGTAAAAGACCGGATTACGCCACCGTTGTTTATTGCAATCTGATAAAACAAAAGTTTAAAAATACGCCCGTTATCATCGGCGGTATCGAAGCCAGCCTCAGGCGTTTGGGACACTATGATTACTGGTCTGACAAAATCCGCCGTTCGATTCTTCTTGACAGCGGCGCCGATATTCTCCTTTACGGTATGGGTGAGATATCGGTCGTTCAGGTGGCGGATGCCCTCAATGCAGGTATTCCCGTGAGTGAAATAACCTTTGTCGCCGGCACTGTTTACAAGTCAAGAGATGTTGACGATGTTATAAACAGCCAACGCGGTATTTTGCTGCCGGATTTTGATGAAATAACGCATAACAAATCTTCTTATGCCCGAAGTTTTAACATTCAATATGAAAATACGGATTTCATAACAGCGAATATCCTTGTTGAAAAATACGGTGAAAAACGGTATGTGGTTCAGAATCCGCCGTCAAGGCCGCTGACAACACGGGAACTTGATGATATTTATGAGTTGCCCTATGTGAACGATTTTCACCCGTCATACAAAACGCTCGGAGGCGTGCCCGCTTTGAGTGAAATCAGGTTTTCGCTTACGAGCTGCCGCGGCTGCTTCGGTTCATGCAGTTTTTGCTCTTTGACATTCCATCAGGGGCGCATTGTTCAGGCAAGAAGTCATGAATCTCTTATCCGTGAAGCGAAACAAATGACGATGGATCCCGATTTCAAGGGCTATATTCACGATGTCGGCGGACCGACCGGAAATTTCAGACGCCCCGCGTGTGACAAACAGCTGAAATACGGGGCGTGCAAAAAAAAGCAGTGCCTTTTTCCGAAGCCCTGCGAAAATCTTGTGGTTGACCACAGCGACTATATTTTACTTTTGCGTTCGCTCAGGTCTCTGCCCGGTGTTAAGAAGGTTTTTGTCCGTTCCGGCATCCGTTACGATTATGTTTTAGCCGATAAGGATGACAGGTTTTTGACAGAGCTTTGCCGTTACCATGTCAGCGGCCAGCTAAGAGTTGCCCCGGAGCATGTAACGAATCATGTTTTGACACTGATGGGGAAACCGAATTCATCAGTCTATAGCGAGTTTTGCCGGCAGTTTGAAAGAATCAATGACAAATATCACCTTAACCAGTTTGCTGTGTCTTATCTCATATCATCGCACCCCGGTTCTACATTGAAAGATGCCATAGCCCTTGCGGAAAGTGTGCGGGATATGGGTTATATGCCGGACCAGGTTCAGGATTTTTATCCCACGCCTTCGACAATTTCAACCGTTATGTACTGCACGGGTCTTGACCCGAGAAATATGAAAAGGGTTTATGTGGCTACCGATCCGCACGAAAAGGCGATGCAACGCGCGCTTATTCAATACAGAAAACCGGAAAACTACGACCTTGTCAAAGAAGCGCTGACAAAATGCCGCCGGTTTGACCTTATCGGCTTTGACCGCAGCCGTTGTTTGATACCGCCGGAAAAGCCAAAGTCAAAGAAGAAAAAATGAAGCGGCTGCCGTATATCACGCGGCGACCGCTCATCAGAAATCATTGTATTATTTTACAATATTTACTTGTTTTGGGGAGAACATTAAATTGATAAAGAAAGCAATCATTGCATTGATAATTCTTGCAGCCGTCCTATTATGTGTAAAAAATAAGGATACCGTTATTGAATTTACCAAAAAGGCGGAGATTTATGCTTCAAATGAAGTAAAAGAACTGGGAAAGAAAGCGGAAGACGGTATTGAAAAACTTGCGCATTTTGAAGAAAAAAGCATTTCTGATATTAAAGAACTGGCGAAAAATGCAAAACAGTCATTAAAAGGTGAGAAAAATCAGGAACAAAACGAGGCTAAGTCTTAATTCAATGTAATTGTTTTTTCGAGTTCTTCGGCTGAGTGTGCAATGTAATCGGCTCCGCTTTGCCGCAATACCTCCTCGCTTCTGAAACCCCATGTTACACCTATACATTTTATTCCGGCATTTTTTGCGGTTATGCAGTCTATATCGGAGTCACCGACAAAAACAGCGTTTTCGGGGTTTGAATTAAGTTCTTTCAGCGCCAGGAACACTCCGTCAGGCGAAGGCTTTCGATTAAGATTGTCGCGGTTGCCTATAACCGTTTCTATTCTTTTACCGAAATGTGTTTTCACGATGTTAAGCGCGGATGACTGAATTTTATTTGTGACAACGGCGGTTTTATAACCGTTATCCGACAAGAAATCAATTATTTCGGGTATTCCGGGATATGGTTTTGTTTTGTCGTTGCAGTGAACGGCGTAGTGGCTTTTAAAATCTTCAAGGCACTTTGCCGTTTTTGCTTCATCAGTTCCCTGAGGAACAGACAGATCAATAAGTTTTTTTATACCGTTTCCCACAAAAGAACGGACTTCACCTGTGCTCCTTGGTGAAAGCCCGTTTTTTGTTAGTGCAAAATTGACGCTGTCTGTTAAATCCTCGAGGGTATCGGTTAAAGTGCCGTCAAGATCAAACAGAATTGTATCAATCATAATTTGCCTTTTATCTTGTCTTTAAAAGATGTTTTTTTATTACTGTCCTTGCTGTCTGTGGCAGTGCCGCGGACAATGCCCATTTCTTTTTCAAGCTCAAGCATCAGTTCTTTTTGACGGGATGTGAGGTTTTTGGGTGTATCAACAATTATTCTCACAAGCTGATCACCCCTGCCTCTGCCGTTGAGCACTGTTATTCCCTTTCCCTTTAATGAGAAAATCTGGTCGCTCTGTGTGCCCGCAGGTATGTCAAATCTGACATCGCCGTCAAGGGTGGGTATTCTGATATTATCGCCCAGAGCCGCCTGAGTGAATGAAATGTGCTGTTCAAGCCAGACATTGTAGCCGTCTCTTTCAAAGTGAGTGTGCGGTCTGACAAATACCGCAACCTGAACATCGCCGTTAGGCCCGCCGTTTGTGCCGGCGTTGCCCGCGCCTCTGAGGGTGAATATCTGCCTGTCATCAATACCGGCAGGAACATCAACATCAAGCTTTTTGCGCACGGTTTTAAATCCGCTTGCGCGGCATGTGGGGCAGGGCTGTTCAATGATTTTGCCTTTTCCGCCGCATTTCGGACATGGGCGCTGAGTCTGCATTGTGCCGAAGAGCGAGTTTTGCGTTGTGGTGACATAACCGCTGCCGTGGCAGTCGGGGCAGGTTTTGGGGCTTGTGCCGCTTTTGCAGCCTGTTCCGTGGCAGTCGGGGCAGGTTTCATTTTTGTTAATTTCAATTTGCTTTTTACAGCCCTTTGCCGCTTCTTCAAAAGAGATTGTGATTCTCGTCTGGATTGTTGAGCCTTTAACCGGGGCGTTCGGGTTGGCGCGGCGCCTTTGACCGCCGCCGAAAAATGAGCCGAAAATATCGCCCAGGTCAACATCGAATCCGCCGTTAAACCCACCGTTAAAGCCTGCGCCGCCCGCGCCGAAGTTGGGGTCAACGCCTGCGTGACCGTAAGCGTCGTAGCGGGCTTTTTTCTCTTTGTCAGAAAGTACCTCGTACGCTTCATTCGCCTCTTTGAATTTTGCTTCCGCCTGCGCGTCGCCGGGGTTAAGGTCGGGGTGATACTGCTTTGCTTTTTGTCTGTAAGCCTTTTTTATTTCATCATCACTTGCGCCTTTTGAAACGCCGAGCACCTCATAATAATCTCTTTTTTGTTCAGCCATATACGAACCTACCTATTACTACCTATTATACCTATATCGATACGGGCAGGCACCGGGGTTTGCACCCGGTGCCTTTGTTATCAGCGTTTCCTTATACCTCTGTGTAATTTGCCTGGGTGTAGCCGTCGTCATTGCCGTCCTGTGAGCCGCCCTGCGCTCCTGTGAAGTTGTTGGGGTCAAAGCCCTGAGCGTCGGGCTGCGGATTGGCCTGCTTATAGATTTTTTCGCTTATTTCATAGAACTTGGCTGTCAGTTCGTCCTTGCGCTGTTTGATAAGGTTCATATCTTCGCCCTTGAGAGCTTCTTTCAATGAATCAATCTTGGAGTTAAGATCGCCCTTATCCGCTTCGTCAAACTTATCCGCATTTTCGCTGATAAGCTTTTCGCACTGATACACCATCTGGTCCGCTTCGTTCCTCGCGTCAACGTCTTCACGGCGCTTTTTATCCTCTTCGGCAAATCTTTCCGCCTCGGCAACAGCCTTGTCAATATCCTCTTTGCTCATATTCGAAGAAGCGGTGATTGAAATTGACTGCTCCTTCTGAGTGCCGAGGTCTTTAGCCGATACATGAACGATGCCGTTTGCGTCAATATCAAAGGTGACTTCGATCTGGGGAACGCCTCTGCGCGCGGGCATAATGCCGTCAAGGTGGAATACCCCGAGAGTCTTGTTGTCTTTTGCAAATTCTCTTTCACCTTGAAGAACATGGACTTCAACGCTGGGCTGGTTGTCAACCGCGGTCGAGAAAATCTGGCTCTTCTTGACGGGTATCGTGGTGTTTCTGTCAATAATCTTTGTGTTGATGCCGCCCATGGTTTCAATGCCGAGTGAGAGGGGAGTAACATCAAGAAGAAGAAGACCGTTGACGTCGCCGCCTATAACGCCGCCCTGGATTGCTGCGCCGATTGCAACGCATTCATCCGGGTTAATGCCCTTGAACGGCTCTTTGCCCATATACTTTTTGATAGCTTCCTGAACAGCGGGGATTCTCGAAGAACCGCCGACCATCAGAACCTTATTGATTTCGCTTGTGCTTAAGCCGGAATCGCTGATAGCCTGGCGTACGGGACCCATTGTTGCCTCAACAAGGTCTGCGGTAAGTTCGTTGAATTTTGCCCTTGTCAGGGTTGTTTCAAGGTGCTTGGCGCCGGTTGCGTCGGCGGTGATGAATGGCAGCGAAATTGTTGAGGTCGTTACGCCTGAAAGCTCGATTTTTGCTTTTTCGGCGGCTTCCTTCAGCCTTTGCATTGCCATCTTGTCGCTTCTCAGGTCGATTCCCTGATCTTTTTTGAAACCGTCCGCAAGCCAGTCGATGATTCTCTGGTCAAAATCGTCGCCGCCGAGGCGGTTGTTACCTGCCGTTGCAAGAACTTCCTGAACACCTTCGCCCATATCGATTATCGAAACATCGAAGGTGCCGCCGCCCAGGTCATAAACCATGATTTTTTGCTCGGCTTCCTTGTCTATGCCGTATGAAAGAGCCGCTGCGGTGGGTTCGTTGATAATTCTCTTGACTTCGAGGCCCGCGATTTTGCCGGCGTCTTTTGTGGCCTGTCTCTGAGAATCGCTGAAGTATGCGGGGACAGTGATGACAGCCTCGGTAACTTTTTCGCCAAGGTAAGCTTCCGCGTCTGCTTTGAGTTTTTGAAGAATCATAGCGGAAATTTCCTGAGGGGTGTACTTTTTGCCGTCAATGGTTACTTTGTAGTCGGAGCCCATTTGTCTCTTGATTGACGAAACTGTTTTGTCAGGGTTGGTTATTGCCTGCCTTTTGGCAACCTGACCGACCATTCTTTCACCGTTTTTGCCGAATGCAACTACCGAAGGGGTAGTTCTTGCGCCCTCGGCGTTTGCGATAACAACGGGTTCGCCGCCTTCGATGACAGCTACGCAAGAGTTTGTTGTTCCAAGGTCAATACCTATAATCTTTGACATGATTTTATCCTCCCGATTAAACAATTATTTTTACTTTTTTATTCGAACGCATAAGCGTTACTTCTGATTATTAACCGTTACCATTGCCGGCCTGATTATTTTTTCGCCGAGCTTGTACCCCTTTGAAAAAACGGAAACAATCTGATTTGATTCAAAGTTTTCGTCATCCACCATCATCACAGCCGAGTGAATGTTCGGGTCAAATTCCTCACCCGGTTCACCGAATCCGGTAATCCCGAGTTTATCAAGCATTGCCGTAAATTGGTTAAAAATGAGTTCCATTCCTTTGCGATAGTCTTCAGGCGAAGCGGTTGTGTTATTCGCCGCTCTGTCGAAGTTATCTATGATTGGCAGAAGCTGCTTGACAATTTCAGTCTGAGATGATGAATAAATATCACTTTTTTCTTTTGCGCTGCGCTTTCTGAAATTATCGTATTCCGCTGCAAGTCTTAAGAATTTGTCTTCTTTATCCTTAATGAGTTCCTTCAGACTTTCGATTTCGGAAACGGATTTTTCTTTTTTCTTTTTTTTGCCTTCCGGATTTTTTTCTGCCTTAGGCAAAGATTCCTGTTCCTTTTCCGGCTCTTCTTCCGCCTGAGAATTCTCTTTTTTGATTTCTTCGTCCACTTGCTAATCCTCCAATGCCTGTGTTATCAATTTGCCCAGCATATCGCTCAGATATTTGATGCCGGGAATTATGATTTCATAATTAATTCGCGTTGGCCCGATAAGACCGACAACTCCGCTTTTGTCGCCGTTAACCGAATACCTTGAAACAATTACGCTTGATTGCTCAAGTTGGCGGAACATGTTTTCACGGCCGATTTTTATTGAAAAATCATTGTCCGAAATATCAATCACCTGCATAACGGGTTCCTTTTTGTTCAGAAACTCGAGAAGTGACGCCGCCGCATTTTCACCGTAATCCTTGTGAATGAAAAGATTGGAACTGCCGCCGAGTATCACCTTGGAATCAGCCGTGCTTGCCGCAAGCTCATTAACGGCTGCCAGAAGAGGCAAAAACGAAAAATAATCAAAATCAAGTGATGCGGCAAGGGTTTGCATTGTTGCCGTGTCAAGCTCACAGGCCTGCCTGCCGATAATGTTCCTTTTGACAACATTGCCGAATTCTTCGCACATTTGCGCATCTATGTCGCAGTCAAGGCGGCAAAGTCTGCTTTTGAGAATCCCGTTTGATGTCAGCAGCAACAGCATCGCCGTGTGTGTGCCGACGGGGACAAGCTCAATTCTTTTGATTATCATCGCGCTGCCGTTAGGCGCTGTGGATATACAGGCGCACTTTGTAATATCCGCGAGCACTTCGCCTGCTTTTATAACCAAACGCTCCGGGTCGCCTGCGGCTGAAGAAAGACCGGCGTTGACGACCTTTTTTGTCAGCTCGTCAACATCAAGCTTTTTCATCAGGAAATCAATATAGTAGCGGTACCCCGCCTGGCTCGGTATTCTGCCTGCAGAGGTGTGCGGCTGTTCAAGAAAACCGAGTGAAATCAGTTCGCTCATCTCGTTGCGCACCGTTGCGGATGAGACCGTCAGACCGGCTGCCGTGATCAAACCCTTTGAACCGACGGGCTCACCGGTTCTGATGTATTCTTCGACAACAGTGCCCAGTATTTTCTTTTTTCTTTCACTGAGCTCTGTCATACCGACCACCCTTCACTTAAGTGCTAAAATTGGCACTCTGATTAGTCGAGTGCTAATTTCTGGCACTATAATACACCTTCATACCGGCTTTGTCAATATTTTAAATGTGAACACTTTGTGAATTTCACCTTTTCAGACTCACATCTGTTGCCAAAGGGCTGATTCTTTTCTTATTATTCCGATTTATTCCGATAGAAGGCAAAAAAATAATAGACAGAATATGTATTCCGTCTATTACTTGCAAAATATTGTGCTTTTTCAACTGAATTATAAGCCCGAAAACGCGAAAAGTCAACCTAAATCAGCGTATTATCAACAAAATTTGAGTGGCGGGAACAAATTTTTGAAAACTCTGCACAGAAAAATGTTCTTTTCCTCCGGAATATTTATTCCTTCATAGCGAAAAATGTTGTTTTTAGCTTTTTTTCCACCCGGTTAAAGCTCGATATTCCCCCTTTCCGGCGCTCGGAACCGTATTCCGGGAAATTATTTATAGACGGAATACATATTCTGTCTATACTGTGTTTTCCAATATTTATAGCATTCAATTACTAATTACGCATTTGATTAATGAGTCCGGTATTTCTTACCCGTCCTCAAGGGACGGAACAAAATACCGGCGGACGGTTAATAACCGCCCCTACAAAAATCGCCGAGGGCACCGTAGGGAAGATTATTAATCTTCCGATGATTTACGAATACGCCGCGTTTATGCGGTGCGTGGTTCCGTAGGGCACGCATACATGCGTGCCGACTGCCGATACCGACAGCCACACGGCGGGGGGCACCGTAGGGACGGTTATCAACCGTCCGATGTTTCCCGAATGCGCCGACCCTGTAGAGACGGTTATCAACCGTCCGATGATTAACGAATACACCGCATTTATGCGGGTGTATGAGGAAATCATAACCAAGAAAAAGCAGGCATTAAAACGAAACCGAAATACCATAAATAAATAAGAAACATCGATCTGCATAACGATTATGCATTGTGTATTATGATTTATGCATTGGTTAAATGGAAGGAGAAAATAAATCATGAAACTTGAAAAAAGGATAGCCGTGACGGTTCTGGCGCTGGCTCTGTGTTTTGCTACGCTGCTGTGTCTTAACCCGGCGGAGATTACACAGATATTGATGAAACAGTACGGCGCGGAATCAAGACCTTCGTCAACGGCAAGCGGTGATCTGACTTTTGTTGTGCCGGAGGTAATATATTGCTATCCGGACGCCGCTTCTTCCGTTGATTCGACTGTCGGTCATTTTCAGTATTATGTCAACAACAATTCTGACGGAACAGTCAAAGCGGGGACAACCACATCCGAAACAACAGGCTATATATACTACAGCTTAAGCGGCGCCGGCAATGCGACGCTGAGATATCAGTTTTATGACAGCGCGCTCTCAACGGTGTTAAACAACTGCAATGTCACTCTTTCAAGTTCAACAATAAGTAACGGTGGATACGTTTCCATAACCGGCGGCTACACTTCATCTCTTGCAAGCACAACAACCGGGTGTTATGTCAGGTTTGAACTCAGCTACACCGACCCGGCAGACAGCAAGGCTAAAAAAGCCTACGCATATTCTTATGTCTATAAACCTTTTGTTGATCCGGTTGCGAGCTCTACTGCATCTGGTGGTAGATCAGGTACTTCATATGGCTTTCGTGTGGCCGGTCAGGTAACTTGGATTTCGGGCTTTCACAGCATTACGCAGGGGAGCCAATTAGCCGATAGTGACTTTGACAATGAAAAGTTTGAATATACGAACAATGCTCGCTTTTCCTCATTTATAAGCGAAAACATTACTGGATACATAAACGGTGTTGCCAAAACAGGATCACAAGCCGGAATAACAGACGGATTTACTGTTTCTCCGTCAGATACCGGTGGATCTCTCGGATATTGTGTCTTCACCAATGGAACAGATTCGTATAAAATGAAAACAGATTATGCCAGCGAGTCAATTGATGGTAATAGTAAAGGTGACTATAACGCTATGGCAAGAGGTGATGCGTCATATTCGGGTCAAAAAAAGAATCTCACTGAATCGAGATACTACAAAAATAAAAAAACTAAAATGGAAACTTGTTATACAAACAATTCGTACGGAGAGATATTTATTGATACAAGCAGATATTCTAATCTGAATCAAATTCCAAATTTGGGAATCGGAATGATCTGTTACAATCGCAGAAACACTTCTAAAGAATCTTGGTATGTTGCGGACTTTACAGGAAGGGATTTGAATGTAACAGCAGAAGAAGGTTACAACACGTATCACTCGGATAGCGGCAACGATTATTATAATGACAAAGGTACAGTTATTGCTTCTCAGGGAACAAGCAGATCTAACGGCTCCAATGCCAGCGTTGCAGGAATTAAATATTGCGGAAAGTATCCGAAGGCGTTAGCAGGCAGCATAAATACGCAGGGTGCTACGCAGGAATATATGGTAAAGGGCTTTTATGGGTGCTGGGACGACAATGCTAATCCGTGCGCGAATATTGTCGTAAAGCTTAAAGCAACATATTACAACAAATCCGCCCTTCGTACCTCAGTCAATAACGCAATAAAAGCCTTTGCTAAGTTAGGCGTCAACGGCGTCGATTCAAGCGGCTACATAACCTCAACTTATTTTGACGCTACTACCAGCTACGGATGGACAACTTTGCAGACGGCGTATAAAAACGCGGTTATCGGTCTTACAAAGCTTGACTCTGCGCCAAGCAATGTCGCAACCCTTGCGAGCAGTCTGGATAATGCTCTTGCTAACCTTTATACAAAGGTCAGTTATAACGCCAACGGCGGTTCCAAGGCTGCCCCGGGGGATGAATATGTAAAAATCGGCACAAACAACACCGCATCTGTCACTAAGAGCTACAGCGGCACCAAAACAGGCTATACCTTTACAGGCTGGAGCACAAATCAAAACGCCTCAACCGGTTCCAACCCTGCCAGTGTTGGTTATAACAACACTCTTTACGCGATATGGGAACCGAACAAATACGATATTCTTCTTGATAATGAGTTTGACTTTGACGCGGCGAACTTCCCGACAACCGGTGTTAATGTTAAGGATATATCTATTAATGGAGATACTAACACGGTATCATTCAAGCTTAGTAATACCAGTGATGCCTATATGAATTATCAGCAAGTGCCTATGATTCTCATCGGCGGTAATACGTATAAGTTCACATATAATTTCACAAAATCAAACAGTGCATCACCGCGTATGACAATATTGACGGGTAGCGATACTATTGACTATGGAACGGACTGGCAAACGAATTATTGTGAATCTGTTGAAAACGGAAAAACTTACACGATACCATCAAACAGGCCGAAAGTTGTTTTACGACCCGGCGCTTCAGGTACTAAAACAACCAATGAAACAATAACATATTCAAACATCTGTGTTCGTGATGTGACAAGTTACACCGTCAGCGGTGAGGGCTGCAAAATTGCGACATATAACGCTGCGCCCGGCAGTATTACAGTGCCGACCAGAACAGGACATACATTCCAAGGTTATTACACGGCTAAAAACGGCGGTGGCACTCAGATTATTGACGCAAGTGGAAATATAATATCAGGTGTCCAAAGTTACACAGATTCAAGTGGTAAATGGATCAAAGCCGAAAATGTCAAGCTGTATTCGCACTGGACGCCTATAACCTACAATATAACATACGATTATAACCACGGTTACAGAAGTAACAGCACATATCCTGCAAGCGCAACATATGATACGGAGTTTGCAATAGCCGAACCAATCAGACCGGGTTATACCTTTGCGGGCTGGACTGTCGGAGGCACTAATGTCAACTATGATACCGCTAAGTATCGCATAACAGATGGTCCGGAGACAGCGATAGCTTCCAGTACAAAGTGTATTAACGCTACGAAAGTCAATGGTAACGGCGAAATGGCATACCCTGTTTGGTTCAAAAACCTTTCCGCTACATCAGGCGGCGCTGTTACGATAACCGCTAACTGGACAGAAGATACATATACATATGCTGTTGATTATAAAGGTGGCGGCACGAATATTTCAAATACAGATTACAGAACATCACAAGGATACAGTTTCACCAAAAATCCCACAAAAACAGGATACACATTTGCGGGCTGGACTGTTGAATATACTATGGATATGACAAAATATCGCAGTGGTATGCTGAGGTTCAGCAATGTCAGTAATCAAGGTGGTGAATTGTATTATCCCGAAGGTACTGCTTATACATCATCAATAGTCAATAAGATGCCGATGACATTTTTGCCTGGTATTATTTACACTGCAACTCAAAACGGAACAAATATACCCAATAACCGTCCCGGTGCAACTGACGGCTATTATGTTGTTCCGGAATACTGGCATAATTCGTCCGATGACACAACTATGTTGATTAGATTAGGTTCTTCATCAACAAAGGGACCGGAATTCACTCTTCACAATAGCAGCGGTTCAGTTGCGAATGTATTGTTCAATATGTTTGTCGGAAATATCAAAACCGGAGAAGTTAAATTTACGGGCACAATTCCCGCGAATAAAACAGCGAATATCGGTGTTGCCGGCAGTACAGGCAATGTGAAATATACGGCTAAATGGACACCGAAACAGTATTACCTTGATCTTAACGGTTGGCTTGACGGTAAAGAGGAAAGTAACATTTCAGGATTTGGTACCGCAGATGTTTATATTAACGGTTTACAAGTGGCTAATGATGTTACTGATTTCTATACTCAATATGATTTCGGTTCTTCTTATGAAATAAAAAATATCAAAGCAGCAGAAGGACATAGTTATGTCGGTGTTCATAGCGGTAGCCTGACGGGAACAGTCGGCGGAACAAACGGAGCAGATACCAGTGTATTTCTTGAGTTTAAAACAAATAAATACAAATTAACATTAAATCCCGATAACGGAACAGGAACAACATCGGTTGTAACACAAGATTACGGTTCAACATACGAAGTTACCAATCCAACAAAGAACGGCTACACCTTCCAGGGCTGGGAAGTTACCAAGGTTAGTGAAGATCCGGTATCATAAGAAATAAAAACGCAAAAATTCGGCAGCGGGATTTCTCTCGCTGCCGAAAACGCAAATAGTAGATTTAATTTTTCGGTCAATAACCACAGTTTACGCTGCGTTTCTGAAATCCATGATTGCGACTCTATCCGTTAGTTTTTTAACTCCGTCCAAAATCTCATCAATTTTCTCAAGAACAGACGCGCGGTAATAAGTCTCTCCGCATTGCTCACACTTAAGACAAGGAACATTTTCTATAATTACATAGCAGTGGTTTGATTGAGCAAAATATGTGTTTGTACTTTCAATCATTTGACCGTTTTTGCACGACAGGCAAATCATTAGTCCTTCTCTTGATTTTTTAACTTGATAGTCAACTGAATTATTTAAAGTATTGGCGTGTATTTGATGTTTACAACGTCACGCTACGACGCTTCCCTCAAGCGCGTTCTGGAATTATTTAAACAATAATTACAAATCAAAAAAACTCTCAGTTTGACAGGCGATTAATGATTGCCCATACGACTTGATATCTAAGGAAACGCTGATTAAATCGCCGCACTCATAACGGCGGCATCTTTTCCGCCTGATTTTGTCTCAAATCTTGAAATAAACAAATTATTTCTGCAATTTTTCGACTTCATCAGTCGAAAAACCTGCTCGCCGTTCTAAACACCCC